>JAUCGD010000171.1 GCA_030377945.1 Desulfobacterales bacterium HSG17 | reverse complement strand
GGCATTAAAATGGCGGACCGCTTGGAAGTCTACAAATGTGATTTATGTGGAAATATCGTTGAAGTTTTAGTAGGTGCTGGAGGGGAGCTTGCTTGTTGTGGCCAACCCATGAAACTTATGGCGGAAAATACGGTTGACGCTGCCAAGGAAAAACATGTTCCGGTTATTGAAAAAACTGATTCCGGTATTACGGTAAAGGTCGGAAGCGTAGCACACCCGATGGAGGAAAAACATTATATCCAATTTGTTGAGCTGCTTGCCGATGGTAAGGTTTATCGTCAATTTTTAAATCCGGGGGATGCGCCGGAAGCAACTTTTGCGATCACTGCTGATGAAGTTTCAGCGCGTGAATACTGTAACTTGCATGGCCTTTGGAAAGCATAGCCGAACTAAAATTGAATTGTTATGTAAGGAATGATAATTATGTCCAGCTGGAAATGCACCAAATGTGGTTATACTATGGAAATGGATACACCACCGGATACCTGCCCGTCTTGTAAACAAAAATGCGATTTTGTTGATAATTCATGCTATACACCGGATTGTCAGGACAGCGGGACCGATCAGCGGATTAAATAGAAAACCGTTGGGTCTATAGACCATTTTTTTCGGCGGCCATTATTTATTAGGCCGCCGAATATGTAAACTACGAACATTTCATGAAAAAAGGAGTATGAGCCATGTCAACACCCACACATTGTCCTGGATTCGAGCAATTCAAAAACCTCCAATCCTTTTCGTGTAAATGTCCCAATTGTGAAAAAGAAATTGAAATTTTTTCAGATGAGTTTGACAAACCCCATAAGTGCAAAGACTGTGGTAAGGAAATCGATTTTCAACAGTGCACTCTTTCCGGTGGAGTCTAATTTTAAAGTTTGGGAAATTCAATGCGGGTCTGAATCGGGTAGTCGACACTACTCATCAAACCCGTTTTGTTTATTGATTTTCATTTATTATCGGGTGAAGATTTCATTTAACATGATTCGTAATATTGCTATGATTTGCACTTTATTATTATTTGTCCTTGTTGAAATTTCAACAAGTGCGGAGCAAAATCAGGGTGCGGAAAATATAAGTATCTTCGGTGGTACCACCGGCGATATCCAATTCCCTCACAGGACACATCAAAATTCACTTAAGGATTGTACTGTGTGCCATTCTAATTTTCCACAAACTACTGGAATTTTATGGCAATTGAAAGAAGATGGGGATTTAAGGAGCAAAAAAATTATGAATACGCTTTGTATGAAATGCCACCGACAAATGAAAAAGGCCGGAGACACTACCGGTCCTACCCGTTGCAAAGGCTGTCATCAAAAGTAGGGGAGAGATATGTTACGTATACTTGGACTTAACGGCAGCCCGCGAAAAAAGAGCAACACCGCTTTTCTACTGTCTTGTTTTCTCCAAGAAGCACGCAAAATGGGTGCTGAAGTGGAAACCATTGATGTTTGCAGTCGTAATATATTGCCCTGTGATGAACTGATTGTCTGCGAAAAAAAAGGATTTTGTCCTATAAAAGACGATATGAAGGATGAAATTTATTCTGATTTGCGTGAAGCGGATGTCATTATCCTGTCTACCCCAATATTCTTTTTCAATATGACGGCACAATTAAAAGCTTTGGTGGATCGTTGTCAGCTTTATTGGGCTCGAAAATATAAATTAAATTTAACGGACCCGCGAAAATCATTTCGTCGTGGATTTGTCTTGTCTGCCGGTGCCAGTAAAGGAAAGAATCTTTTCGATGGTTTAGAGCTTACAGCCAAATATTTTTTCGATGCACTTGATATGAAGCAATGCGGTGGTTTGTATTATCCCAAAATCGAGTCTATCGGTGCTATGGAAAAACATCCCACGGTTATGGATGATGTAAAAAAAGCAACGGAAGAAGTCATAGGCCCCTTGTTGAATCGCCCTACAGTACTTTTTGTAGGACGTTTTGGGAATTCACTTGTTCAGATGGCGACCGCTTTTATGGAGCTTGAGACCAAAGGAAGGATTAGGGTTCTTTGTTCTGGAATGGATCCGGGAAAATCTTTGGACCCGATGATGGAAAAAGCTATGGCGGAGATCGGTCATGATGTGGCCTTTCGCAGGATATACAGTTTTTCAGATCTTATACGTACACAAAAACCTTCCCAAGTGATAACTCTTGGTTTCACCCCGGAAAAATTAAATTTGCCGAATGATATCGAAGCTACTCAATGGGACCTTGATTTGGAACTACTTGAGAATGATAATGGCATTTATACGTTACGGAAAAAAATTCAACAATTGGTCCAAAAATTCTGTAAGATTCATTATCCATCCCTCCTATGACTTAGGTGAACTGAAAACTGCCTCAGGAAAATGAATTATATGCGTATCGGACAGGGATATGATGTTCATCAACTGGTAAAAGGTCGGCCGTTGATTATCGGCGGCGTTAAAATACCATATGATTACGGCTTATTGGGTCATTCCGATGCAGACGTCTTAACTCATGCGGTTTGTGATGCTTTGCTGGGGGCAACCGGTTTAGGGGATATCGGCCTGCATTTTCCAGATCATGATCCAGCCTATCATGGGATTGACAGCATGAAACTTTTGCTTATTGTAAACGATAAAATCAGTAAGGAAGGATATGGAATTATAAATATGGATTGTACACTCATGGCCGAGGCCCCCAAGGTCGCACCCTATACAAGCAAGATGAGGGCCAATTTCAGCCGAGTGCTAAATATAAGCGAGACATTAATTAATATTAAGGCGACCACTACTGAAGGGCTTGGGTATATCGGCAACGGAGAAGGGATGGCTGCCGGCTGCATAGTCCTTGTGGATAAAGTGGCATCAAAATAGAATAACGATTTGGATATTTAAATGAGCATCAGAATTTACAATACTTTGTCACGGCAAAAGGAAAACTTTGACCCGATAACACCCGGTCATGTTCGGTTATATGTATGCGGCCCAACGGTTTATGACGATTGTCATATCGGCCACGCTCGTTCAGTGGTTTTCTTTGACACACTCAAAAAGTATTTTGAAGAAAAAGGGCTGAAGGTTATTTATGCTCGTAATTTTACTGATATTGATGATAAAATCATCAAGCGTGCCAATGAACGAAACAGAACATCCAAAGAAATTGCGGAAACTTATATTAAGGCCTTTTATCGGGATATGGATGCCCTCTATGTTAGCCGTGCTACTTTTGAACCTCGAGCCACAGACCATATAGATGATATAATTCAGGTTATTGAAAACTTGATCCAAAAGGATTTTGCCTACTGCGTGGAAGGGGATGTTTATTTCAGGGTTAACCAATTCGAGGGGTACGGAAAATTATCCGGTCGCAGCCTGGATGAGCTGGAAGCAGGCGCCAGGGTCGCCGTTGACCAGCGAAAACAAAGTCCCCATGACTTTGCTTTGTGGAAGAGCGCCAAGCCAAACGAGCCTTTTTGGGAAAGCCCATGGGGAAAAGGACGACCGGGATGGCACATTGAATGCTCTGCCATGGGGAAATCCCTGTTGGGCGATACATTTGACATCCATGGCGGCGGCAAGGATCTCATTTTCCCCCATCATGAGAATGAGATTGCTCAATCTGAAGCTGCTTTTGGCCGGACCTTCGTCAAATATTGGATGCACAATGGTTTGGTGAACATCAATCATGAAAAAATGGCCAAATCTTTGGGGAACTTTGTTACAATCCAAGAAATTTTGACGGAAACACACCCTGAAACAATTCGAATATTCCTTCTGTCCAACCACTATCGTCACCCTTTGGATTACACTGAACAAGCCATACAGGAAGCCGACGGGAATCTGATTAAGCTGTATTCATTTTTCAAACGCAGCCAGCCATATATGGAAAATCTTAATGACAAATCAAAGCCTGCAGCGGGTTCTTTTTGGGATCAATTTCAAGAGGCCATGGATGATGATCTTAATACGGCCCGCGGATTTGGAATTCTATTTGAAACCATACGAGCAACAAACCGCCTAATGGATCAATCGGACTTACCCTCTGAACCAATCCGGCAAAATGTGATGGATGCTCAAAAAATGACCCGAATTTTAGGGCTCATCAACGATGACCCCGATACTTTTTTTACAAACCGACAGAATACCGCCACGAGCCGCCAAGGTATTGATGCCGCCCAAATCGATCAATTGATCGCCGAACGTCTTCAAGCCCGTAAAACCAAGAACTGGCCCCGGGCTGATGAAATCAGAGATCAATTGGCTGAAATGGATATTGTTTTGGAAGATCGACCTGAAGGTACAATCTGGAAATATGACAAATAGGATATAGATTCATTGGGTATCTTTAAGCTGGTATCAGATTATAAACCCCAAGGTGATCAGCCGGCGGCCATTAAAAAGCTGAGCCAGGGTATACTGCAAAATCTTCCGCATCAAGTGCTATTGGGGGTTACCGGTTCCGGTAAAACCTTTACCATGGCACACGTAATTGCCGAATTAGGCCGACCGGCCCTGATTTTTGCACCCAATAAAACCCTTGCCGGTCAATTGTTCAATGAATTTAAAAATCTATTTCCTGAAAATGCAGTTGAATATTTTGTTTCATACTATGATTATTTCCAGCCGGAAGCCTATATCCCCTCAAGTGACACTTATATCCAAAAAGACTCTGCCATCAATGATATGATTGATAAATTACGGCATTCAGCCACCCGGTCGGTTCTTTGCCGTCGGGATGTGATTGTGATTGCCAGCGTATCCTGCATTTATGGACTGGGTGCTCCGGAAGAGTATCTGGACATGCGGGTGGAGCTTGAAACAGGTACTGAATATCCTCGTAATAAAATGCTAAAAGACCTTGTAGCCATCCAATATGAACGCAATGATATGGATTTTCATCGCGGCGTTTTCAGGGTCAGAGGCGACCGGGTTGAAATCTTCCCTGCCTATGAAGAGGAAAAAGCTATTCGGGTGGATTATTGGGGGGATGAAATCGAATCAATTTCGGAAATCAACCCTTTAACAGGGTCTGTGCTCCATGCTGTACCACGAACGGCGATCTTTCCGGCCAGCCATTATGTAACAAAATCCCAAACTTTAAAGCGGGCGATCCAAACTATCAAAAACGAACTCAAGAACCGCACGGATTACTTCCATGATGTCAACAAGCTGATTGAGGCCCAGCGCATTGAAGAACGAACACTTTTTGATTTGGAAATGATCCGCGAAATCGGGTATTGCAATGGGATTGAAAATTATTCCCGTCACCTCACTGGACGAGAGCCAGGTGAGCCACCTCCTACACTACTGGACTATTTCCCGGAGGATTTTACCCTTTTTATTGATGAAAGCCATATCGCCGTTTCCCAAGTTCGGGCCATGTTCAAAGGTGATCGTTCCCGCAAAGGTACATTGGTGGAATATGGTTTTCGATTGCCTTCAGCCTTGGATAACCGCCCATTAAGGTTCGATGAGTTCACAAAACGTATCCGCCAGACCATATTCGTATCCGCCACACCCGCTGATTACGAACTTGATATTATCGGAGACAACCCACCGGTGGAGCAGATCGTACGTCCCACCGGTTTGATTGATCCAGAAATTGAAATTCGTCCGGCGACACATCAGGTGGATGACTTATTGACGGAACTCAGAATGCGGATTGAAAATGGAGAACGTGTTCTGATTACAACCCTGACAAAACGGATGGCGGAGGATCTTACGGACTACTATGCCGACCTGGGTATCCGCATCAAGTATCTGCATTCTGAAGTTAAAACATTGGAGCGCATGGAGTTGATTCGCGAGCTACGAGAGGGTGAATATGATGTATTGGTAGGTATTAACCTGCTGCGGGAAGGGCTGGATATTCCGGAAGTCGCGTTGGTGGCCATTATGGATGCAGACAAGGAAGGCTTTCTTCGAAGTGCCAGGTCTTTAATTCAGATCTTCGGGCGTGCTGCACGGAATATAAATGGAAAGGTTTTGTTGTATGCCGATGTAAAAACCGCCTCCATGACCGCCGCCATTGATGAAACCAATCGGCGCAGGGTGATTCAGAATGAATACAATCAAAAACACAACATTACACCGAAATCCATCCAAAAAGAAATCGGTTCAATTTATGATTCCATATATGAAGCCGATTATGTGGAAATAACGAAAGTTCAGGAAACCGAAATCCATTTCAATAGTTCTGAAGATATCAGGAAAACCATTGATTCCCTCGAAAAAGAGATGCGGACAGCAGCGCGTGCGCTCTCATTTGAAAAAGCCGCTTTACTAAGGGATCAAATTCAAGGATTAAAAAAATTGGAGCTTTTTACAGGTTGATCAGTGGCCGACAATATCCGCAACAAGCTTGGTGAAACAACGAATCAACCCGGCGTATATCTAATGTATAGCGCAGGGGATGAAATTATATATGTTGGAAAAGCAGCTAAGCTTAAAACCAGACTATCCAGCTATTTTCGGCACCAAAAGGACAGAGACCCCAAAACGACTGCCTTGATCAACAGTATATCCCGCCTTGAGACAATTGTTACCGCTACAGAAAAAGAAGCGCTGATATTAGAAGCGGATTTGATCAAACGCCATCGGCCTCGATATAATATTAATCTAAAAGACGATAAACGTTATCCCTCTTTGCGCATTGATCTTCATTCCAAGTATCCAAATCTACAAATTGTCCGAAAAGTCAAAAAAGACGGCGCACTTTATTTTGGACCCTATACTAGTTCTCATGCTGTCCGTCAGACCCTTAAACTGATTGATCGCACGTTCAAACTAAGAAAATGCAATGACCGAGAAGTCGGCAAACGCAAACGCCCCTGCTTAAACTGTCAAATGCAAGGTTGCTTGGCGCCTTGTTGCAATG
>JAUCGD010000170.1 GCA_030377945.1 Desulfobacterales bacterium HSG17 | reverse complement strand
TAAGTCCCATAATATTAGCTGTTAAATAATCTTGTTTCCATCTAAAATATTCTGCATAGATTCCAAAAAGTTCATCAGAAGTACCACATGAACGAGCAAGTGCAATAGCTTTCTCCGTCTGAAGTGATAATTCTGTTGATATGGCTAATAATTTCAAAAACTCATCTTCATCAAAGGCTAATCTGTGGAGGGAAGCAATATTTTCTTATCTTCAGGAATTCTTTTTTTATCAGAAGCAACCAGAGGATTAACATATTCCCAGTCAGATTCTTCCAGTTCATTTGGATATAAAAAATCCAGGGCATCTTCAAACTGCTCCCCAAATCCTGGAAAATTACTGAATGTCTTATCTTCCCGGTCAAGCCATTTCTGCATTTCTTGCAGGTAATCATGCGCATCTAAAGGGTGCTGAATAAATAACAAAATATGACTTTAACAGCAGGTTTTAGCCTGGTTCAGCTTATAGCCTGGAGCTTTAGCTCCAGGCCGCATGGGTAGATTAATATTTGGCAAATCCCTAAAAAGCTTTTAATTAATAAATTCACCGGAACCTATGAGCATCAAGTATATAACTTAGTTGCCGCCGTGTAAGGCGGCGCTACCGTTTAAGGGCTTGATTCATTTATCAGGTTGTTTGTATATTTATTATCCATTTTTTCCCGGTCTTTCCCGGTTCAAACTTATCCGGCCCAAGCTTATCCGGTCTAACCTTTTCCCGGTCCAAACCTTTCCTGACCGCAGAAAACCAAAAACCCTTTTTTTTCACTGATGCAGGCAATACTCATATTAAGACTGTCTGCCAGTTCCACAGCCAGGGCTGTGGGGTAAGACATGCCGATAAGAATCTCAATCTGTGCCCTGGCCGACTTTTGAACCAGTTCATAACTTATCCTGGAAGACATGACACCAACACAGGCTTCAGAAAGTTTCCCATCCATGAAAACTTTTCCAATAGCCTTGTCCAGTGCATTATGGCGGCCAACATCTTCAGCAGCAGACATTTGCTCGAACCGGGAATTAAAGATCATGGAAGCATGGGAAGTTCCTGTGTCCCTGTATAATTTCTGGGATTCTGAAAGCCGGGTAACACAGGACTCTGCCTGTTCAACAGAAATATAAGTTTTATCTGACACTGGTTTTAAAATCTGCTGAAGATCACATATCAGTTCCTTCCCGCATATACCGCAGCTTGTCTGGCTGATAAATCCACGTCTTTCAAGAAGATGTGCAACCTTTACCCGCCTTTGGGGATTCAATGTTATGGTGACAACATTAGAGTCCATTTCCTTACAAAACCCGATTGAAGCAAAATCTTCGGGCCTGTCTGCCAGCCCTTCTGCAAGGCAGAACCCGGCAGCATGGAAAAGTTCATCCCCGATTGTGCGCATGACAACCGCATAAGGATTGCCTTCCACCTGAATCAACAAAGGCTCTTCACCTATTAATTCCCTTGTTAACTCTTTCCAATCTCCGTCTTTATATTGTAAAACCTGCTTAATAGTTTCTGCATTATTTTTATTCATGAGCCACCTCAGTTGTTTGTGAATGATTTGTAAAAATTATGACAAGGCAGGTGGATTGTCAATGATTGCCATAGGGATGGCTTCACCTGTTTTGTTCGGGAACAAGCCAAAACAGCCTCAATTCTGCTGCTTAAAAAATTATCCTTAAGCTTTCTCCACATTAGACATTATCGGAAATAAGGTTTGTAGTTAAAAATCCCCCCTTGAGGGGGGCAGGGGGGTGTCTAACGCAGTATTTCTGTTCAAAAACACCCCCCTTGCCCCCCTCAAGGGGGGAATAAATAGGTAAATTTTATTTCCGATAATGTCTATTCTGTTCGTAAATTTCCAGCATATTATACAGATTTCCGTCAATGTTGATCTGCCTGTTATTTTTTCGGACTGCTATCCTGTGTTCAAACAATTCAAGGGATTCTGTATCATTAATACCTGTCAGGCAGACATATTGAATGCCCAGGGCTTTGGCAACCTTTAATTGTGCATCAAGAAAATCCGAACGATTGCACACTCCAATAGGGTTGTCTAAAATAAGAAAGGCCGGGATACGCTCATATTTTCTATGAAAACGCTTTTGTCTCATGGAAATAAGCAGGGAATAAAGAAGCACTGCCCTTGTCAATGCCTCACCGTCAGATCCCATGTCCCTGCTGACAGGTTCATAATTCCTGCCTGTATCATTACATTTTAACAGACAGATTCCAAATTCATTTTTTGCATTTGAGGTATGGAGCAGGCGGTAAAGCAATTCCGCACCTAAGCAATTGCCTGCTTTTGAATTTACTTCAGGGGAAGTGTTTCAGCATTTGGATAAGGTTTTAATTGATTCATTATACCCCGAAAAAAGCTGATGCCGCAGCATAAATTGCCGCAGCAGTGGGGGCCAGTTTTATGGCCTGTGCCTGAACTTTGCCACCTGCTTTCAGGGTTTGTTCGGTTTCGTTCATAATCTCCGTTACATTTTTCAGGCTTGAAACTATTCTCCTGGGTTTGGGCTGAAGAAGTGCCAGTTCTTTTTCCACTTTGACCAGATCACCCTGAATATCTTCTGCATCTGCCTTATCTGTAATTTCACCTGCCTTGACCGACTTTTCAATATTTTCACGCAATGCAGCAACCTCTTTAAGAAGTTCATCCTGTTTTGGATTTTGGGGGTCTGCTATGTATTGAAGCCCGGTAACTGTGTTTTTGGCTTCAAGATTATCTGCATGTATGCCTCCGCCCTTAACTGCGTTTGCCAGCTCTGCAAGACCGGCTGGGATATTTCCGTGTCCACCCTGCACCTGCACACCATCCACAAGGTTTTCGGTTTTAAGGTTTTTGGCATGAATGCCGCCTGTTTGGGTGTTGCTTTGTTCTTTTGTATTTTTTGTATTCATCTGTAATCCTCCTTTGATGGTAGCGCCTCCCTACGAGGAGGCGTGTATTTAAAAGCACCTTCGGTGCTTTGCCTCCACGTAGGGAGGCTCTACCGTTTCATGTAAATCATTTAATCATGAGAATCATGGTTCCCCACCCCACCAAAAAAAATTCGCCGATCGCTTCGCTCGCATCAGATTTCAGAAAACCCAGAGTACCAGAGATCAGAGTTTTCAGCGGTCAGAATTGGGAGCGCACTGTATTTTTTGTATTCATCTGTAATCCTCCTTTGATGGTAGCGCCTCCCTACGAGGAGGCGTGTATTTAAAAGCACCTTCGGTGCTTTGCCTCCACGTAGGGAGGCTCTACCGTTTCATGAAAATCATTTAATCACACGAATCATGGTTCCCCACCCACCAAAAAAAATCGCCGCTCGCTTCGCTCGCATCAGATTTCAGAAAACCCAGAGTAACAGAGATCAGAGTTTTCAGCGAACAGAATTGGGAGCGCACAACACTCGAAAACCCCTGAAGTAGTGCCTGAGGTCAGGGTCGTACCTGTTACGGGCAGCGCATAGCACAAGATCAGAGGAGTTGAAACACGAGCCGCCGCGAACAACGCGCGCTATATTTCGTTTCTCAGATTCGTTTTCTCTACCATCAGTTGGATTATAAGGATACTTCTTTCCCCATAAACTCCGTGTCCACTCCCAAACATTACCAGACATATCCAAACATCCGTAAGGACTCATACCAGATGAAAAACACCCTGCGGAACTTGTTGATTCAATACCGGTATCACGATAGTTTACTTTATTAACATCAATTTTACCAACCCAGGGATATTCCCGTTCCGAATCAGGATTAACAATCATATTCGCTTTACTATCCCAAGCTTTTTCCAAAGCACAAGCCGTTTTTACGGGTCCGGGTATTTTCTGTCCACCCCTGGCTGCCTTTTCCCATTCAGCTTCCGAAGGCAGACAAATGCACCGTTTTGCGCCAATGATGCCCTGCTCCTTCCAAAAATCCGTCAGCCAGCGGGTAAAAGCAAGGCTTTCATACCATGTTAAACCGACAACCGGATGATTTGATAAGTTAAAAGGTGAACCGTGATTAAATGGTCTATTGCGTGGAGACCTGTCATAGTTGCCCTTGAAATTTCCTGATTTCCAAAATGCCTCTTTTTCTGCTTCCTTCCAGTACTGCCTCTGCTCATATCCGCCTGCCCTGACAAATTCATCATACTGGGCATTGGTAACAGGATGCCTGGAAATCCAGTAATCATAATCCAGGAAATCAATCAAATCTTTTTCTTGCCCATCACCCATGAAAAACACCCCGGCAGGCACAAGGCAGAATTCCATATGCTCCAGAGTCATGACTTCCTTCCGTGGATCACCAAGTTCTGCAAGAGACCTGCCGGATTTCACCCTTTCCACAGGCTTCAAAGTCTCATCAGCCTTCAAAGATTCAACCAGCCACATTTGAATCCGTTCAAAAATCCTTGAAAACCTCCCCTGCCCTGTTTCCTTTTTCTCTTTTTCCACAAAGTTGATAAAATCAGTTTCCACCAAAGCCTGGGCTGCCAGTTGTGCAAATCCTGCCTGCTCTAATGTAACACTGCTGTCTTCCGGTTTATGGGCCAGCATAACATCAATCATATTTGACACATTGCGCGGAACACTTTTGGAATAACCCGCAGCCAGCAAAAAGACCTCCCGCCACCAGTTCAGGTCTCTTTTCACCCTTTCAAACAGCATTTCATCAAATTCACCCTGTTTCATGATATGGGCAGCAGCCAGATATTCCTGAAATGTACGGTGGGGAAAGGTATATGTCCTGTTATCCTGTGCTGTGAGCAGCCCTGCCCGTTCCCGGATATATTCAATAACATTTTCCGCTTTATCCAGGCTTCCAAGTTCATCCTTGAAAGCTTCCAGCAGATCCAGCTTGTTAATATCAGCGCACTGCCCTGTTTGCCCTTTTTCTGCTTCCTGGTACTCATGAGCAGTAAAAGCCAGCTTTTCCAGCACAGACCTCAGAGTATCCCTGCGAATGCCAAGCCTTAATATCAGCCCGCTTTCTCTCCTGCATGTACCGCTTGCATCATCCCGGATAAGCCTGTTATCCCAGTGTTCCAGAAGAAGGTTGACTGCACGTTCATAAAGGTCTGCCCTGTCCTTTGGCAGGGAGCCGTCCCTTCCGTGAACCTGTGCCATAAGAGTAAGCAGCAGGGGATATTGAGCAATTTCTTTAAGATATGGCAGCGCATCAATGGCAGAATACAGATTTTCAGCCTCAGCCTTTTGTTTTGCCTCACCCCACTCTTTCTGAGGCCCTATGACCTGATACCAGATATGTGTAAATGCCCTGATCTGTTCCATGTCAAACAGGGCCAGTTCTGAAACCGGGAAAAATTTTTCAGGAAGTCTCCACCCATCTGTATTTTTATAGGCATATTCCCGGCAGGTGATAATCACCCGGCATTTATCCAATAAAGGTCTTGAAAATTCCTGGATAGATTCTGTTATAATTGAGCGTTTGCTGTCCTCATCTATTTCACTGACTTCATCCAGCCCGTCAAAAAAAATAACCCCACCCCTGTTTTGCAGAATCAGGCGCACATCTTCATAACAACTGCATCCCCACTGATCCAGCATATGCTTTATATAATCCCACACCAAACCAGCGCTTTTCTTTGTGCCTGAAGGAATCCAGGCTGCAAAGTGGCGCAGGATTATCCGTACTGGCAGGGGAGTTTCATCATCAGTAAATCCAGGCAGATCTGTTGATACTTCAGTGGATATTTCCCCATCTGCCAGACATCTCAAAGCCAGCCTGGACGCAATATAATTGACCAGGGTACTTTTACCACTGCCCGGCTGTCCCAGGATTACCAGCCGCTGCATACTTCCGGCTGCTTCAACAGCCTGTATGGAAACAGGTTTATCAGATGATTCCCGCTTTAAATCCATGTCTTTCCTGCGGGTCAGCACATCCTCAACACTCTGGTCAGGAAACCGCTGCCGGGTCAGGTTCATGGATGTGAACACATCAGATATTCGGATGGCATCATCAGCAGTGCAGGATTCATCAATAACTGCCAGTTGCAGAACATCGCATTTTTCAATAAGGGTTCTCAGGTAATGCTGTTCTTCAGTGTTTTCCGGTATAGGAATATCAGGCCGAGCTGCCATTTCATAAATAATCTGTGTTCCGTTAACCACATTTCTGGCTTCAATCTGACCTGCCCGAATGCCTACAACCTGCTGACCTCCATCTTTGCGGAGAAATTCAATAAGCCTTCGCACTTCTTCCAGAATATCCTGCTGAACCTCGGTCTGCTTTATAAGCTGCTCTGCCTGTATAATCCGGTTCAGTTCCGGCTCAAGTATTGCAGAAGTCATAAACGCGCCAATAAATGCCTGCATTCCCTGATTTATGTCCAGTCCGGGCAGGACATCCAGATCATACCCGGCTTCCTCCTCAAACAAAAAAATCAGTTCATCAACATCAGGCTTTTTGCCTCGAAGGATTTTGGACAACTCTCGGACAACAGACCTGTATTGAAAATAGTCATCAAAACAATCTATCAGAATATGTTCATTTTTTGACGAAAGCTCATCAGATGAACTGATAAGGGCTGTAATGCCGTGTTCCACACATCGTTTAACAGCCTCCTGCACTCCTGCGGGGCTGAATCGTTCACGAAACTCCGAACCTGCTGCTTTTATCATCATGGCAGTCAGGTTTGCTGCAAAAGCCGGTAAAAAATTTGGTATAAATGATGTCATGTTTCCTCCAAAAGCCTGAGAAACTTAATTTTTTATAAAAACATCCAAACAGCATTAACCCTACAACGACACTTATGATTTTAAGCCCCAGAGGGGCGTATTAATACAGCCCAGGCCAGCGGCCTGGGACTGGAAACATTCAAAATTTTAAGCCCTGAAAGGGCGGATTATGAAAAATAATATTTGCCACAGTTTAATACGCTCTTTCAGAGCTTACTTTATGGGT
>JAUCGD010000169.1 GCA_030377945.1 Desulfobacterales bacterium HSG17 | reverse complement strand
ATATAAACGATACAACTTCCTTTGGGTGCAGGTATAGGGGAAAATTTCTGTCAACCTCCTGTTTTTGGAGATAAAATATTGAAATATTGGCCAACAAAAGAAGCAGCATTGATCGATAAACTTATCGATCTGCAGGCCCACCAGGGAGAATATGCAGTTTTTGATGCAGATAACACCATATGGCATCAGGATATGGAAGAAACCCTCCTTGCTTATCTGGAAAATAAAGATATTTTAACCAGGCATACAATGGACCCATCTCTCCAAATCATACCTTTTCAACCTGATGATACACTGATTTCTTATGGATTTAAACTTTACAATATAGATCACAAGATTGGGTATCCATGGTTTGCCCAAATTTTTTCCGGTTTCACACTCACTCAACTTAAAGAACATGCGGATGACTTGTTTGCACGCAATGGAAAAGTGATACATTGTAAACACTGGAATAAAGGCAAATTGGTTGATTTTCAGCAGGAATCACCCCGTATCTATCCGGCACAGCGCGAGTTAATCAATGCCTTGCAGATGAATGGTATTGAAGTCTATGTGATCACAGCCGCTCTTGAAGATTTGATACGAATGATCGTTTCCGATCCAAAGTACGGACTAAATGTCAAACCTGAAAATGTTATCGGCCTTTCCTGCCTTCTAAAAGATCGGAAGACTCAAAAGGTGACCACAGCCCGGAAACAGATTTTAGATGGTCATTTCTGGGATGAAAATTTTACAAAAGAAGACCATTATAACATGGAAATTACTCCAACCATCTGGAGCCCCGATACCCTGTATGCAGGTAAGGTTGCAGCTATCAAAGAATATATACACCCTTTAAAACATCCCGTCATGGTTGCTGGAGACTCACCTAGCGACCACTTTATGTTGTTTTACTCCGACTACAGCAAGGGAGGAATAAAACTGTGGATCAATCATAAGGAAGAAGACTGGAATAATACTCGAAAAGAATATCAAAAGCGTGCCGAGCAAGAAAAAGAACTGGGCCTTGATGTCACGGGAGACAAGAACTGGATCATGGTAAGACCTGAAGATATCGGCATAAAGCCAAAAGGCGAATAACCTGTGGCACATATTTTCGGTAAGATTGAATAAATTTTTTATTAATTAGCGTAAAGGAGTTTTAAGAGTGAAGAAAAAATATGATTATATAATAATTGGCGGAGGTTCTGCCGGTTGTGTTTTGGCTAATCGACTCAGCCGTGATCCTTCAAACAATGTTCTTGTCATAGAAGCCGGCCGCCCAGATTATATCTGGGATATTTTTATCCATATGCCCGCGGGATTGACGTTCCCCATTGGAAATAAATTTTATGACTGGTGTTATAAATCTGAACCAGAATCCTTTATGCATAACCGTAAGATTTTTCACGGCAGGGGAAAGGTATTGGGCGGATCATCCAGTATCAACGGTATGATTTATATCCGTGGCAATGCTATGGACTATGAAAAATGGGCCAAAGAGGAGGGTATGGAACAATGGAATTATGCCCATAATCTTCCTTATTTCAAACGGGCTGAGAACCGACTTAAAGGACCTGATAAATACCACGGTATAGAAGGTCCTCTGACACTTGAAACAGGGCCCTGCAAAAATCCACTTTTCAGTGCATTCCTCAACTCGGCCAAAGAAGCAGGTTATCCTTTGACCGATGACGTCAACGGATATCAGCAGGAAGGTTTTGGTGCATTTGACCGGAATATCAGTCGTGGTCGACGTCTCAGTGCCGCAAGGGCTTATCTTCATCCTGTTATGAAAGTTCGTTCCAACCTGGATGTCATCTGCCGGGCCCTCACCACCAAACTCCTTTTTAACGGGAAAAAAGCGGTTGGTGTGGAGTTTATCAAAGGAAAAAACAGTAGACCACAAAGTATTCGCTCAGGCGAAGTCATCTGTTGTGGTGGTGCCATCAACTCCCCCCAAATCCTCCAATTGTCAGGCATTGGAAATGCCCAGGAGCTTTCAAAACTTGGTATAAATGTTGTCAATGATCTTCCGGGTGTCGGAGAAAACATGCAGGACCATCTGGAAGTCTATGTTCAGTACAAAAGTAAAAAACCCGTGTCCATGAATCCATCTCTTAAATGGTGGAAAAAACCTTTTATTGGTTACCAGTGGCTGTTTCACCGAAAAGGAGCGGCGGCTACAAACCATTTTGAAGCCGGCGGCTTTATCAGGAGTAATGATGATGTAGAATATCCGAATATCCAGTTCCATTTCCTTCCCCTGGCTATCCGTTACGACGGGACACAGCCCAGCAGCGACCATGGCTATCAGGTCCATGTAGGTCCCATGTATTCAGATGCTAAAGGATCGGTCAAAATAAAATCTACCAATCCCGGGCAGCATCCCGCTCTGCGTTTTAACTATTTATCCACAGACCAGGATAAAAGAGAGTGGGTAGAGACCATCCGATGTGCCCGAAAAATCATGAATCAGTCAAGTTTTGATGATTTCAACGGCGGTGAGATTTCTCCCGGCCCGTCAGTTGAAACAGATCAGGAAATACTGGACTGGGTGGCAAAAGATGCTGAAACAGCACTTCATCCATCCTGCACCTGCAAAATGGGCAAGGATGATATGGCAGTTGTTGATCCTGACACCATGAAAGTTCATGGCACAGAAAATCTGCGCGTCGTGGATGCCTCTGTAATGCCCTATGTTACAAACGGCAATATTTATGCCCCAACCATGATGATCGCAGAAAAAGCAGCTGACCTTATCCTCGGGAACTCCTTGGAACCCCCTTCGACCGCAAAATTTTACAAGCACATCGGTCCGAACCATAACAGGGACTTTTTTTGAGGGTTCCCGGATATATTTCATCTGTTACTCATGTAAACAGGCCGAACACAAAAAGTGTCGGCCTGTTTATTCAAGATTGAAAAAACGATATTAATTGAACCACCAGCGTTCACCAATTCTCATTCCATCCAGGGCCATGTGCCCTGAGACAGGTCCATGGGCCAGCTTGTCTGAACTGGCTTCAACCATCTGGTTGAACATGGGAACAACAGTTCCGCTGTCATTTCTACATATTTCCTGCATATCCTCGTACATCTTCCTGCGTTTCACATCATCCAACTCTGCTCTTGCGTCCACCAGCAGTTTGTCAAAACTACCATTTTTCCATAGTGTATCATTCCATGGAGCTCCGTCTGAGTATGCAACTGAGAACATCATATCTTCAATGGGACGTCCTCCCCAATAACACATACACCACTCTTTTTTCATCCAGACATTGCTCCAGTATCCATCATCAGGCTCCCTGACAACATTTATATTGATACCTGCTTTTTTCGCCTGTTCCTTCATGAGGACGGCAGCATCAACTGCTCCTGCAAATGCGGCATCTGCAGTATGCAGATTAAAGACATGATCCAGCATGCCTGCTTTTTTCATATGGAATTTGGCCTTATCCGGATCATATTTTCTTTGCTCAAGATTTTTTGCATAATATTTATTGACAGGTGCTATGGGGTGATCATTGCCTGGCTCGCCATAACCGCGTAATATCTGTTTTACTAATTCTTCACGGTCAACAGCAAGTTTTAATGCTGTTCTGACATTATTGTCATTGTATGGGCTTTGATCTAAGCGCATGGGGATTGTGTAATGTGCTGTTCCCGTTATTGCCGAAACATTTACACCCGGCATCTTTTTCATGAGATGGACTGTTTTAAGCTCCACACGATCCATGTAGTTTATCTGGCCTGTTTTTAATGCATTTGTTCTGGCATTGGTATCAGTAATTGACAGGGTTTCGATCTCATCAAAATGAGCTCTTCCTTCTTTCCAGTAGTTGGGATTGCGTTTTGAAAAAGCCCTGACACCAGGCTCCCAGCTCTCCAGAATATAACCTCCGGTACCTATGCCCTTTTCCCATTCCGGGCCATTTGTTCCGGCGGGACAAATGGTTAAGTGATAGTCGCCAAGGATAAACGGAAAATCAGCACTGCCCCCGGAAAGCGTAAAAATGACTTCATTTTTCCCATCCGCTTTAATACTTTCAATACTTTTTAAATATCCTTTGGCTGCAGATTTGGATTCTTCGCCTAAATGGTGGTTTATGGAAAAAATCACATCTTCTGCTGTCATGGTTTTGCCATTGTGAAATTCGACACCCTTACGCAGCTTAAACGTCCACACTTTTGCGTCTGGAGTTGATCCCCATGACTCAGCAAGTTCAGGGATGGCATTGAAATTATGATCGATTTCCACAAGACAGTTTCTTGCCTGCCAGTTAACGTTCTGGTTCATGTTGGAAGTAAGTGTTCCAGGGTCCATGGAATCAGTGGTTGACCCTCCTGTTATTCCTATTACTAAACGCCCTTCTTTTTTGGGAACAGACGCATGAGCTATGCCTGAGAACATAGCAGGGGATACAGCCACTGCTAAACCAAGAGCTGAAACCTGGGTAATAAACTGTCTTCTACTGATTTTGTTTTGATGAAACAGTTCAGTTAACTTTGATAATTCTGACATGTCACTCTCCTTTTCTATTGATTAATAAAAGTCGAAGCCCGTTCTTTCAAAAGCTTATCAAGCCAGTCCGGGTCCATCTCAGGCACCGAAGCCAGCAGTTTATCTGTGTATTCATGATATGGCGGTTCCAGGATTTCTTTTTTTTCTCCCTGTTCAATTATTCTGCCTTCCAGCATGATCACGATCTTATCTGATATGGCTTTCACTGTGGCCAGGTCGTGGGTAATAAAAAGATATGAAATATTCATCTCGTTCTGCAGGTCCTGCAGAAGTGTGAGAATACCTTCAGCCACGAGTTGATCCAGAGCAGATGTCACCTCATCACAGATGATTAGTTCCGGTTCGGCAGCCAGGGCCCGCGCAATGCAAATTCTTTGTTTTTCACCGCCGGACAGTTCAGTGGTCAGGCGGTCTATATACTTATCAGGTTCCAGTTCTATCTTTGTGAGAAGTTCCCTGATTCTTTTTTCAGCTTCGGACCCCTTGATCCCAAAATAAAATTGTAAAGGCCTGCCAATGACTGTCCTGACGGTTTGTTTGGGATTTAATGCAGTATCCGGCATCTGATAGATCATCTGCAGTCTTCTTAAGCTTTTTTTGTCCCGGTCTTTTAACTTAAGAGGAAGATCCTGATCAAGAAAAGAAATAGAACCTTTGATTGCAGGCAAAAGACCTGCTATAACTCTTGCCAGTGTGCTTTTGCCGCTTCCCGATTCTCCCACCAGGGCAACCGTTCTGCCTCGTCTCACAGTCAGATCAATATCTTCAAGAACTTTCTCATCTCCTGTATAAGTGGCATCCACATCCTTGACTGTAAGAATGACATCCATTTTATCTGAAATCTCTTTATCTTCTCTGAGTGTGCGAACGGTAAGCAGCTCACGGGTATATTTTTCTTTTGGTTTTTTTATCAGCCTTCTGGTCTCGCCCTCTTCCACAAGTTTGCCGTTTCTTAACACCATTATCCGGTGGGCTACCTGGGCGACGACTGCCAGATCATGGGTAATGTATAAAGCGGCCTTATTCATTTTTTCAGTGATTTCTTTAACCGCTGCAAGCACCTCGATCTGGGTGGTTACATCCAGGGCTGTGGTGGGTTCGTCAAATACAATAATATCAGGTTTACAGGACATGGACATGGCCACCATGGCTCTTTGTAACTGACCTCCTGACAGCTCATGGGGAAATCTGAACCCGATCTGTTCAGGGTCGGGCAGAAAAAGGCGGCGATAAATATCAATGGCCTCTTTTTGAGCTTCATCATAATCCATGAGTCCCTGTTGAACCGGTGCTTCTGCATATTGTTTAATCACACGGTGGAAAGGATTAAAAGAGGCAGCAGCACTTTGAGCCACATAGGCAATTTTGGACCCGCGAACCGCCCTTAAATCTTCATCCAGGGCGTCAAACAACTCATCACCATCAAGATTTATAGAGCCGGATGCAAGCCTGCATCCCTGCCTTGTATACCCCATGGCAGCAAGCCCGATGGTGGATTTACCAGCGCCGGATTCTCCTATCAGGCCAAGGACTTCACCTCTTTTCAGTGTAAGACTTATATCCTCAACAATTGTATTCCATTGTTCTTCATAATATCCCTCAATATAGAGATTTTTTATCTCAAGCAAATTGTTTTCTTCCATTTTTTTCCTTTTTTGTTATTCGTGTAATCCGCTTGATAAATGAAGAAACCAGTCAACAATTAAATTTACCCCGACCGTTAAAAATGCGATGGCTCCAGCTGGAATCAATGGAACCAATATTCCAAAAGTAATGGCACCGGCATTTTCTTTGACCATTCCCCCCCAGTCGGCAAGGGGAGGCTGCAATCCTAATCCGAGAAAACTTAAGGATGCGATGAAGAGAAATACAAAGCAGAAACGAAGCCCGAATTCAGCGACAAGAGGGGGCATGGCATTGGGCAGGATCTCATGGCGCATAATCCACCACAACCCTTCACCTCTCAGCCTTGCCACTTCTACATATTCCATGACTTCAATATCCATGGCCACGGCCCGGGATAACCGATAGACCCGGGTCGAATCCAGTATTGCAATGGTAAATATCAAATTGGGTATGGATGATCCAAGTACAGAAAGAATCATCAAAGCAAAAATAAGCGTGGGGAATGCCATAAAGATATCATTTATCCTGCTGAAAATTTGATCTACCCAGCCACCCTTGGCCGCTGCGATAAAACCCATGGTTGTTCCAAAAACAAAAGAGATCACTGTTGTAATAAAAGCCAGTGCAACCGTATTTCTTGCGCCGTAAATCATGCGGGTTAAAAGATCTCTTCCCAGATGGTCAGTACCTAAATAGAAATTACTGGAAAAAGGTTCCCACACATCACCCACTATAGCTGTTTCAGCGTAAGGTGCGATAACGGGAGCTAAACTTGCTAAAATTATAA
>JAUCGD010000019.1 GCA_030377945.1 Desulfobacterales bacterium HSG17 | reverse complement strand
GTCTAAAAAATGGTCTAAAAAGGTTAAATTAAACAATCAAGAGTTACAATACTTTAAAAAACTGGTAGATAATCTTTTATTGTTAGACTCCGAACAAATTGAAAAAGCAATATTGAAAAAAGTATTATTCAGCCTGGAGGATATTAAATGAGAAATTCAATTAAAAAAGCAATTGGAACGACTGTTCAGGATATGATTGAAGCTGGATTTATTTCCTCCTTTACACAAAAAGAGTTTGATGCTCTTGGACTAAAAATTCCTGAAATTGTAATAACATCAACAAAAATTAAAGCAATCAGAAAAAAGAGAAATTTGAGTCAAACTGTCTTTGCCAAATTGTTAAATGTCAGTCCATCCTCTGTAAGATAGTGGGAGCAAGGAAAAAGAATTCCAACAGGATCAACAAAGGTATTGCTGGAACTTCTTGATAAAACCCCTCACATTCTTGATTACAGGATCAGTACATAACTAAAAGGTAAATATGGAACTTTGGAAAAGTTTTGTCAGGAACTTGAAAATGTGAGTTTTAAAGGCAAATCCCAGGATGATATTTTGGTGAAAATATCAGCATTGCTTGATTTTTAGATTGAAAGATTATAAATGAAAAAAATACCAAGAAAAAAATCACAATCCAAAGGCACAGACGACCCGTTTTACAAACTCATGAAAATTGGCGGTGAAGCGGTTTTAAAGCTTATCGGTATTAACCGGCCTGATAATTACGAAGCCCGTGCAATTGTTTTAAAAGAAAAAAAGCTGTATCCTGATATTGTAGCGTTTCCTTTGAATGATAAACACAGGGACAGGGTATTTATTGAATTTCAAGGATATAAAGATAAAATGATAAGACACCGGACAGCAGCAAAAATAATGCTGTCATGTGCCCAGGAAAACTATACCGGCCCGGTCTGTGGAGCTGTTATCTATACGGATTTGTCTTATAAAGAAGCGGCTGCACCGCTCAACATTAAAAGTTTATCAGGTACTTTTGAATTAAAAGGCAGGCTTGAAGAAATTGTACTTTCGGAATATAGTACTAAAGCACTCATTGCCATTGATCCCAGGCTGATTATTCTTGCCCCGTTCACAATTTCAAAACGCACTCGAAAAGAAAAGTTGTCAAATATATGCAGGCAATGGAAATCAAGTGTATGCAGTACTTATGAAAAAAAGCAGCATAAAGATGTCATAGAAATTCTGGGACTTTTTATTTTAGACAGATTCAGAAAACTATCATTAAAGGAGGTGATTGCCATGTTGGATTTTGATTTGGCAAAAACAGAGGCAGGTAAAGAACTGATTAATATGGGCTTAATTGAAGGGTTAGAAAAAGGAGAAAAAAAGGAGAGAAAAAAGGAGAGAAAAAAGGAGAAATAAAAGGAGAGAAAAAAGGAGAGAAAAAAGGTTTGATTGAAGGTCGCCTTCAAAAAGCACGGGAAATGCTCATCTGGTCTTTTGAGGAAAAATGGGGTGAAGCTCCTGAGTACATCACCAGTGCTGTTATGAAAATATCTGTTAATGAGACTCTTAATGAGTTGTTTAAAATTATGTTTAAAAACAATAGCAGGGATACTTTTGAAAGGTCTTTAAATCAGGCTGTTAGAGATAAATAAATATTATGATTTCCAAACCAAACCGTGTATCTTCAGGGGTCAGCCAGTTAGACAGACTTTTAGGAGGTCTTTTTATAGGGGATAATGTAGTCTGGTATGATAATGCCGGAAGCTTGGCTTCTGCATTCTGCATGAACTTTATCCAGGCATCCCAGGTTCAAAACAAATCCCTGGTTTATGTGAGTTTTGACCGGTCTCCAAAAAATCTTGTTGAAAACCTGGGCCATCTGGCTGAAAGTCAGCACCTTACTATCCTTGACTGCTTTACACACGGAAAAGGTGACGGGTCCGAAGTATTCAGCAAATTTTATGAAAAAGACGGAGCACAATGGCCCTATCAGATTATCAAGATTAATGACCCCCGTAAACCTGAAAAGGTTATGGAATCCATATACGGAATTCATAAAACCTTGAAAGATGATGTGAGATTTGTATTTGAAAGCCTTACAGGGATGCAGGATTTATGGGGAGGCGAGGAACATATCCAGAAATTTTACACTCATTCCTGTCCCAGGTTATATGAACTCAGTACTATTGCATACTGGATAATTGAAAAAGGCGCTCATTCAGGTAAACTTAAAGCTCATATAAATCAGATTGCCCAGGTAGCCATAGATCTATCCGTTAAAAGAGGTAAATCAGCCCTGACAATTCTTAAAGCGGAAAAACGCAATCCTGATACATTAAATACTCCAAATCAATATTGGAATGAAGGCATGAATATCAGTTTTGATACTGAAAAGCGATCTCCTGCAAGAATTGATATTGGAATGCGCCTTAAGCAGCTTCGCACAAGGCAGGGATTGTCACAAACAGAGCTTGCAAAGTTGGTTGGGGTTACTCCCAGTACAATTTCACAGATAGAGAGCAATCTAATCTATCCTTCATTAACTGCACTTTTTAAGATTGCAGAAACCCTTTCTATTGAAGTCGGTTCTTTTTTTCAGGATCAGGCTGATATTAAAAACAGGGTTGTGTTTTCCGAAGACCGGGGAATTAATATTAATTTTCCTGAACTTCCCAAAGGGAGCATTACAGGAAAGTTGTTGACTCCTGTTGATTTTGAACCAAAAGCTGAGCCTTATATTATTGAAATTCCACCGGACAAAAACCTGCCGTCCCATTTTTTTATTCATAAAGGCGAGGAGATTGGTTATGTCTTATCCGGTACTTTGCAGGCTGAGATTGAAAAAGTTAAGTATGAAATTAAAAAAGGAGATATTATTTATCTGACAACGGAAATGCCGTCTCACTGGAAAAATCCGGGGCCTGAAACTGCAAAATTGTTATGGATAAAGATAAAGTAGCAGGTTTAGCCACAAAGTTCACAAAGAAGCACAGTAAAAACAAAGAATTTATGGTTCACGAGTAAAAAAGGAGGGACAGTATTATGAGCGTACAATTAAACACAGTAAAGGCCAGAATTACAGGTGTGTGTCTTATGTTTGTCTTGATTGCCGGGCTTGTTGGCAGCCTGGGAGCATATTATACGAACCTGGTAGGGGAAGAAGGATATAAAGTCGGTGCCGAACTTTCTCCGTTGGGTGATGCAGCCATGGAAATTAAGCTTGTATCCACCAAGGCCCACCTGATATTCGAGGAAATACTTGCAGGAGATACCACGGAAAATATCAATGAAGTATGGGATTTGTTCGACAGCTCAATCTGGTATTGTGATGCCATCCTCAAGGGTGGAGAAAATGAAGAAGGAATATTTTTCGCTTCACATGCTCCTGAGATACAAAAAAAAGTGGAGGCTGTTAAGAAAAGTATCAATAAATTCATAGAATCAGCTCATTCGCGTTATAATACCCGATCCGAGGGAGGTGGAATAGGCAGTACGGCTGACCAGCAATTTGACGGATCATATAATGAAATTATAGCGAGCCTGGATCAGATCATCCAGGCCAACCTGGCCGGAACAGATCGATTGGGTGTAGTTGTATATTCGGGCCAGGCAAAGTTCTTGCTGGCTGACAGTCATCTGTTTTTTGAAGAACTGATTTCAGGGGACGAATCAGTCAAATTTGAAGATATTTTGTCAGGAATGGGTAATGCACGGAAAAAAATTCTGCAAATAGGAAAGCTGGTGGGTAAGGATTCAATTCAAACACATATCAGTGATATAGATAATTTTATAAAAGCTGCCGAGGAAAGATTTAATCAAAATAAGAATCAGATGGCAACTATAGGAAGTGAGGTAGATCAGAAGTTTGATGAGTCATACGACACTATTATTAAAGAACTTGAAGAAATCATTCAAGCCAGCATGGAAGATGAGTTCAAAAAAGAAGCTGCCGTTTTCGCTGCCCAGGGTAAATATTATCTTGCAAACAGCCACCTGTTCTTTGAGGAACTGGTGTCAGGGGATAAACATGTTAAATTCGATGATGTATTGTCAGATATGGTAACTTCACGGAGCTATATCAAAAAATTTGGCCAGGTATCGGACATTGGCAAAACAGATATAATAATTGAGCGTGTAAATACATTTATTGAAGCTGCAAAACAAAGGTTTCAAATGAATAAGAATGCTGCCGAATCAGCCATTGGCGGAAAAGCTGATCAGCAGTTTGATAAATCATATAACGCCTTGATTGAAAAACTTGAGAAACTCATCATTGAAAACAAGGTAGATGCCGAACAAATCAGTGCCATAGTATATGCCGGGCTGGCCAAATTCTATCTTGCCGACAGCCACCTGTTTTTTGAAGAACTGATTTCAGGTGATGAATCCGTTAAATTTGAAGAAGTTATCAAGGGAATTGAAACAGCTTCAGATTTTATTGGAAAAATGAAAAACAGGGTTGATACGGAAACCATTGATTCGATTTTAAAAAAGATTGATTCTTTTAAAGAAGCGGCAAAAATCAGGTTCAGAGACAACAACAACCAGGTTGCAGCCGGTAGTGAAGTAGATGCAGCCTTTGACAATGAATTTCATGCATTTATTAACCTGGCAGATGAAGCAGAGGAGCTGATTCATGATGCAATGAATAAAGGGCTTATAAATGTTGAAAATAATATCAACCGATCAGTCAAGTTGATGTTCATTATCTCGGTAGCTGCAATAATATTTGCTCTTATTATAGGATTTGTACTATCCTCCTCCATTATGAGACACCTGGGAACAGAACCTGTTGTGTTGTCTGAGATTGCCAACAAGATCGCTGCCGGAGACATTAATATCGAATTCGGCGAAAAAGAGAGAGACGGTACTGAAAATGTATATCAAGCTATGAAAAAAATGGCACAAAACCTTCGCAAAATCGTGGGAGATGTGAGAATAGTGACAACTCGAGTGAGTGAATCGTCAAAACAGATTACGGCCATGAGTCAGCAGCTCAGTTCCGGTTCTGAAGAGATGTCTCAAGGTGCTTCCGAACAGGCTGCTGCGGCTGAGCAGGCATCAGCGGCCATGGAACAGATGACTGCCAGCATCCGTCAAAATTCTGACAATGCCCAACAGACAGAGCAAATTGCTTCTATAGCCGCAGGTGATGCCAGGGAGGGTGGAAAGGCAGTTGAAAAAACCGTAGCTGCCATGAAAAAAATAACTGATAAAATCCAAATAATTGAGGAAATTGCCCGTCAGACTGATCTTCTGGCCCTGAATGCAGCAGTTGAGGCCGCAAGAGCCGGTGAGCATGGAAAAGGATTTGCCGTAGTGGCATCCGAGGTTAGAAAACTGTCTGAGCGAAGCCAAAGGGCTGCGGGTGAAATCAGCACCCTGTCATCATCAAGTGTTCAGGTTGCGGAAAAGGCCGGAGATACACTGGAAAAAATCGTACCGGGTATTCAGAAAACCGCCGAGCTGATCCAGGAAATCAGCGCATCAGCCGAAGAGCAGCGAAGAGGCACGGAACAAGTAAACAAGGCTATTCAGCAACTTGATATGGTCATCCAGCAGAATGCCCAAACATCCGAGGAAATCGCAGCGACCTCTGTTAATCTTTCCCAAAATGCTGTGGAATTATCAAGAAATCTCGTTAAGAAATTACGTGATGCCATCGGGTATTTCAAAATTGAAGAGGATAAAATCGGTCTGGGTGGGAATGATGATAAAACAAGGGATAAAAATCAATTAAACAAATTTTCCAGGGATGATATCGAATCACTTAAAGAATATCTCCTGGCGGAATTGATGGATGTGAAAGATACAAAGAAAGAAATGGGCATTTCTGAAAAAAGAATAAAAAATTCTAATATCAACACAGGCAGTTTTGAAATGGAAATGGATAATACCGAAAAACAGGATGATTCTGATGACGAGTATTTTGAAAAGTATTGAGTTTGCATCAGGCACAGAGAACACAAAGAAATAATTATAATAAAGTCTTTGTGTTCTCTGTGATTAAAATTTGTCTAATCTATATTAAGAATTAAGAATCTTTCTTGCGCTTTCATCATTAACATCTGCAACATGCGGAATGCCTGTTTCTTTTGCTGTTTCGCGGTTTCCGGAAAAAATTTCGCCGCGAGTAATCTGATCCATGGAGAATATTCTTGCTCCTGCCATGAGCTGCTGCAATCCACATGCAAGTTTATCAGCCATTGTATAGAAAGCAATTGCTCCGTAAGGAATGTTTTTCATCTCATCCTTGCCTAGCTTTTTCTCAACGTCAAAATAGGAAGCAAAAATCTCTTTTGCGCTGTTTCCGACTCTCTGAACAGTTTTTGGCAGTTCATTCCAGTTACCGTTTACAGCTGCTTTTCTGTCAGGATTAAGTGCGCCTTCAATGTTTGAACCTACAAAGCCCGGAATCATGATTGCTCTTCCCATACAGACAAGTTTTGTAAAAGGAGCGCCAAGAGCAAGAGCTTTAAAAATATGATCTTCAAGTGCGAATCCGCCTGCAAAAGACATGTCAACAACTTTGTGACCTTTTGCAGCAAGGATGCTGGCATATTCATAAGCTTTTGAATGAAGATTTATTGAAGGAACGCCCCAGCTCTGCATCATATTCCAGGGACTCATTCCTGTTCCTCCGCCTGAACCGTCCATTGTAAGCAGGTCAAGTTTGGCATCAGTTGCAAATTTAATAGCCATTGCCAGTTCTTCCATACCATAGGAACCGGTTTTCAGGGTAATTCTGCTGAAACCAATACTTCTAAGATATTCAACGCTGGACATAAAGTCTTTCTGAACCTGATCAACCGTATTCAGATTTGTTCCCCCAAGGCGGCTGTGGCGTGCAAAGGATTTAATAGAACCGTTTTCGTATGCCTGCTGTACTTCAGGACTTGTGGGATCAGGATCAACAACATATCCGCGCTCTTTCAGGAAAATAGCATAGTCAAGGCTTGTTACCTGGATTTCACCGCCTATATTTTTAGCTCCCTGGCCCCATTTAAGTTCAATAATACATTTGTCACCATATTTATCAGCAACAAATTCTGCAACGCCATTACGGGTATCTTCAACATTCAACTGGACAATGATTGCTCCGTAACCGTCATAGTATCTCAGGTATCCGTCAATACGTCTTTCCAGCTCTGGAGCGCTTTTGATTTTGCCTTTTCTTGTATCGCCGGTGCCTATTTCAGATTGTTTGTCAACACCAACAACATTTTCTCCAATAACAACAGGAATACCAACCAGGGCACCGCCGATTGCAAAAGAATCCCAGTATTTCTGAGCAATAAAAGTAGAACCAAGTGCGCCTGTCATAAGGGGCATGCGTACTTTGGTCTTCATTGTATTACCGAATTCACTTTCAAGGCTTACATTGGGAAAAATGCAGTCATCAGGATCATTGGTCAGATTGTCTGCAAGTCCTTGGGAACCATAAGCATAGCCTTGAATTCTAAGTGAGTTATAGGAGACTCCCACATGGGTTGTATTATCAGCACCTGCTGTTACAAGACCAAAGCTTCTTGGATAAAGAAGTTTACGGCCCACAAGACTGGAAAGCCAGGTTTCACATTTTCCCTGACAATCTGCCCTGCATAAAGTGCAAAGGCTGGACTCAGTTGGATTACCTCTATTAACAGTCCCAAGTGCATCATTGTTTTTTGTAAAACGCATTTTAAAATCTCCTAAAATTTTTATTGTTATTAATAATAGTTAGCTCTGATTAGCATACATGCTCTCATAAACGCAAAAAGGCGTCTGTTTATAAAGATAAAACAGACACCTTTGTCTATTAAGTTAGAAATTTATACGCCTTTGTATAAATTCTCTGAAATAATTTTTGAATTTTATTAGCCTGACTAAATACATTTGTCAAGTTATTATTAATATTAGCGAATAGATATTAGTTAAAATAAAACCATGAAGGACATTGCCGAAACCTAAATAATTATTAAGCCGGGAATTTTATAAACAATAACTAAGGGATTTGCCAAATATTAATCTACCCATGCGGCCTGGCGCTAAAGCTCCAGGCTACAAGCTGAACCAGGCTAAAGCCTGCTGTTAAAGTCATATTTTGTTATTTATTCAGCACCCTTTAGGGTGGTTTAGCTTGTAGCTGGGGGATTTATTCCCCAGCTTTATGCAGGTATTTTATTTATTAAGGAATTCCCTAATCACTATACAATTCCTCGGAAATAAGGATTGCCTCAGCTATCTGCCTTATGGATTTTCTTGAATCCATACTTCTTTTTTGCAGCCATCGGTAAGCCTCATCACCTGTCATTTTTCTTCTGTGCATGATAATTTCTTTTGCTTTGTCCAGCAGTTTACGGGTTTCCAGTTCTTCCTGGATCACTTTTGTTTTTACCATTAATTCGGTATTTAAGATTGCCACAGCAGCCTGATTTGCCACAGCAGTTATCAGGTTTACCTGGGTTTCTGAAAAATCATGAGGTTCTGATGTAAAGCAGTTCATTACACCAATAACTTTTTCATCTTTTAATTGCAGGGGAACTCCAACCATAGAAACCAGGCCAAGCTTTTCTGCCATTTCTTTTTCCTTAAAAGCACTGTCTTCCAGCACATTTTTAATAATAAGCGGTTTTTTACTGCTTACCACATGTCCAACAACCCCTTCATTAAGATTCAAAGAACGGTCTTTGACATATTCCGGTGCAAATGCCTGGGTTGCCCTTAATGTAATCATGGGGGGTTTAAGATTTTCATCTATAAGCCATAATGAACAGATTGCAACATCTGTTACCTTTGCCGTTACCATAACTATAAGTTTAAAAAGGTCTTCTAAAAACAGATCCGATGTGATTGCACGGCTTATGTCTGTAAGAGCCTTAATATATTTGTCATATGTTTTAAGATTTATCTTTTCCATAGTCCTTATTATAAATAAAAATTATTTTTTTTTCAAGCATTGGATTTTTAATTACTCCTCAACACTAGACTATCCTTAATATTTATTTAAAATTCAGTTATGAAACATATGCTCGGCAGTATTATCACTTGATTTAATCAGTGTAAAATATGAAAATACCAAAAAATACTTGGATTTAAATTTTTCAAAGCCAAAAACCCGGAGGTAAAAGCAGTGAATCCCAAAATATTAATTATTGACGATGAAGAATACATTTTGGAAATGCTCAAAGATGTATTAAATGAAAGCGGTTACAAAATGGTGTCAACAGCAACCGGGTTTCAGTCAGTTATTGCCGATATTACAGAAAAGTCTTTTGACCTGATTTTCTGCGACATCATGCTTGGAGATACTACCGGCATTGATTTTCTGCAAGAATTGAAAAACAGGAACATTAATATTCCCCTGATACTTATGACCGGCTTTCCGGAAATTGAAACTGCCATTACTGCTGTTCGTCTGGGTGCATTTGATTACATACGAAAACCTTTTAAAATAAAATCCCTGCTTGAAACCACCCAAAAAGCTCTGGCAAAACGTTCTGAAATGGAAATAAAGAAAAAAACTGAAGCTGAAGACAAGATACGTTTTGACCATATAATCAAAACCTATCAAAAACATCTTCAGAAAATCCAGGAACAAATTGATTCTGCAACAGAAATATATCAAGATCTGCTTAATCTGAACACCAGGCATCTATCTGTTAATATTTGCTGGAAGCATCTTCCTCTTGCAGGTCTGGGAGGGGATTTTATTGATATCCGTGAAACAGATGATATTGTAGACATTATAATTGCAGATGTGGCAGGCCATGACATGGGATCATCATATCATACAATCCTTATGAAAGCTTTTTTTGAAGAAAACTGTCATAAAGGCAATGATGGAAATACGCTATTTCAACTTTTGAATCAGCATCTTATTGAACAAGGTGGAAATGAACGCATGATAACAGCCGTGTTTTTGCGAATCCATCTCAAGCAGATGAAAATGGAAATTGTGAGTGCTGCTCATCCCTGGATTGTTTTGACTAAAACAAACTCTTTCCGGCCTGTCCGTCTTTTGGAAACAGGAGGAGATGTTCTTGGAATTTATGAAAATCCTGATTTTATTTCCAGGGAATTTGAGCTTGAACATGGAGACCGTATTTTTGTTTGTACTGACGGTGTTGTCAATGCTTCCAGGTTGGATATAAAATCCGGATTGAGAAATAAATTAAAAACATCGGAATTTGATGATATTTTTATACAACATCATGGTTTACCTTTGGAAGAAACAGTATCTGAAATATGGGGGGATGTTCTGAAATTTTGTGAAAACAAGCCAAAGGATGATATGTTGTTTATGGGTCTGGAAATACCCCAACAATTTTAACCACAGAGAACCCGGAGAATGCACAGAGTTCACAGAGGAAATTATATAAAAATCTCTGTGCTCTCTGTGAAAATCTTTGTGTTCTCTGTGTTTAAAAAATAAGGAGAAAAGAATGAAACAGAATATTTATTCATTAAAAATTCTTGTTATTGAGGATTTTGATGCCACAAGAAATATGCAGATACTGGCACTTGAGGAATTGGGATTTACAAACATTATAGAGGCAGATGACGGCAGTACAGCACTTAAAAAAATTCAGGAAGAGCCGGATATAGGACTGATTATCAGTGACTGGAACATGCCGATCATGAGCGGTTACGAGTTTTTGCTGAAACTCCGCTCCAGTGCTCAATCCTGGCGTACCCCTTTTATTATGGCAACTGCCCAGGGGGAAAAGAGCATGGCTGTAAAGGCAGTGGAAGCCGGGGCTGATGCTTTTATTACCAAGCCTTTTTCTGCCGGGGAATTAATGGAAGTAATTGAGGATGTGCTGGGTGTAAAAAGCAAGGACAGTGCGTCTGTTAAACCCGATTCTGCTAAATCTGATTCTAAATCTGATCCTAAACCTGATCCTAAACTGTCAGGGGTAAAAGATTCAGGTAAAGTACGTATAAATGTTGCCCATATCCAGATAACCGATCATATAGTTCTGGGTGCTCTTAAATATTTAATAGATACAGGAGAACTTAAACCGGATTATTTTGAACTCAACCCCATTTGTATGCCCAGTTGGAATCCTGTTCAACAAAAACTGGAAAAAGGCGAGATTGATGCCGCTTTTATCCTGGCCCCCCTGGCTATGGATCTTTACAATCACGGGGTTCCTGTCAAACTTATTCTCCTGGCCCATAAAAACGGGAGCATCTGCGTGCGAAACCGTCGATCAGACAGTGAGACCGGACTTCGTGATTTTTTTAAATCCAGAACATTTTATCTTCCTCATACCATGTCCATACATAATATGCTTTCAGACATGTTTTTAAGAGAAATCGGTCTGACATTAGGCCCAGTTGGTACGCCTGGGGCTGATGTGTTTTTTGAAGTTGTAGCCCCGGTAAAGATGCCGGAATTTCTGCTCAAAAACCCTGATGCCTGCGGATTTGTAGTGGCAGAACCTTTTGGTTCCAGGGCAATTGAAGCAGGCATAAGCGATTTGATGTTTCTTTCCGGTGATCTCTGGGAAAATCATCCCTGCTGTGTGGTGGCAATGCAAGATGAATTTATCAAAGCACATGAGGATGCTGTTAATGAGTTTGTACAGATGATGGTGCAGGCCGGTCAATTTATTGCCAATAATACTGACACCGCAGCCAGGATTGCCCTTAAATTTCTTGATCCTGACGGTAATATGGGATTCACCCACACACTTTTTCACGGCATCCTGACACAGCCGACCGGTATCAGTACCGGTGATCTTTTTCCTGAACTTACCGACCTTGACAGGATTCAGCAGTATATGAAGAAAAAAATGGGAATAGGTTCCATAATTGACCTTGAAAAATTTACAGACCTCAGATTTGCAGAAGCTGCGAAAAAAACTGTGCCTGCTGAAAGACAAATATCAAAAATCTGCGGTGCAGAAAATATTGTAGCCGGAATCATCAAAAGGCAGGTATCAGGCAGCAGTACTCTTTCCTATATCAGGGAAAAAGATCCTGAAGATATTTTTGAAAGCATTGAGAGCGATACAAGCATTACTTACCTGCTTTCTTCTAAAATGCTTCTGGCAGATCGTGTGATTCAGGAAACCAAAAATTTTTTAAAACGCCTGGGATTTGAGGCATTTTCCGAATTTAACCTGATTTTGCGTGAGCTTTTGATTAATGCTGTGGAACACGGCAACAAAAATATAGCTTCAAAAACCGTTACATGTTCTGTCAAGCACATGCGCAGCGTACTCTTTGAAATCACTGTTACTGACCAGGGCAGAGGTTTTGATTATAACAAACTGGATATGGAGGTTCCTAAGGATAACAGTAAACTAAGGAAAAGGGGGTATGCTTTTATCAATGCATTCAGTGAAAAAATTGAATTTAATGAAAAAGGAAACCAGATCACTGTTTATCACAATACATACAAAGAAACTGATTTTGATACATTCACTGACAAAGACTGGCTTGTGATCCTGCCCTCAGGTGACATTACTGCATCAGCAGTGCAGAATTTCGGGGTTTTGCTTAAAAAAAATGTTCAGGCCGGAATCAAAAAATTCAGATTTGACCTGCTCAAGGTTAATGAAATTGATTCGGTGGGGTTGAGCGCCTTTATCGTACTCAATAAAATGCTGCTTAAACGCGGTGAAAAACCTGGGCTTGAGATTATAAATGTCAACCGGGAGATTGCAGAACTCTTTCTTATGACAAATCTGGACAAGGCATATAAAATTGAAGAGGTGATAACATGAAAAGTACCGAGGAAAAGCTGCAAACCTATAAAAATGAATTCAGGATAGACGGCCTGGAACACCTGGAACAGGTGGAAAAAGAATTGCTTGCTCTTGAAAAAAAAGCTGACCCTGAACGGATTACAGTTATTTTCCGATCCATTCATTCCATTAAGGGTGCAGCAGGATTTATGTCTTACAACAAGATTGCCGAACTTTCCCATCTTATGGAAACACTGCTCCAGATGAAGCGCCAGGAAAACACAGTCCCTTCAGGAAAGGAAATTAATGCCCTGTTGTCAGGTGTTGATTGTTTAAAGCAAATGCTTGAAAATCTGGAGCAAAGCAATAAGATGAATATCAGCACTATTGCAGCAGAAATTTCCAGGCTGGTAGAATCTTCAGGCACTGAAAAAATCAGGAAAAGGCAGGATACACAGGTACGACTCATAAATGATCAGGGACTTGATTTTGATTTTAATATAAGTGAATTTACCCTTGAATCCGTTCCATCCAAAAGCGAACATTTATACATGGTACAATTTGATCTTAACGACCTTCAGAGAAAACAAGGTATAGCCCCTCATTCACTTATTCGGAAGCTTCATGATAGCGGATATATCCTTGAAACGAAAATTGAAAGCAATGCAGATGATTTTGATATGGCTTTTACAGAGGCAGCACTCATATACCAGGTACTTTATGCCACCCATCTCAAACCCGAAGCCATCAAGGATATTTCCGAACTTAAAAGTGCTGTTATTATTCCCGTTTCTAAATCCGACAGTCTGCCCGAAACTCTATCAGATACCCTGACAGACAAATCTGAAATACAGGAACCCCAGATACAGAACTCAAAGACACAAGAAATAGACGAAAAACCAAATACATCAGAAGATCCCGGAACATGCACCTTTCAAGAAATTACAGATATAAGCGCTGAAAAAGACAAACAGGATATTCCCGACACAGTGCGTATTCGTGTGGAAATTCTGAACAAGCTCATGAAACTTGCCGGGGAACTTGTCCTGGTCAGGAACAATCTTTTAACCATGACCCAGACTGAGCATATGTACCGAGGTATTTCCCAGCGCCTTAACCTTGTCACCTCTGAAATGCAGGAAACCATTATGCAGACACGTTTGCAGCCCATTGGAAACCTGTTTGCAAAACTTCCCCGCATTGTACGTGATCTTTCAATAAAACTGGGTAAAAAGATTGAAATTGATGTACAGGGAAAAGAAGTGGAACTTGATAAAACCATCCTGGAGTCTTTAACAGACCCCATGATTCATCTTATACGAAATTGCTGCGATCATGGTATTGAATCCCCGGAAGTACGCAAAAAATCAGGAAAAACGATTCCAGGTAATATTTCTGTGCATGCCTGGCATGATGCAGGACATATTATTATTAAAATAGATGATGACGGCAGGGGCCTTGATTCTGAGTCTATTAAAAACGAGGCTCTTCTGGGCGGTTTAAAAACAGCAGAAGAGTTGTCAGGCATGAGTGAAAAGGAAATTTTTTCCATTATCCTGATGTCAGGTTTTTCAACCTCACAACAGGTCAGTGACGTATCAGGCCGAGGGGTTGGCATGGATGTTGTCCGGGCAGGTGTTGAAAGACTTGGGGGTGCTGTTGAGCTTTCATCAAAAAAAGGACAGGGAACAAGTGTACATCTTCGCCTGCCCCTGACCCTGGCTATCATCCCCTGCCTGCTTATCAAAGTTGGGGACCATCGCTATGCAATTCCCCAGACCAATCTGGTGGAACTTGTATGCCTGCGAAAACAAGATGTTTATACCAAGATTGAAAGTGCCGGAGACCAGGAGGTTTACCGGCTGAGGGACAGACTGCTTCCCATTGTCAGGCTTGCAGATGTTCTTGACCGGCATACTCCTTTTTCATCAGCAGACCGGGCAGAGATCAGCGCTGCATATGGACAGATAAGCCATGAAGTCATAAACGGACAAAAAGAACCGGACATCAAGGCCCTGAACTTTGCGGTTGTAAAAATTGGAGCCAAGCGTTACGGGCTGGTTGTTGACCAGGTAATCGGTGTGGAAGAAATTGTTGTAAATCCCATCCACTCAACCCTCAAGTCTTTGAAAATCTATGCAGGAACCACTATTATGGGAGATGGTGAAGTTGCCCTGATTCTTGATATTGACGGTATTGCAAAGCATACTGATGTTCAGTTCAATCTCCGTGAGGATGAACAAAGCGGACAGGTTTTTATTGGAGATGAAACCCAGACAGTGCTTTTGTTTAAAAGCGGTCCCCAGGAACAATTTGCAGTACCCCTGCCAATGATTCGCAGGATTGAACATATTCGTTCTTCGAGCATCGACCATGTGGGGGATAAAGAGTTTATTACAGTGGACGGCATACCAAACCGGATTTTGCGAATGGATACGGTTTTAAATGTTTCCCAATGCGAACAAGGGGATGAAATGCTGCTTTTGCTGCCTAAACATATTCGCAGGCCCTTTGGCATTCTTATTTCAGAGGTTGTTGACACTCTCCAGGCAGACCTGGCCTTGAATCTGGACAGCCATATGGAAAAAGGTCTGCTTGGTACGGCAGTAATTGATAATCATATGACCTTATTTATTGATCTTTACCACCTGATCGAACTTGCAGAGCCGGAATGGTTTGCAGAAAGAAAGAAACAGGCTCCGCCGCCAGAAGAGCGCAAGCAAATCCTCCTGCTTGAAGATACACCTTTTTTTCGTAATCTTGTCAAAGGATACCTGGAAACAGATGGTTATGATGTGACTGCTGTTGAAAACGGTCAACTTGGCATTGCTGCATTAAAGAACCGGTCTTTTGATATTATTGTGTCTGATATTGATATGCCTGTAATGAACGGCTGGGCTTTTATGGAATATATTCGCAGCGAAAATATAGCACCGGATATTCCTGCTATGGCTTTAACAGCTCTTGACTCGGAAGCAGACCGGGCAAAAGCCGCAGAAGTCGGGTTCAATGCCTACCAGATAAAGCTGGATCGTGAGGAATTGTTGACCAATGTGTCAAAATTGCTTAATCAGCCGAGGGCAGCAGGAAAGGAGGCGGGAAGATGAAAACAATTGATAAAATCGCTGGAAATATCACCAGGCAAAGACAATTTTGCACCTTTTTCATTGCCCAAAAACTTTTTGGGGTCAATATCACTGATGTCAAGGAAGTGCGGCCTTTTTCCAAATTTACCCCGGTATTTCACGCCTCAAAACAAGTCAAGGGCTTTGTTAATGTGAGGGGACAGATTCACCTGGTAATTGATCTTCGGGTACTTCTGGGATTTGAGAGTACGGAAGTTGATAAACTCAGCCGGATAGTGCTGTTTAAATCCCATGTAGGGGAGTCCTTTGGTGTTCTGGTTGATGCTATCAGTGATGTAGTGGAAACAGATGAAACACGGATTGAAAACATGGGGAACAGGAAACTGGAAAGTTCAGATGTCGGTATGAGGAAGTTTACAGATCTGATGGTTGGCAATTGCAAACTTGATGATAAAATTTTGATAATTTTAGATTCAAAACGCCTTATTGAAAAAATCCAGGAAAAACATCTTAAATAATAAACTAAAACAGAGAGAGAAAACATGAAATTAGGGAATTTAAAAATCGGTACCCGTTTTGGATTAAGCTTTGCCATTGTTCTTATACTTATGCTTGGCATTATTTTTTACTCCATCAAAAGCCTTGAATCTGCTGCCCAGGCCACAAACAAACTTTATAAACATCCTTTTGCAGTTTCAACAGCAGTTCTTCGTATTGACGGGGATATTGTAAGAATACATCGAAGCATGAAAGATGTGGCACTTGCAAAAAATAATGAACAGATAGAAGCTGCTGTGAGTATAGTCTCTGAAAAAGAAGGTCATGTTTTTGCTGATTTTGAAATTATTGAAGAACGTTTTCTTGGGGATAAAAAGCAGGTTGAAGAAATTATTCAATTATTCAAAGCCTGGAAACCTATCCGGGATGAAGTGATTTCATTAATGAAAGCCGAAGATAAAGACAAGGCTGCAATGATTACAAAAGGAAAGGGTGCAGAACACGTTAAAAAATTAAATGAGGGAATACAGGAATTTCTTGATTTTGCCAATGGAAAAGCCGAATCCTTTGTTGAACATGCACAATCAAGCAGCCAGAGAGCTGTTATTGTAAATTATTCGGTTTCAGGAATTATGCTTTTGATAAGCATATTTTTGGGTATTATTATTACACGCAGTATAACTGTTCCAATTGCACGGGTAGTTGAAGTTGCCGGAGCAATGGCCCGTGGAGACATGACCCAAAGACTTGGGATGGACCAGAAAGATGAAGGAGGACAACTTTCAGATTCTCTGGATGCTTTGGCAGAGGCCCTGAAAAAAAATCTTTCGGAAGTGTCATCAATTTCCGAACAGGTTACATCTGCTGCTTCTGAACTTTCCAGTTCCAGCGAATCTCTTTCCCAGGGCGCAGGAGAGCAGGCAGCTTCTCTTGAAGAGGTTTCCAGCACAATGATAGAAATTGATGCCCAAACCAAAAGCAATGCAGAAAATTCCGAAAATGTGAATAAAAATGTGAAAGCATTAAAAGAAATGGCAGAAAACGGGACAAAAGAAATGGAAAACCTGAAAACTGCCATGAAAGAAATAGATCAATCCGGTAAATCCATTGCCAAAATAATTGACGTTATTGATGATATTGCATCCCAGACCAATCTCCTGGCTTTAAACGCAACTATTGAGGCCGCATCAGCAGGTGAAGCAGGAAGAGGGTTTGCAGTTGTTGCAAATGAAATCAAGGAACTTGCCAAACAGAGCGCCCAGGCAGCAAAGGAAACTGCCGAATTTATTGAAAATACTATTAAAAAAGTTGAAACAGGCGGTGAAATCACTGAACTTACATCCGAAGCATTGAAAAAAATTGCCAAAGGCTCCCTTGAAGCCTCTGCAATGGTGGCTGAAGTAGCAGCATCTGCAAATGAACAGTCTGAATCAATTATCCAGGTAACCCAGGCACTTGAACAGGTGGACCAGGTGACCCAGGCCAATACTGCCAATGCAGAACAAACAGCTGCATCAGCAGAAGAACTTAATGCCCAGTCCGAGCAGCTGCGGCAGATATTAAAAAGATTCAAGCTGGGTCAGGAGGATACTTATACAGGCACTGCAATTAATACGGAAAATAAATCATTTGCAAAGGGCATTAATCAACCGGATTTTCAAAGATCATTAAAAAAAACTGATTTATCTCATCAAAATAGAAAAAGCAACAATGAGATTATGATCCCCCTTTCCGATAATGAATTTGAGAATTATTAACTAATACACCACAGTAGAGACAAGGCATGCCTTGTCTCTTAGTGGAAACAGATGAAACAAGGATTGAAAACATGGGGGACAGAAATCAGGGAAGTGCGGAAGATAAAATAAGGAAGTATTCCGATCTGATCATGGGCAATTGCAAGCTTGATGACAAAAGCCTGATCATTTTGGAATCTACACTTCTGCTCAATAAAATTCAAAAAGTGCATGAAAAGGAGGTGTACAATGTTTAAAAAAATGAAAGTCAGAAATCAGATAGGCTTGGGATTTGGCATATTGACAGCAATATTTATTGTAGTGGCTGTTTTCTGTTTTTTTGCCATTAATACTGCGAGTAAAGGATTCAGCCAGTATAGAGACCTTGCCAGGGACACCAATCTTGCAGGCCGTCTCCAGGCTAACATGCTGATGGTAAGGATGAATGTAAAAGATTTTTTGATAACTCGAAGCGATAAGGATATCCGGGAATACCAGGACTACCTTAAAAAAATGGAAGGGTTTCTGGATGAATCAAAAAAGGAAATACATCAAACCGAGCGTGCAAAAAAGATTACATTGGTTGATAATACTGTTGGCAACTACAAAAAAGCATTTGCTCAAGTTGTGGATTTTATGAAACAGAGAGATAAAATCGTGTATGGTATCATGGACCCCAATGGTCTTGAAATGAGGAAGAACCTGACAGAGATTATTGAATCAGCTTTTAAAGATAAAGACAGTGATGCAGCCTATTATGCAGGCCGCATCCAGGAAAATGTTCTCCTTGCCCGTTTATATGCAGTCAAGTTCCTGGATACAAATGCCGATGCTGATGTCAAAAGATTTAAACTGGAAATAGGAGAAAAAATAGATTTTCTGGCAGAAACACTTGATAAATCACTGGAAAATCCTGAAAGACGAATATTATTTAAAAATTTTATTAAAGCAAGAAAAATATACAGGGAAACATTTAAATCCATTTCAATAATTATCAATGAACGTAACAAACTTATCAAAAACGAACTTGATCGAATAGGCCCTGTTATTGCCAAGGCAGTTGAAGATGTAAAGCTTTCCGTTAAGGACGATCAGGACACTCTTGGACCAATATTGCAAAAGAAAAATCAGGATACTGTCATTCTGATCGTCATTATATCAATAATAGGGTTAGTTTCCGGTATCTTTATGGCATTTCTTATCTCCAGGATGATTATAAAACCTCTGGGCGGCGAACCGTGGCTCATGGCTGAAATAACGGGAAAGATTGCCAATGGCGATTTAACCCATACTTTTGAATCGGAAACAGGGACAATAACCGGTCTTTTTGCTTCCATAAAAAGTATGACAGAACAACTTCGCAATGTTATAGCTGATGTTCTATCAAATGCGGATAATATTACAAGTGCAGCAGTGGAACTTTCCAGTTCCAGTGAATCTCTTTCCCAGGGAGCAAATGAACAGGCAGCATCTCTTGAGGAAATTTCCGGAACCATGATAGAGATTGATGCCCAGACCAAAAATAATGCAGAGAATTCTACAAAGGTAAATGAAAAAGTAGATGATTTAAAAGACATGGCTGAAACCGGGATGAAAGAGATGGAAAACCTGAAAACTGCCATGAAAGAAATAGATCAATCCGGTAAATCCATTGCTAAAATCATTGACGTTATTGATGATATTGCATCCCAGACCAATCTCCTGGCTTTAAACGCAACTATTGAGGCTGCGTCTGCGGGCGAAGCAGGAAGAGGATTTGCAGTTGTTGCAAATGAAATCAAAGAACTTGCCAAACAGAGCGCCCAGGCAGCAAAGGAAACTGCCGAGCTTATTGAAAATACCATTAAAAAAGTTGAAACAGGTGGAGAAATAACGGATCTGACTTTCGAAGCATTGAAAAAAATTGCCAAAGATTCCCGTGAAGCATCGACAATGGTGGCTGAAGTTGCAGCATCGGCAAATGAACAGTCAGAGTCTATTATCCAGGTGACACAAGCTCTTGAACAGGCGGATGCGGTGACCCAGGGCAATACTGCCGGTGCAGAACAAACAGCAGCATCGGCTGAAGAACTTAATGCACAGTCCGAGCAGCTGCGCCAGATTTTAAAGAGATTCAAACTGGGGCATGAGGATAATTATTATGCAGGAACTACAATTAATACAGGAAACAAATCATTTTCAAAAGTTATCAAAAAACCGGATTATCAAAAAGCATTAAAAAAACCTGATCTGTCAATTCAAAATAAAAAAAGCAAAAATGAAATCATGATCCCCCTTTCCGATAATGAATTTGAAGATTATTAAATAGTACACCGTTTCACAAGTTTGTACACAGTTGATTATGTGTATGACTAATGTAGAGACAAGGTATGCCTTGTCTCTACTGTGTACAAAATGGAAGGGTGGAAGAGGCACTAAATATTTTGAAAGGAGAATGTAATTATGTGGTTTAGAAATATGAATTTAAAAGGAAAAATTTTGTGCGTTGTTTCCATTCCATTAATGATACTTATAGTTTTCGGTGTTTTCACTAATGCAAGGATTAAATCCATGCTTGAATCCAATGAAAGGGTGGAACATACTTATCAGGTACTTGAAGGAGCAAAGGAAATCACAGGTTCGGCAGTTGATATGGAAACCGGTATGAGAGGATACCTGCTTGCAGGTAAGGAAATATTTCTTGAACCCTATAATCAGGGCAGGGAATATGCCTTTGAAAAGATTGAATTGTTAAAAAAAACAGTCAGCGATAATCCTAAGCAGGTTGATCGTCTTGATAAAATTGAGAAAAATTTAAAAGAATGGCTGGAAAATGTGGGTAAAACCAACATCGCAATGCGCCGGGAAATCGGTGATGCTGAAACAATGAACGATATAGCCCATATCGTGGGACAGGCAAGGGGCAAGAAATATTTTGACAGGTTTCGGAGCCAGATCGCAACATTTATTTCAAGAGAATCCGAACTGATTTTAAAATGGAAAAAAGATTTTGAGACTGCTTCAAACAGTATCAATGACCATTTAAAAGAAATAGATGAAAACGATAAACAGGCGGAAGATACACATAAGGCAATTGAAGAATTGATCGCTGAAATTGCAATTGATCTTAAAACTATGGAAGAGTCAAGACAGTGGGTTGACCACACATATAAAGTAATCCAAAAAGCAATGAAAATACTGACAACAGCCGTTGACATGGAAACAGGAATGCGGGGTTTTCTGCTTGCCGGAAAGGAAGAATTTCTTGGCCCGTATCTGGAAGGGGGTAAGAATTTTTCCAGGCTCGTCTCAGAAATGAAAGAAACAGTCTCGGATAATCCCTCACAGGTTGAACTGCTAGGGCAGATAGAGGAAACCATGAGAGGATGGAAAGAAAATGTCACAGAGCCTGCAATCCGGCTTCGTAAGAAAATCGGTGAAGCAAAAACCATGGATGATATGGCTGACCTTATCGGTGAAGCCAGGGGTAAGAATTATTTTGATGAATTCCGGAAATTAATATCTGATTTTCAGGCTGAAGAAAACCGGCTTATGAAAGAACGCAGGGAAAAAAATGAGAAAATTGCGAAAATGACGATTTTTTTTATCCGTTTTGGAATGCTCGCAGGTATTATCCTTTGCATTGTCATGACTATATTTATCGCAAACTTGATTGCAGGTCCCCTGAAAAAAGGAGTTGATTTTGTACAATCCGTGGCCCGCGGCGACCTTACATCCAGAATTGATGTAAACCAGAAAGATGAAGTGGGCGTTCTTTCCGGGGCCATGAAAAACATGATAACAATGCTCAGGGAAGTTGTGGAAAATATAAAAGCATCATCAGACAATGTGGCACAGGGCAGTAAGGAACTTACAGATTCCAGTGAATCCCTGTCTCAAGGCGCAAATGAACAGGCAGCATCCCTTGAGGAAATATCAAGCACTATGGTTGAAATTGACGCTCAGGCCAGGAGCAACGGCAAAAATGCCTCCGATTTAAACACAAATATGAGTGAGTTAAAAGACATGGCTGATACAGGGATGGATGAAATGGAAAATATGAAATCTGCCATGAAAGAGATTGAGCAGGCAAGCAAATCCATTGCCAAAATCATTGACGTTATTGATGATATTGCATCCCAGACCAATCTGCTGGCTTTAAATGCCACCATTGAAGCTGCATCAGCAGGGGAAGCAGGCCGGGGATTTGCAGTTGTGGCAAATGAAATCAAGGAACTTGCCAATCAAAGTGCCGGTGCTGCCAAGGAGACGGCAGAACTTATTGAAAATTCAATTAAAAAAGTTGAAAACGGTTCAAAAATCACAAACCGGACTGCCGAAGCCTTAAAGCATATTGCCGTAAGTGCCATAAAAGGAGCGGAAATGACAGCCGATATTTCAGAAGCTGCAAATGAACAGACCCACGCAATAGTCCAGATTACCCAGGCAATAGAACAAGTAGATCAAGTAACGCAGAATAACACTGCCAATGCTGAGCAGGCAGCAGCAGCAGCCCAGGAACTTAATTCACAGTCAGAGCAGTTAAAACAAATCCTGACAAAATTCAAACTCAATCATGACGACAGGGACTATGCATGATCATCATTTCACCCGGCAGTAAACTGCCGGGCTATTTTCTGTCGTCCCTCTGGGACTTTAAATATATTTATATCAGCTATTTAAGTCCCGTAGGGACGATAGAAAATAGCGCGGGAATTTATTCCCGTGCTTGCTGGACCAAATGATGACCAAGGCCAAAAAAACATTTAAGAAAGGCTATTCATGTTAAAATATTCCATGCCTGTTATCAGTGGCTTATTAATTTTTACAGGGTTTTACTATATTTCCATAAATAACTACCTCCTGTTTCACAGTCTGACAGAGCTATTTTCCGTTGTCATTGGCACAGGCATATTTATGATGGTCTGTGTTGCATACAAGTTCATGGAAAATCCTTTTGTTCTTATCATAGGGGTTGCATATCTGTTTATCGGAATATTGGATGTCCTTCACATATTTGCTTATAAAGGCATGGGAGTATTTCCTGCTTTTGATGCCAATCTGCCAACACAATTGTGGATACAGGCCCGTTTGCTGGAAAGTTTATCAATCTGCCTGGCATTGTACATTTTAAAAGAAAAATCCAAATTTATTTTTAAGATTGTATTTACTGCATACCCGATTATTTTTTGTTTGTTGATATTTATGACCTTATCAGGGTTTTTTCCGGATTGTTACATTGAAGGTTCCGGTTTAACATCCTTTAAGAAACTATGCGAATATCTTGTATCCATGATTTTATTGATCGCAGTTCTTATGCTGCAAAAAAGGCAGCATATGTTTGATCCAACAGTAATAAAATTATTGTATGCCTCTATTTTTATCAAAATCGGATCGGAACTGGCATTTACTTTTTATATCAGCGTTTATGGATTTTCAAATTTTACAGGTCATATATTAAAAGGTATCTCTTTTTATCTGATATACAGGGCAGTTATCAAAACAGGCATTGAAAATCCTTATCTGATGCTCCGGCAAACTCAAAAAGAATGGAAAACAATATTTCAGGCCATTGGACATCCCACCTTTATTTTAGACAAAAATTATAATATCCTGGAAATCAATAAAGCAGCATCAGAGCTTGTCGGACTTTTTGATAATAAATTAAAAACTTTCAAATGTTATGAAGTATTTCACAACTCAACTCAGGTTATCCAGGGCTGCCCTATGGAAATCATGATTAATTCCGGGCATTTTAATAAAAGCATAGAAAAGGAAATATCTGCCCTGAACAGAACATTCCTTGTATCCTGTACGCCTGTCTTGGATGAGCATGGGGATATACTGAAAATCATCCATATTGCTCGTGATATTACAGAACGCAAGAAAGCGGAGGCAGCTATTTATGAAAATGAAAAACATCTTTTAAAAGCACAGGAAATTGCACAAATAGGGTCTTGGAAACTTGATATTCAAACCGGTAAAGTATGGGGATCAGACGAACTATTTGAAGTTTTTGGCTTAAACAGCGATGAATCCGCGTTTGATGTATTTCTTGAGGTAGTACATCCTGATGACAGGGAGTTTGTAGCTCATACAATGCAGACTGCAAAGGAAGTCAAGGGTAGTTATAGTATAGAACATCGTTTACTTTGTCATGACGGCAGGGAAAAAATTATTCATGCCATTGGCGAGGTTCTTCCCGGAAATAATAATAGATTTGAAATAATGATTGGATCTGTTCAGGATATTACAGAAAGAAAGATCAGCGAGAATAAGCTTCGCAGAACAAATGAACTATTAGAAAATCTGTATGAAACAACTCATTTTTCAATTGTGTATCTTGACAGGGATTTCAATTTTATCAGGGTGAACAAGGCATATGCTGATGCCTGCGCTCATCCTCCTGAATTTTTCACTGGCAAAAATCACTTTGATCTCTATCCCCATGATGAGAACAAAGCGATCTTCCGCAGTGTTGTAGAGACCCGAGAGCCTGTTACATTTTTTGCCAAAGCATTTGAGTTCCCTGACCACCCCGAATGGGGAGTAACCTATTGGGACTGGTCCCTTCACCCGATAAAAGATAAGGCAGGTGAAGTTGAGGCACTTATCTTTGCCCTGGTGGATGTAACAAAGACAAAACTGGCAGAGTTGGAACTGAAACTGCATCATGACCGGCTTGAGGAATTGGTGGAAAAACGGACGCATGAGTTAGGCGAAAGGGTCAAAGAATTGAATTGCCTGTATAATATTTCTCGCCTTTTCCAGAATACCCAAATGCCGAATGATGAATTCTTTCAGGAAATTGTAAATATCATCTCCTCTTCATGGCAGTATCCGGATGCTGTCTGCGCCAGGATTATTTTTCAAAATCAGGAGTTCAAGACAAATGATTTTATAGTGACAGAGTGGAGACAGGCCTGCGATATTATTATTGACGAATGCCCGGAAGGAATGGTGGAGGTCTTTTACAAGGAAAAAAAACCAGAAAGTGACGAAGGACCGTTTTTGAAGGAAGAAAGAAGTTTGATTTCCTCCATTGCCGAACAGCTGGGCAATATCATCGTATTCAAGCGGGCTGAAGATGCCCTGAAAAGAGCCAAGGAAACTGCCGAGACAGCCAACCGGGCAAAAACTTTATTCCTTGCCAATATGAACCATGAACTGCGAACACCTCTAAATTCAATTCTTGGTTTTGCACAAATATTGCATAATGATTCGAGCATACCGATCAAACAGAGAGAAAATATTCACATAATGTTACAAAGCGGCGAGCATCTGCTTAATCTTATTAATGACATCCTTGACATGGCAAAGATTGAGTCCGGCCGCATCACATTAAACGAATCATTATTTCATCTGTCGGAACTTTTGGATACAATCAAAGAAATGATCCATTATCGCCTTGAAAACAAGAATGTTGAATTAATTATTGAACCAGGGCCAAATCTACCGGAAATTATCAAAACTGATGAAGGCAAGTTACGCCAGATTCTCATAAATTTGCTGGGAAATGCAGTCAAATTCACTGAAAAAGGAAATATAACCTTGAAGATAGGACATGCAGGGAAAATTCAGCGACCTGATAAATTCGATAAATTCGATGAATTCGATGAATCCGAAAATATCCGGCTGAATTTTGAAATCAAGGATACTGGTTCAGGCATTCCAAAGAAAGATATGGATTTTATTTTTGAGGCTTTTAACCAATCACATGATTTAAAGAGCAAACCGGAAGGGACCGGGCTTGGACTGACCATCAGCCGCGAGTTTGTTCAGCTAATGGGGGGGGGATATCAGCGTAAGCAGCCATATGGGAGCTGGGACAATATTTAAGTTTGATATCCCAGTACTCCAAGTCGCGGAATACATCAGTCCAGGACCAAAGAATAGTCCTTTTATACTTGCGCCGGGCCAGCCTCCTCACCGAATTTTGATTGTAGAGGACGACGCATTTCATCGTCTGATATTGACAATCATGTTGAAAAATGCCGGATTCCTTGTAGACGAGGCAGTGACCGGAGAAGAGACGATTGAAAAGTATAAAAAATATGCCCCTGATTTGATCTGGATGGATTTGGAATTACCGGATATTAACGGTCTCAAGGTCACGAAAATCATTCGTGAAATTGAAACGGGAAATAGTAAAAAATTCAACCCGCAAACGTACGTCCGCACACCCATTATTGCTCTGACGGCCTCTTCAGATTACACTACAAAAAATGCAGCATTGACTGCCGGCTGTGATGATTTTCTGCCAAAACCTTTTCACAACGATGAAGTGTTTCAGTTGATGCAAAAATATCTTGATGTGCAATATATTTGCGAGAAACATAATTCTTTTAGAGCAAAGCAAATGGATCATGAAAAAATTGTGTCAGAGATGACAGACCTGCCTTCTGAACTGCTTGGGCTGATCGAAAAAAATATCATCGAAGGCAATCATAAACAGGCTTTAATTCATATCAACGATGTTCGGGCATTAAATTATGCACTTTCTAAAATTCTGGGTACAATGGTTCAGCAATTTAAATATAAAAAACTCCTTTCATTAATTTCAGAGAGCAGGGATAAAACAAGATGAATAAATTCGACTTAGATCAACCTAAGCCTAATATTCTGGTGGTGGATGACTATCCTGAATCCTTACAATTATTAGAGCAGGTGCTGGAACAAGAGGGATATATCGTACGTTTAATACCTGATAGCACCCTGGTGCTTGCTGCGGTCAGAGCAAACCCGCCCGACCTGATTCTCCTTGATATCATGATGCCTGAAATGGACGGTTATGAAGTTTGTCAACAATTGAAAGCCGAACCAAAAATACGGGATATTCCGGTAATCTTCATCAGCGCATTGACCGAATCTTTTGATAAAGTGAAGGGATTTTCTGCGGGAGGTGTTGATTATATTGTGAAACCCTTTCATAAAGAGGAAACCCTTGCAAGAATTTCCGCTCATCTGCATATTCAAATGCTCCGTAAAGAAGTTGAGGAGAATAACAGAATGCTTGAACAGCGGGTCAGGGAGAGAACTGCTGAATTAGCAGAGAGTTTTGACGAAAAAATGCAGTTGCAGAGACAGATTCAGCAGGCTCAGAAAATGGAAGCCATAGGGACACTGGCAGGAGGAATTGCGCATGATTTCAATAATATCCTTTTCAGCATGTACGGGTATCTGGAACTTATTCTTGAAATAACCCCGGAACACAGTAAAACTTATGAATGGCTCAAAAATGTTATCGTAAGTGCTGACCGGGCCATAGCCCTTGTTAAGCAGATTTTATCATTCAGCCGACAGGGTGATATGAAATTGGTGCCGGTTGATGTACATTATATAATCAAAGAAGTATTAAAACTTATCAGAGCAAGCATAAGCTCTGAAATTAAGATTTGCAGTAATATTGATAAAAATTGCGGACAAATAATGGCAGATCCAACTCAGATTCATCAGGTTGCCATGAATTTGATGACCAATGCCTACCATGCAATGGAAGAATCGGGAGGTCAATTAACAGTTAAACTCAAAAGTGTTAATTTAGGGTCTGAAGATTCAGCAAAAATAGAATTGAAACCAGGTGATTATATTTGTCTCTTTGTGATTGATACAGGTATTGGAATGAACAGCCAAACTGCGGACAGGATATTTGATCCATTTTTTACTTCCAAGAAAAAAGGCACAGGCTTAGGTCTTTCCGTTGTTCATAATATTGTTAAAGCTTGCGAAGGCGCTGTCACTGTAAAAAGCGAGCTGAACAAGGGCAGCCAATTTCAGATATATTTCCCAAGGATTACAAAAGAAATACAAACTCAAAAATTGGAAAGCATTGAGCCTCTGCCTGTTGGAAAAGAAAAAATTCTTCTGGTTGACGATGAAGTAATGCTGGTCAACATGGAACGGGAAATACTGGAAAGGCTTGGCTATCGCGTTCTTGCCCGAACCCGGAGTGCTGATGCCCTGGAAACATTTCGTGCTGATCCACAAAATATTGACATTGTTATTACTGATCTGTCCATGCCTGAAATGTCAGGTATTGTCCTCAGTCAAAAACTCCTGGAAATAAGACCTGGCATTCCCATTATCCTCTGCACAGGATTCAGCGATCAGATTACTGAAGACTCTATAAAAAGCATGGGCATCAAAGCATTTGTCAAAAAACCAATTTCCAGGAATCAATTTGCTAAAATCATAAGAAAAGTATTTAAGGAGGATAAAATAATCCATTGAATAAAACACCAATAAACCGACGAACATTTATAATAAACGCCCTGCGATTATCTATATTGGGCCTGTTTGCCTTAAGCTTTGAACGGCGAAACAATATCAGTGTGGAAAGATTTAAACTTTCTTATTCAAATCTTCCTGATTCTTTTAACGGATTTAAAATTGTTCATATCTCTGATATTCATGCCAGTTACTGGGTAACAGAGGCTTACCTGTTAAAAGTGGTTGAGCAGATAAATTCTTTGCCAAAAGATCTGGTGGTAATAACAGGGGATATTTTAACCGGGTCGGTTAATTCATTCTGGAAAAAATGGATACCTTCAGGGGATAAGGATTATATTGCTATGGTGGCTGATGTTCTCAGCAGGCTGAAATGTGAAAACAAGATTGCTGTATTGGGAAATCATGACCAGGGAGACAGTTTTGCTAATGAACAAAGGCTGGTAATAGAGTTGGAAAAAATAGGAATTCGGGTTTTACGAAATGAGTCTTTGAATATAACAAGAAAAAATGAGCAAATATTTATAGCAGGAACAGACGATTACTGGAATACATGTGATCTGTCCCGTACTCTTTCTAAAGTGCCGGATAAAGCTTTTTCAATACTACTATCCCATAATCCTGATATAACAGGAGACATGAATACAGAAACTAAAGCTGATCTTGTTCTTTGCGGCCATACTCACGGCGGACAAATCCGCATACCTTATTTATCCCGGTATTATATGCCAATTAAAAATCCAGATAGATATATTGCAGGACTTGTAAAAGAGCCTTTTGGATATACCTATGTTAACAGGGGCATTGGAACCTTAGTATTTCCTTTTCGTTTAAATGCGCCTCCTGAAATTACATATCTGCAATTAACCTGTTTGTAGTTAACCTGTTTGTAGTTAATCAGAAACAGGCAGTAAAATCTTAAAGCAGGTACCGTTGCCAGGTTCGCTTTTAATCTCTATTTTTCCTTTAAGTTCATCAACAAGATTTTTAACAATGGGAAGGCCAAGACCCGTACCTGTTATAAACCTGGTATTTTCATTTTTTACCCTGTAAAATCGCTCAAATATTTTATCCATATATTTAGCATCAATGCCAAACCCGGTATCTTCAACTTCTACACAGATATTCTGGCCCTGTTTATCTACCCTGACTTGAATTTGCCCATTTTCAGGGGTGTAATTTATGGCATTGGCTATAAGATTTCCAAATATGCTTTCAAGGGCCACAGGGTCGGCAATAAAAAGAGGGATTTGTGATTCAAGAATTTCAATGCTCAGACTCTGGTTTTTAGCTGCTGCCCTGGCCTGCATAAAATCCACAATATTTGTTAACAGCTCTTCAATGCTTACAGGTTTTGGTTCCTGGAAATTGGCCCCGGCTTCAATGCGGGAAAGATCAAGAAGATCGCCAATAAGGGAAATAAGCCCCTGGGTTTTTTCTTTGGCCCTTGAAAGAAGATGCTGGTCAACATGTTGGGAACTTTCATCCACCATCTCTTTTATAACCATTGCAAGCTGTTCATGGATTGTGGATAAAGGTGAACGGAGTTCGTGAGATACCTTGGCAACAAATTCGGATTTAACCTTGTCAAGCTGCTTCAATGCCGTAATATCAACAAAATTGACAACTGCTCCCCGGCAGTCTTTAGAATCTTCTCCCATAACCGGACGGCTCCTTGCCAGAAGATATTTGCCATTGGCCAGTGCTATTTCATAGGCAGGAACCTGATCCGAATCCGGGTATTTTCCCTGGGATATTTCCATTACAAGGTCGCAAAATCCTTTATCATCAACATAGTCAAGGATATGACTCCCCAGTCCTGTATCAGGAGCCAGATCAAGATGGTGCAGAAAAGCCGGGTTCATCAGACTGACTTTTCCGTTGACATCTGTAACAACAACACCATTGGGAAGGGATTCCACTATGGTTCTTACACGGCTTTTTTCTGTATGAAGATCAGACAGGGTGCGCTCCCTTTCCCTGGCCATTGTTGCTGCTTCCCACCGAAGCTGAAGTTTGTCTTTTGCCCTGTTTACAACAATTCTCAGATGGTCAGGCTCAAAAGGTTTTGGGATAAAATCATAAGCCCCTTTTTTCATGGCTTCAATGGCTGTCTCAACAGTTGCAAATCCGGTTATGATAATGACCAGGATGTCTTCATCTTTTTCCTTAACCTGCCTTAGAACCTCCATGCCGTCTATGCCGGGCATTTTAAGATCTAAAAGCATTATGGAAAAGCTTTCCTTTTCCAGGATTTTAAGGGCATCATCACCGCAGGAAGCAGTTTGGACATGGCAGTCCATCCTGGATATTATTCGCTGGGATCCTTCCCGGATATCCCTTTCATCATCAACAATTAATACCCGAACAGTATCAAAATTATTATCCATCTTTTTTTTCTCCGTTAGTTTGTTCAGGATTTACAGGAAATTTGATTAAAAAGGTTGTTCCTTTACCAACTTCGCTTTTTGCTGAAATACTTCCCTTATGATTTTCAACTATACCGTAAACCATGCTTAAGCCCAGACCGGTTCCTTTTCCAGCCTCTTTGGTAGTATAAAAAGGTTCAAAAATATGGGGCAGTACATCTTTGGAAATACCAGGACCTGTATCAGATATTTCAATAAGGATATTCTTATGATTTTCTGTAAGCCAGGTTTTTATTTTTAAGGCCCCGGTTCCTTCCATAGCCTCGGCAGCATTAAGTATTAAATTCATAAATACATGATAAACCTGTCGAATGTCAGCAGGAATTAGGGGAAGATTGTCAGCAAGATTTTTTTCAATTTTAATATTATGAAAAAGGGTTTGATTTTCCAGGAGAAAAAGGGTTCTTGTGATAGCAGTATTCATATTATTAAGACGAATATTCTGGCGGGGCTGACGGGCAAATTCCAATAGTTCCTTAACAGTTTCACTGCATCGCTGGGCATCTTTTAAAATACGCTGTAAATCATCCATAGCCTGTTCAGGCAGGTCATATTCTTCCATCATAAGTTTGCTAAAAAGGATAATTCCCCCAAGGGGGTTGTTTATCTGGTGAGCAACACCTGCTGCCAGTTTTCCAAGGGATGACATCTTTTCAGCCTGAACCAGTTGAACCTGGGTTTTTTCAAGTTCTTTTTTTATTTGAAGCTTTTCCCTTAAATCATGAAAAAAGCCGATTGTTGCAGCTTCCCGATCTCCTTCATATACTATGGAAGCATTCAGGCTTATGGGAATCAGGGTCCCGTCTTTTCTTTTGAGTTCAACCTGGTATGATCTCAGTTTCCCATTATTCTCCCTGAGTTTATCCATTATTTTTTTTGCTGTTTCCATTTTATCAGGATAAATTTTACTGATATGCAGATTATTTATGGCTTCATTAACTGTATAGCCGCAGATTTCCTCTGCAAAATCGTTAAAAATAAGAATCTTGCCTTTTTTATCAGCAGCAATCACAGCATCAACAGAACTTAAAATAAGATTGTGTAAAAAAGCATTGGAATACCGAAGCCTTTCTTCAAGCCCTTCTACGGTTGGGAGTTCAAAATCAAGCATTACCATAGCATTCAATCCGTTTTCAGATTGTATGGGATATGAATACATGCAGGAAGGAACCTCAAGACCAAGGCAGTCGGATCGTGCAGATTTCAGACTGGGCTTTTGTGTATTTTTTACTTCATCTGCGGGGCATTCAATACACGGAGAGTCAAAATTAAAAAGAGCTTTATAGCATTTTTCATTGACTTTAATAGTTTCTTTTATGTCTTCAAAATCTCCGCTCACTGCAAGAATTTCATAGTCAGGAGAAATAACGATGATTTTTCTTTTAAAAACTTCAAGAGCTTTAATCAAATATTCCTTTTCATTTTCTGTTGGCATGGCATGTTCCCTTATTTTTATAGAAAGCATACAAAAAAAATTGAATCTTCTCAATTTTTTGTAAAAATAAAAAGAGTTTAATAAACCATAACTTGTAAATAAATGCAAATAATTTTTTATGGTTATCAATCTGTTTGAATTGGAATTTAGTTATCAATTCAGATAATTATACACTTTTCAAGCAGATAAATCCAAAAGATGAATTAAAAATGATAACAAGGCTTGACTCACTCCTGCAATTGGTATAAGGCAGTTTTTCAGACTTGAAAAGCTTTTATGCTTAATTGATTGGGGCTGATAAATTTTATCATTGTCCCATGTTTTAATTTTTAATTAAAAGGAGATGTTACAATGGGTTATCCAGTAGTTGATGAAGCAAAATGTGTTGGATGTGAAGAATGTGTTGATATTTGTCCCCAGGACGTTTTTGAGATGCAGAATGATAAATCAGTAGTTGTTGAGCCTGATGAATGTGTTGACTGCGAAAGCTGTCTTGAAGCATGTGAAGAAGATGCTATTGAGCTGAAAGAATAATGATTTAGTGATCTTCTCCCTTAATTATTAACTTATAGGGAGAGGGTCACAATAATATTTTCTTGTCCTTCCGGGTTTAT
>JAUCGD010000168.1 GCA_030377945.1 Desulfobacterales bacterium HSG17 | reverse complement strand
CCGCCTGAATTAAAAGACGGCATGACAGTGGAGGCTGCATCATGAATATCAAGCAAGGTCCGGCAGGAAAAATCGCAGGTTTTTTCATCAATTCCAAGCTGACCCCGCTTATTATCATTGCATCGGTTATGCTGGGAATTGCCGCTGTTATTGCCCTTCCCAGGGAAGAAGAACCGCAAATCATCGTGCCCATGATTGATGTTTTTGTCAGTATGCCTGGAGCAAGTTCAAAGGAGGTGGAACAGCGGGTTACCAAGCCCATGGAAAAACTGCTCTGGGAGATACCAGGGGTGGAATACATTTATTCAACATCTGCACCGGGAATGTCAATGGCAGTGGTGCGATTTCTTGTGGGACAGGATGAGGAAGCCTCCATTGTACGTCTTCAGTCCAAACTTATGGCAAATTATGACCGTATTCCTTCAGGGGTCAGCCCCCCGCTTATCCGTCCCCGATATATTGATGACGTGCCCATCCTGGCGTTGACTTTCTGGAGCGAAAATGTGGATCATTTCCTGCTCAGAAGGCTGGCAGCAGAGGTGGAGGATATTGTCAAGCGGGAACCCAATGTATCCATTACATCCATTATTGGCGGAGAACAGCGCCAGGTCAGTGTGCGCCTTGATCCCATCCGTCTAGCTGCCTACGGCCTTGATGCTGAGCAGGTGGCAGGTCAGGTATTTGCAGCAAATCAGGCATCAGATACTGGAAGTTTTCCTTCACGGAACGGGCAGATTGTTGTTCATACTGGGGGTCTGCTTAAAGATGCTGAGGATGTGGGCAGGGTAGTAATAAATGTCTATAACCGCAGGCCGGTCTATCTAAGGGATGTGGCACTAATTGAAGACGGTCCGGCTGAGCCGGAGCAATATGTATTTTTCGGAACAGGTCCGGCAGCCGGGGAAAAAAAGCTTCAGGCTGCTGATTCATCTGCCCCATATAGAGGGGTCTGGCCTGCTGTTACCCTTACCGTAGCAAAACGCAAAGGAACCAATGCCATCAGCGTGGCAGAAAAAGTTCTAGAACGGGTACACGATGCAAAGGGACGGATCATTCCTGACAATATCCAGATGACTGTGACCCGGCATTATGGTGAAACTGCCAAAGAAAAATCAGATGAACTGCTTTTACACATGCTTATTGCTGTCATATCTGTGACCATTCTTATCTGGTTTACCCTTGGACACAGGGAATCCGGGGTGGTGGCTTTTGCCATTCCCGTAACCCTTGCCCTGACCCTTGCCACATTTTACCTTTACGGTTATACCCTTAACCGCATTACCCTGTTTGCCCTTATCTTTTCCATTGGTATTCTTGTGGATGATGCTATTGTAGTGGTGGAAAACGTGGTGCGGCACAACCACCTGCCGGAAAACCGGGGACGCTCTTCATTTGCAGTTGCTCTTGAAGCTGTGGACGAGGTGGGCAATCCCACAATTTTGGCTACCATGACGGTAATTGCCGCTATTTTGCCAATGGCTTTTGTGGGAGGTCTTATGGGGCCTTATATGCGTCCCATTCCTGTTGGAGCTTCGGCTGCAATGTTTTTTTCCCTTCTTGTGGCCTTTATTGTAACCCCCTGGGCCTCGGTAAGACTTATCAAAAAAGAAGGTCACGCCATTGGCCATGACCATCATAAGGAAGATGCAGCAACAAGGTTTTACCGCAAGATTATGGACCCGCTGCTTCATAAACCTTTTTGGCGGTGGACATTCCTGCTTTCTGTGGCAGGAATGCTTTTACTTGCCTGTGTCCTGGTGGGTGTCGGACTGGTAAGGGTCAAGATGCTTCCCTTTGATAATAAAAGCGAATTTCAGGTTATTATAGATATGCCTGAAACCGCAACTCTTGAAGATACGGCTGCCGCAGCACTTGAAATGGGGGATTATCTGAAAACCGTAAATGAAGTGGTGGATTATGAAATCTATGCAGGCACAGCCGGGCCTTTTAATTTTAACGGCCTTGTGCGCCATTATGACCTTAGAAGAGGGCCGCAAATGGCTGATATTCAGGTCAATCTGGCTGGAAAAGGGAAAAGAAAACAGCAGAGCCATGAAATAGCCAAGCGGGTCAGACCGGCCTTAAAAGCAGTTGCCGACCGCTACGGTGCAAGGGTTAAGGTGGCTGAAGTTCCTCCCGGACCTCCGGTTTTGTCAACCCTGGTGGCGGAGATTTACGGGCCTGATTATGACCGGCAGAAAGAACTTGCTCTCAAAGTGCGCGATATTTTTGAAAGCACTGAAGGTGTGGTTGATGTGGACTGGTACATGGAAGAGGAACAGACAAGGTTTCAGCTCAATATTGACCAGGAAAAAGCAGCCATGCACGGTATAAGCGTGGCAAGAATCTCTCAGACCCTGAAAATGGTTCTGGAAGGCAGACATACGGGCCTGCTTCATCAACCCCTGGAAAAAGAAGATGTGCCCATCCTGCTCCAGCCCAATCTGGCTGACCGTGCAGGCATAGACCGTCTTGGAGCTGTAAAGCTTCCTGCCTCAGATGGAAGCCTTGTTGATCTGTCATCTCTTTTAAAAGTTGAAAAAACCCAGCCTGACCGCAGTATTTACCATAAAAATCTCATGCCTGTAATTTATGTAACCGGGGATGTGGCCGGTGCAAAGGAAAGTCCGGTATATGCTATTTTGGAAATGTGGAAAAAGATTGATGCCCTTGAAATGCCCGAAGGCTACAACATAGATCAGCATACAGCAGCCCTTCCTGAATCCGACCGCCGCCTGTCAATGAAATGGGATGGAGAATGGCATATTACCTATGAGGTTTTCCGTGATCTGGGCATAGCTTTTGCAGTGGTACTGGTGTTGATATTTGTACTGGTGGTGGGCTGGTTTCAGTCATTTTCTACTCCCTTTGTCATTATGGTAGCCATTCCTTTTTCTCTTATCGGAATTCTTCCTGCCCACTGGTTTATGAATGCATTTTTCACAGCCACTTCCATGATCGGTTTTATTGCAGGAGCAGGTATAGTTGTGCGAAATTCCCTTACCCTGGTTGATTTTGTTGAGCCGAGAATAGCGCAGCGTATGCCCCTGGACCAGGCTGTAATTGATGCAGGAGCAGTGAGATTTCGGCCCATGATGCTCACCGCAGCCGCTGTTGTTGTGGGTGCATCGGTAATTCTTTTTGACCCGATTTTCCAGGGACTGGCTATATCACTTATGGCCGGAGAAATTGCCTCCCTGTTATTTTCCCGAATGACAGTACCGATTCTTTACTTTCTTGACAAAAGATGGGAAGCAGAGCATACGCATCAATCTCCCCTTCAAAACAGTGATGTATCTCCCAAACAAAGCATTGACCAGGAAGACAATAGAACAGTCAGACAATAAATAAGGAGGATGGAATGAAGCAATTATTCAGGACGTTTTTTTTACTAATCACAAGGATATTGATTTCAATCACATGGTTGATGATTTTCTCAAATTCAGGATTTTGTGAAACCCTGTCTCTTTCCCAGGCTGTTGAAAAAGCTGTTGAGAATAATCCAGGTCTCCATGCTGCTCAATTTCAGAGCCTTTCAGCACAGGAAAAGATTGCACAGGCAAAATCAGGATTCATGCCCCAGATTCAGCTTACAGGGCAGTACAGCCATACCAACAATCCCATGTGGGCATTTGGAACAAAGCTGAACCAGGAAGCAATAACCCAGGAGGATTTTGACCCGGCCCGGCTAAATGATCCTGATGGAATCAATAATTTCATATCAGCAGTTTCAGTATCCTGGCCTTTGTATGACAGCGGCCAGACCCTGTATTCATGGAAACAGGCCCGGCTCAACAGTGAGGCTGCTGTTTTAATGGCAGAGCGAACCCGGCACCAGGTTATTGCCCGGACAATTACCGCCTATATAGGCGCGCTTTTGGCTCGTGAAAACCTGAAGGTGGTTAAACAAACCCTGGGCACAGCCCGCTCACATTTGAAAATGGTGGAATCCCGGTATAAGGGCGGTTTTGTGGTCAAAAGCGATCTGCTTCGCGCCCAGGTGCATATTGCAGAGCTGAAACAGCAGCTAACAGAAGCCCGAAGCCAGATAGATATTGCAGGATGTATGCTTAGTATATCAATGGGAATGCCTGGAAATTTCAAATATGCGCTGTCAACTCCCCTGGAAAAAGGACGGGCTATAACAGGAAGCCTGGATTCATGGATAAGCAGGGCTGTTTCAGACCGTCCTGACTTAAAACACATGAAGTACCAGAAAACCATTGCAGAAAAAGAGCTTGAAAAATCCCGCGCTGCACGCCATCCGTCTTTCAGCCTGTCAGGCCGTTATGAACTGAACTCTGAAGATTTACAGGATCAGGCAGAAAATTATGCTGTGGGTGCCCTGGTTTCTCTTAATCTTTTCTCAGGAGGCCGTATTTCTGCAAAAATCAGGGAATCTCTTTCAGCAGTAAAACAGGTAGATGCCATGCTCCAGGCAAAGGAGCAGCAGGTATGCGGCCAAACCAGGCAGGCATTTTTCAATGCAAAAAGTGCATGGGAACGAATTGGTGTTGCCCAGGCTGCTGTGGGTCAGGCCGAGGAATCTCTCCGCATTGTTCAAAACCGTTATAACAGCGGACTTTTTACCATCACCGATCTGCTGGATGCTGAAGTTACTCTCCAGCAGAGCATGACAAACCATTTAAAGGCTGTTCATGATTTTAGAGCTGCTGAAACCATGCTGGCTCTGGCAGCAAGTATTATTGATTCAAAATAATCATGATTATTGACGAAAAAGATTTTTTTCGCGAAGCTACTATCAGGATGTGCGGAAGCCTGGAAATTGAAAAAGCACTTCATCAATGCCTGGTTTATATAAGCGATTTTATTCCTGCTGACCAGATGAGCTTTCATGTTTATCATCAGGAGCAGGGTGTTGTTGAAACGGTTGCCCATGCTGATCTTAAATCCGGCAGAGCCATGTCCATAAGAACACCTCTGCCCCCTGAAGGACGCAGCCAGGTTGAGAAACAGCGATCTGTACGCATAAGGGTTATTGAACGCCTGGGAGATGATCCTGTTACCGGGCCTGTTGCCAGAAATCTTAAATCCTCAGACCTTTCAGCAGTGGTTATGGATCTTGTGCTGGAAAAAACCATGCTTGGTGTTTTTTCTGTGTTTGGCAAAGCAGGGGCAAGGTTTAATAAAAAACATGTCAGTCTAATAAGCCTGATAAACAGGCCGTGCGCCATTGCATTGACCAACAGCCTGAGATACCGTGAACTCAGGAAACTCAGGGATCTTCTGGCTGATGACAATCGTTATTTTCAGGATGAGCTGCGCCGTATGAGCGGCGAAGATGTTATTGGCTCGGATTTTGGCCTTAAAGGTGTTATGGAAATGGTCCGTCAGGTTTCTCCAATGGACAGCCCTGTTCTTCTTTTAGGAGAAACCGGAACCGGCAAGGAGGTTATTGCCAATGCAATCCATAATTCATCAAGACGAAAACACGGGCCATTTATCAAGGTCAATTGCGGTGCCATACCTGAAACTCTTATGGACAGTGAATTATTTGGATATGAAAAAGGAGCTTTTACAGGTGCGCTTTCCCAAAAGCGGGGACGGATTGAACGTGCCCACGGGGGCACCCTTTTCCTGGATGAAATAGGCGAACTTCCTGTTGAAGCCCAGGTCAGGCTTTTAAGGGTTCTCCAGGAAAAGGAGATTGACAGGCTGGGAGGCACAGGCTCTGTTAATGTTGATATAAGAATAATAGCTGCTACCCACAGAAACCTGGAATCAATGATAGATAAAAGAGAATTTCGCGCTGACCTGTATTTTCGTCTAAGGGTTTTTCCCATACTTATCCCGCCCCTGAGAGAGCGAAAAACTGATATACCTGCTCTTGTGCGTCATTTTATTCTGAAAAAAGCCCATGAAATGAAAAGACTTATAATACCTGATCTGGCTTCAGGAGCCATAGACCGGCTTATGGCCTATCAATGGCCCGGTAATATCAGAGAACTTGAAAATGCAACGGAAAGATCCCTTATCCTGAACCCGGGAAATATACTTTTTTTCAAAGAAATCGGAACAAGAATAAGCAGCAAATGCGAACCAGATACCTTTGAAGATGATACAAAATCAGGAGAATCTTTTGAACTTGATACTGTTATGTCCCAGCATATAAAAAAAGTGATGAATATATGCAATAACAGGGTGGAAGGTGAGCAAGGCGCAGCCCGGCTTTTGAACATTAACCCGTCCACCTTGAGAAAACGAATGAAAAAACTGGGAATTCCTTTTGGGAGGAAAGCAAAAATTCCTGAGTTTTGATTTGAAAAATTTAAACCAAGCAAGGAGGCAAAAAATGTCTGTTCTTTCAAAAATTTTGACCCCGGAAGATGAAGCATGTTATTCAAGTTTGAACAATGAGAATCTTGACTTTTTAATGAACCGTTACAACAAAGTCAACCGCTGGGTTATTGCTGATATGCTCAGGCGGAGCCGTTATCATTACCCTGATAAAAAAGCCCTTATTTACAATGATAAAACACTGACCTATTCAGAGCTTGAAGATGAATGCAACAAAGTGGGAAATGCTCTTATTGATCTGGGTATAAAAAAATATGACAGGGTGGCGATATTAGCCCACAACACCATACACCATGCTTTAACGTGGATGGGATGCTGCAAGGCAGGGGCTGTATATCTTGCAATTAATTATCTTTTAAAAGGAAAAGACATCTCCTACTGCATTAACCATTCTGAAAGCAAGGTTTTTATTGTTGAGGATTCTTTATATGATCTTGTCAAGGATGTGCTTGCAGACATGCCCACAGTAAAAACCCTTATCTGGTCTGATGATGTATCAGGCATAAGTCCGCCTGATGACAGATTTAAGGATTTTAATTCCTGGTATAAGCCATATCCGGCAACAGAACCTGATACAATTCTCCGCATTGAAGACCCCTGCCAGATGACCTATACAAGCGGAACAGAATCCCTGCCCAAAGGAGTTATTATCAGCAACCAGGCTCTTAT
>JAUCGD010000167.1 GCA_030377945.1 Desulfobacterales bacterium HSG17 | reverse complement strand
ACATCATATTTGTCAATAAGATTTTGGATTTTTCCCATAAACCATTCACCTTTTTTCCAGATATCTTCAATGACATTTTCCCTCTCCATGATTTCAATGGTTTTAAGGGCTGCAACAAAGGCTTCACTGTTGGGGAAAAAAGTGGAAGAGATGAAAAGTTTACTTTCAGCAGCCATCATAACATTTTTTTTTCCAGTTACAACAGATATGGGATATCCATTGCCCATGGCTTTTCCAAGCACAGTAAGGTCAGGAGTTACACCATATAGCTCCTGGGCGCCACCCATGGCAAGTCTAAAGCAGGTACGAATTTCATCATAAACCAGTACAGCGCCATATTTATCAGCAATTTTTCTGGCACCTTCAAGAAAGCCTGGTTCAGGTGTCTCCATCTTTTGATGGTTTGGGTGTCCAAATGGTGTCATGATTATGGCAGCAGTATCATCACCATGGGCAGCCATTAATTCTTCAAGCTGGTCAAGTTTATTATACTGAAATTCATAGACATCTTCATAGAATTTTTTGGGAATCCCGCCTTTCATTTCAATACACCAGTCATGCCAGCCATGATATCCGCATCGCATGACTTTTAATTTTTTAGTGTGAGCTCTTGCAATACGAATGGCAGCTGTGGTTGCATCTGATCCGGTTTTAAGGAAAATACTCATTTCAGAGCAGGGCACAATTTCAGTGAGTTTTTTTGCAAGCTGGTTCTGGAATTTCTGGGTAAGGGTAAAGCAGAATCCCTTGTTACTGATTTGTTCGTAAACAGCGTCATCCACCTCTTTTTCACGATACCCCAGGATAATAGGGCCATATCCGCAAAGAAAATCAATAAATTCATTGCCGTCAACATCAACAAGTTTTGCACCTTTGCCGGTATCAAGGAATATAGGGTATTCTCCGTTAATAAAATCACCTGGCTTTCTGGCTCCAAGCACACCACCAGGTATTAGTGTTGTAGCCTGCTCATACAATTCAAGGCTTTTGGAAATATTCAACTTTGGGGTTTCAATCATTTTTTTGTTCTCCTAAGAACTAAAGATCCATTATATTTTCAATTTTTTCCGATTGATGGATTTTGGCACCTTTGCCAATAAAGGCTTTAATAAAAATTTCAGGATCTATGCAGCCTTCAGGTGCCACAACACCCTTTTCTTTAACAGCACCGTCAGCAAACATCAGTGCTGCCATGGCAGCGGGGAGACCTGTTCCTGGCGCCATTCTGCCAGCCATATCAGCAGTATAAGTCACTTTTTTGCCATCTCTTTTACCCTTCACAATAACCTTGAGGCCAGAAGACTGGGGTCCGTTATCACGGTCTTTAATAATGTTTTTTTTCCACAGCTCCAATGCCAGGTCGTATGGGGTAACTTTTGTGCCCTTAAGGTCAACGGGATCCGTACCTAAAAATCCAGTGGCCTTTTGCTCGGCAATCATTTCATCTACCCAGTGGGGGATAAGGGCGCCTTTGATGATAACATTTTTTACACCCTTGATGTATTTGGGAAGCGTTAAGGGCTGGGGATGACCGACATAACGAACACGACATTCGCCAAGGGGCTCAAGAAACTGTTCTGATACCATGTCAGTGCCGCCTTTTACCTGAACAATTTTTCCATCAATATACTGGGGTACCTGGCCAAGCGTCATATGCAGGCTGTGGTCCCATGCAGCACCAGCCAGTTCTGCAATGCTGACCACCCAGTAAAGATAGACTTCATCAACCGTATCCAGTTTGTCCGCATACCATTTTACCAATATATTGTTTGTTCCGGGATCAGATCCCATACCGGTAAGAATGGTAATGCCGGCTTCTTTTGCCAGCTTATCGATATCAGAATTAAAAAGGATCTCTGTGCCTTCATAGTCATCACAGATGTCAATGTAATTAACCTTTGCTTCAACAGCAGCTCTGGCAACCGGTACGGCGGTTTTATAAAAAGGACCTGCCGTATTAATAACTATGTCAACCTTTTTAAAGGCTGCTACCATGGCATCATGCTCCATGACATCCATTTTTATAAGGGTGGTTTTTTTATTTTCCCTTAATTTGGGCGTCAAGCGTTCCGGGTCCGGGTAGAGATCTGCCAGAATAACATCTGTTACCCTTTTGTCCCACACCAGATATTTTGCAACTCCTTGTCCCATTCCGCCAACACCACCGATAATTAATGCACGCATCTTTGTTTCTCCTCTTATATGATCAATTTTAAAATTAAGCGTCTATTTTCAATATTAAAGCAGCTCCTGTATCGCCTGCGGCGCACCCTGTAAAAAGCATGTAACCACCGCCCAGATCTGCAAGCTCTTCAATTCCTTCAATGATAAGCCTGCCTGCTGTTGGAGCCTGGGGATGACCAAAGATGAGTGAAGATCCAAAATTATTGAAACTGTTGACATCAATGTTCATCTGATCTGCAAGATAAATATCATTGGCAGCAAAAGGATTGTGGGTTTTAATTACTTTTACATCATTTAAGGATATACCCGCTTTATCCAGTGCCATCCTGGCTGCCGGCACAACAGCCATTGCCATGAATCCTTTTTTTGCCCTTGAAAAGCCATATGAAATAATTTGAGCATCTTTTGCGCTGTCAAAGCTCAAATCTGCTGCTTTTTGCTTTGTTGTCACAATCAAGGCACAATTACCATCTGCGGGATGGGTTTGGGAACCAAAGGTATGGGCGCCGTCTGGCAGAACCGGTCTCAAGTTTGCAAGCCCATCTTTCGTTGTTGGCATAATTCCTTCATCTGTCTTGATTTCAATGGATTTTTTCCTTGAAATCTGTATGGAAACCGGGAACATATATTTTTTTTGAAAGGCTTTATCATTTGCAAGAGCATTTGCATATTGCTCAGCTCTTCTCAAGGCAAGCTCATCGCATTGTTCTCTTGTAACTCCAGTCTCTTTTGCTACATTTTCAGCAGTTTGAATCATTGCATTTTTTGCCCAGGGATCATTGTTGAACTGATCCATGACCCAGTTCTCTGAAATCACCTGACCGCCGGGTCCCTGTGGGTTGGGCCATATCGTATGCGGGCCGTTGGAACATTTATCTGTCATAAGTGTAAATACATTTTCAAAACTGCCTGTTTCAACACCCATGGCTGCCTGGAATACTGCTGTGGTGGAAGTAGAACATGCCTGACTGACCATCATACCAGGGATGTTTTGTGCACCTATCAAGGCTGATGTCCATGGCCCTCCATAAAAAATATGAGGCTGGCCAACTGTTACGCCAAGGATCAGGTAATCAAAAATATCAGGGCTTATGTCCCTTGATGCAAGCCAGGTTTTTGCCGTTTTAGAGCCAAAAACAATGGAGTGTTCATTTGCAAAACTTCCCTGCCATTTGGAAAATGGACTTGAATAATATCCTTTGTACGGGATATAGGCTTTTGTAAACATATTTTTATCCTTTTACTGATTATATTTTTGTAAAACAGCCTCAAGCACACTGCCTCCAATGGCACGGGCTTTTTCCGAGATGGTGGTGCAATATATTTTTTCCCCTCTTGGATCAATATCTCCTATTTTAAGTTTGTCACTAACTTTTGTATTGTTTCTAATCTGACCCCTTAAAACACCGTCAATTTGTGCTATTACATCTTGTCCATCAACATGTCCAACAACCTGCTCTTTTTTGACTGTTGCGCCTATAATTAGATCAGAATTAAATATCCCGGCACAAGGGGCTCTTAGAACCCTTTCATGGGTAAAACCGTTGGAGGAGCCGGGAATTCCAGTGTTTGGCTCAGGACAACCATTTAAAATGACTCGTCCAAGGTTATGTCCTCTGTTTGTTTCAATTGCAATGTGAACATCAATGCCTGCTTCAAAACCTGGACCAAGACCAATAACGACAGGAGCTTCAGACAGACTGGTCCCAATATTTTTTTTTGCAATAATGGCATCTATCACCACATGGGGTTTAATTGTTTTTATGCAATTCCAGTCAGGATCTACAATGACAGGGATTTTGTTTTCTTTCCAGGTATTGTGTATTTTACCAGAGGATATAATTTTTTTTGCCTCAACTCCCTCGACAATGATCTTACCATCATGTACTGTTTCACAAAAAGAGACCTGCCTTCTGACAGCAAGGGGATTTTTTGTCTCCATCATAAAGATATTTTTAATATTGGATTGAAAAAGACGGTATGCAATACCTGAAGCAATTTCTCCTGCGCCTTTTATACCAATAATCAGTTCATTTATTTTTATATCCATATTTTTTAATTTTTTTTATTTTTAATGGCTTCAAGAATCTTATCCGGAGTCAGGGGAAAAGAATCCATATAAACACCGATTGCATTGCTCACAGCTGCACTGTAGCCTTGAGCAGCTGACATGGAAATAGACATGGCAGCCTCTTTTGCACCGTAAGGGCCCTTTGGTTCAATTGACTCTACAATTATATTATTTATTTTGGGCATATCACAGGCAAGGGGCAGTTTATAATCCAGCATGGTTGGATTTACACATCTGCCTTCATGCCACTCATGGTATTCAGTGAGCATTCCTCCCTGACCTCCCATGGCAATAGAACCTTCAAACTGACCTTCAAGAACAAGTGGATTAAGGGCTTTCCCCACATCCTGGCATGCAGTGGCTTCAAGCACTTCAACCTCTCCAGTGTCAGGGTCAACCTTGACTTCAACAATGGTGGTTCCAAAAGAGAAGGCTTCACACATCTGACCGTATGGGTTGGATACCCATTCCCGTTTCATGTCAACTTTTGGCCAGTAACCGCCTTCTGCATTAACAGAATTAAAGTTTAAAAGACTGATTCGAACCACTTTTTTAATGGGAATGGATTTTGCAGGATCATCTTTAACATAGATAAGACGATTTTTTGCCTCAAGTGTATCAGGCTCAACTTTTAATACTTTGGCTGCTACATCAAAAAGTTTTTTCTTGCAGTTTGCAGCAGCATTTTTAACAGCCTGGCCACCTACAAAGGTTGATACCTGGGAATATGAGCCAGGATCAGATGATGTTGTTTCCGTATCTGCTGAAACAAGATGAATGTCTTCTGGAAGCAGCCCTAATTCCTGAGCTGCAATTTGGACAACCATATTATCATTGCCCTGACCATTATCCACAACACCAGTCATAACTGTGGCTTCTCCATCCTCATTGAATTTTATAAAACTCTGAGAACCTCCTCTTATACCCATGGGAAAACCGGTCTGGACAGAATTGGTTCCGATACCAATACCATGAAATGGTGGAAGCTTGCCCCATTTTTTCTTAAAACCTGATTTTTCAACTGCCTTGTGAATGGTTTCATCCATGGCGCAGGAACCGACAAGAGATTTAGTGTTGGTATATTCTCCGGGCTGCCTTGAGTTTCTTAATCTCATCTCCACAGGATCAATACCAAGATGTTCTGCAATCATGTCAAGCTGGGTATCAAGACCACATGCAAAACCACGCCCATGAATTCTTATCATTCCACGGATGGGTTTGTTGGTATATACCCTGTAGCCGTTATAGCGGACACTTTCCATTCTGTATGCCTGTTCCATGGAAAGAAAGGGGACAGTTGTGGCAATAGGACCTGTGGAAGAGTAAGCACCGCCATCCATATAGCAGGTGGTTTCCCTTGCAAGGACTCTTCCTTCTTTATCCACCCCTGTTTTATGGGTGGTGATCATGGCATGCCCCTGGCGTGTACCAATGGTGTTTTCTTCCCTTGTAAAGACTATCTTTACAGGAGCGCTGGTTTTTTTGGCAAGCAAAGCACAGATATAATCAGCAGGGCATATTTCAGATCTTCCTCCAAATGCTCCGCCAATTGCAACCTTTTTGATTTTAACTTTATGAAGTGGGAGTTTAAAAGAGTTGGAAAGTGGTTTGGATTTCATATGGGGTCCGCCATTGGGGCACCACACTTCGAGGCATTCATCTTCATCAAACCTTGCAACTACAGCATAGGGTTCGGCCTGGAAATATGACTCTTCCGGTGCTGTAAAAGTATCTTCTCGTACATAATAAGCTTTTTCAAAGTTTTCATCCACTTCGCCGGTTTCAATATTGACATGGATATTGATATTATTTGGGAAATCTTTGTGGATTAGTTCACTGTCAGATGCCATGGCATCCATGGGTTCAAATACAGCGGGTAGCTGTTCATATTCAACTTCAATAAGATCAAGAGCTTTTAAAGCTGTATCTTCATCAACAGCAGCAACACCTGCAACTTCGTCTCCAATATATCTTGCCTTGTCAGTCTGGATAAACTGCTGATCCCGGGTATAACCAAAAACCCCCCATTTTACCCCTTCAGTATCATTGCCAGTTACAACAGCTTTTACACCAGGCAGAGCAAGGGCTTTTGAAGTATCAATATTGAGAATACGGGCATGGGCATAGGGACTTCTTTTGATTTTTCCCACTAACATTCCATGGAGTTTTATATCAGCTGAAAACCTGACTTTTCCCATGACCTTTGCCCGGGAATCAACTCTTGGCATTCTTTTTCCGATAATATTGTAATTAGGCATAATTTACTCCTTTGTTTGACAATCTGGACAGGATTTTTCAGGTCTGCCCGAATGGGCAACAGCTTCAACTATTTTTGAATATCCAGTGCATCTGCAGATATTACCGGAAAGCGCCTTTTGTATGGTTGTCCGATCCGGGTCTGAAGTCTCATTTAGCAGGGCATCGGCAGACATGAGCATGCCAGAAGTGCAGAACCCACACTGCACTGCGCCGTGATCAATAAAGGATTGCTGGAGATCTGATAAGTCATCACCCATTGCAAGTCCCTCCACAGTTTTAATTTTAGTGCCCTGTGCTTCCATGGCAAGAGTTAAACAGGAGCGGACAGGTTTGCCATCCATCTGAATTGTACATGAACCGCAGATTCCTTCTCCACAGCTCTCCTTTGATCCTGTAAGATCAAGTTCATCCCGCAAAGTTTCGAGGAGCGTATCATGGGGCAGTACCATTAGTTCGTGGTCTTTGCCGTTAATATT
>JAUCGD010000166.1 GCA_030377945.1 Desulfobacterales bacterium HSG17 | reverse complement strand
AGGCCGATAAAAAGCCCGTAGCCGCGAACATCTCCCACGATCTTATATTTTTTCTGCAAACCGGTCAGCACCGCATTGGACAAATATGAAGAGTGGTTACACAGGCTCAAAAACAGTTATTGTGCATCTGGGTAAATATATCAAAAAAAGTTTTAATCTTTTCCCTTATGGAGAAACGTATGACAAAATACTGGCAGCAGGCAGTTCGAGACCTCTGGGGCATAAAAGGCAGCTTTACGCAACTTGACGGCGAGTATGATCTAAATTTTCGGATTAATTCCACGCATATTCTCAAAGTGATGCGAAAAGGTTGTAAAGCCAATTTTGTGGACCTGCAGTGCTGTGCACTGAATCACCTTCGCACCTTTTCTTTGCCGCTTGTTATACCATCCCAAAAAGGCCAGCTCTTTGAAACATGCAAAGACGACAAAGGCTGTGACCGGATTCTCTGGGTACTTGAAAACCTTGATGGAAAAACCTGGGCTGAATTTAAACCCAAGACTCGTGACCTTATCCTCAAGCTTGGAGAAACCATTGGTACAATAGATAATGCATTGACAGCTTTTGATCATTCCGGGCTTTACCGGGAATTTAAATGGCACCTGCCCTCTGGTGACTGGATTGCAGATAATCTGGAAATCATTGCTGATGCAACCCGGCAAAAGATAATTAGACAAATTCTGGATGATTTTGCAGGAATCAAGGCGGATCTTGATGCCCTACCCTGCCAGGCCATTCACAACGATATCAATGATTACAATATTCTGGTGACTGGCAGCTTGCACGATTCTCCTGCCATCTCAGGGATCATTGATTTAGGGGATATGTGTTCGGCTCCAGTGGTCTGCGACCTGGCCATTGCAGCTGCCTATGTGGTATTGGATTACCCAGACCCGGAAAGTGCATTGGAAAATTTGGTAAAGGGGTTTAACAGCGCTTACTCTCTATCCCCCAAAGAAATCGACATGATCTGGCCCCTTTTGCGCCTGCGCCTGGCCGTTTCCGTGGTTAACTCCACAATGATGGCCCAGGAGAACCCCCATGATCCCTACGTCCTGATTTCCCAGGGACCTGCCTGGGCATTTCTGGAGTCCCGGAAGGTCAGCCCGCATCTGATTGCAGCCCGCCTGCGCGTAGCTTGCGGCTTCGGGGTAAATGACAGCGCCCCATCGGTAGTGCAATGGCTGGATGAAAACCGCGGGTGCTTTGCGCAGGTTTTAAACCGGCCCCTGAATACTCTGCCCCGCGTCAACCTGTCCGTAGCCGACAGCACCCTGCCGCAGAATCCATTCGATTTGACTTCTGAGGAGGCCGCAACCCTTGGCGTTGAATGCATGGGATTTCATTTAGGATATTACGCTGAACCCCGCCTGATTTACACGGACAAGGCCTTTTACAAAGGGCCTTTTAAGACCAGCAACCGCAGAACAGTCCATATCGGTGTGGATATTTTTGCCCCGGCCGGTACAAGGATTCACGCGCCGTTGAACGCCACGGTGGAAGCCGTTGAGAACCGAAAGGATAACCTGGATTATGGTGGTCTTGTCATCCTTCGCCACGAAATCGAAAAGGGCGCTCCCTTTTTCACCCTTTACGGCCATCTGAACCCGGAATCGATTGGAGCACTCACTGAGGGACAGCTCATTGAGAAAGGGCAGACCATTGCTGCCCTCGGCCAACAACAGCACAACGGCGGATGGGCGCCGCACCTGCACTTTCAGACAGGTCTGATCAATACCGATCCCAACTGGCCAGGCGCCGTGGATCCAGATGAACTTAACTTCTGGTCTATGCTTTATCCCAACCCGGCGGCCATACTGAACCTTGATGATGAAAAGCTTGCTTACCGGCCGCCTTCTAAGGTCAGGATACTGGCCGAACGAAAGGCAAGGTTCGGGCAGAACCTGTCACTGACCTACACCGACCCTGTCATGTTCCTGCGCGGCTGGAAAACCCACCTGTTTGACGAGTGGGGGAGACCCTTTTTGGACAGTTATAACAACGTCCCCCACGTGGGCCATGCCCATCCCCGCATCCAGGCAGTTGCCGCCGACCAGTTGCAGCGCATGAACAGCAACACCCGCTATCTTCATCCGGCCCAGATAACCTTTGCCGAAAAGATTGCTTCCTATATGCCTGAACTGCTGTCTGTATGCTTTTTTGTCAACTCAGGTTCTGAAGCCAACGAGTTGTCTTTACGGCTTGCCCGTGCTCATTCCGGCGGTAAGGATATGATCACCCCGAATCACGGGTATCACGGAAACACCACTGGCTGTATTGATATCTCGGCTTACAAGTTTAACTCCAAAGGAGGGGTCGGTCCCTCGGACTGGGTGCACCTGATTGAGGTGGCTGACGACTACCGCGGCCGTTTCCGACGTGGCAAGGCAGACATCGCACAAAAGTATGCGGATATGGTAGATGAGGCCCTTGACAACATAAATGCCTGCGACGGAAAATTAGCTGGATTTATTGCAGAAACTTTCCCCAGCGTTGGCGGCCAGATCATCCCTCCAAAAGGCTATTTGCCGGCTGTTTATGAAAAAATTCGGAAAGCAGGCGGTGTCTGCATTGCCGATGAAGTGCAAACGGGTTTGGGACGCCTTGGCGACTATTTCTTTGGTTTTGAGCAGCAGGACGCTGTTCCCGACATTGTCGTTCTGGGCAAACCCATAGGCAACGGCCATCCCTTGGGTGTTGTGGTCACTACAAAAAAGATTGCCGACAGTTTTGCTAAAGGGCCTGAGTTTTTCTCCACTTTTGGCGGTTCCACCTTGTCATGCCGTACAGGTCTTGAGGTATTCAACATTGTTGAAGATGAACAGTTGCAGAAAAATGCCAAACAGATGGGGGATAAACTTCTGGCAGGGCTGCACGGTTTGCAGAAAAAATATAAGATCGTGGGAGATGTTCGCGGCTACGGGCTTTTTATCGGCCTTGATCTGGTGAAGAACCTGCAGACCCGTGAACCCGGAACCGCTTTGGCAGATTACGTTAAAAACCGTATGCGCAAACACCGGATTCTGATGGGCAGTGAAGGTCCCTATGACAACATCTTAAAGATAAGACCCCCTATGACCATTGAGGATGAAGATATTGATTACATCCTTGAGGTGATGGACAAGGTGCTGGATGAAGCCCAATTCTTAATAGGGTTATAAAACAAATAACACTAGAGGATTTCTTAACTAAAATATGTAGTCACCCCAGAGGAAGGGTGTTTATCTTATGGCAAATATCCAGATACACTCATGCTTCATTGACAAAACAACAAATTAATAGCATATTTTCTCCATGGTATTTCCTTATTTTGCAGGTGGTCAAATAGAAAATTAGTAAAAGCTGGCAGTATCAAAAATTTTACAAGGAGAAACACTAATGAAAATTATCAACTCTAAAGATATCACACCTGTCATCATGGATAATGAAATTGTTAAAAATGTCAACGGCAGGCTTTTGATCGGCAAACAAGACGGTGCACAAAACTTTTGCATGAGAATGTTTGAAATGGATAAAGACGGTCATACTCCAAAACATACCCATGACTGGGAGCATGAAGTGTTTATTCATTCAGGCAAAGGAGAGGTATTCATAGAGGATAAATGGCATCCTGTTTCAACTGGAACGGCTGTTTTTATTCCCGCAAATATTGAGCACCAGTTCAGGAACACATCCGACCAAACCTTTACCTTTTTATGCTTAATCCCGTCAGGAGCGCCTGAGCTATGACCAGGCTGAAATCCTGTGTTGGAAAAAATGCAAGATTTATTGTTGGTGTTCACAAACCTGAATTTAAAATCACGAATTTAAGGGAACATGATTATTTCTCATCCCTTGGACAACTTGACGATGGTAGTGTTGTTGAGAATGCTGTCAATTTTCCCAAAGGGGAACTTTATGAACCACAAGCTGATATTATCTATGAAATTGCAAATCCTTTTCCCTTTAGAGGAACAACCTATATTAATTCTGCATGGGCTGATATAAAAGCTAAGCACCCTGAAAAAATTTGCATTCCAAAACCTGAGCCCTGCTCGCTGTTCCAGAATTTAAAAAAAATGGAAGAGGGTAAAAATTCTTGTCTGAAAGATAAAACCCATATTCTAAATATCCTGCCGCATCCATTACTGATAGCCCTGGCACAGTCTTCTACAGATCCAGAAGAGTTAATTGTCCTTGCACAAAAATCGTGCAAAATTATTTTTGACTCAACAACACAGACAGATAAGCAGCGTAAGACTCCTGTTGGAATTGGGTATAAAAAAGACAAACTTGGTAGGACTGCTCCAGATATCCATGACCATGAACTTTTTGAAGTTCTCGTAAATAACAGATATCTTCCCGATGATTATAAAAACACCCTGGTATTAAAACCAGGAGTCCAGGGTAACAATGAAATTACAGGAGAATATCTTTCTGAAGATGGCAATACCCATGTCTTTGAATATTTAAGACGAAATTCATATATTCCATGGGGACATTTTGCTTCCAACATGGCAAATGATGCTGTCAGATACAAGGCTAAAGAGCTTTGTCATGAAGATATGAAAGGCATACGCCATTTATATTATCAGCGTGCTTTTGTAAGGCTTGCATCTGAACTTGGTATTGATTTTCCGCACAAACAGGCAAGTATGACTCAAAATGAACTTGAAAATCTCAAAAACAAGATACAAAACAGATTCAGACAAAAAAACAGACCTGCCTTAAAATTCAATGCCACGCTTTGGGGATGGAATTTTGGATTTGGATATGCCCAGTCCGGTCACAGGCTCCATGCTTCCCATCAAATGATTCACCAGCAAAACGCCATGATCCCGAAACACGTTAGAACTGATTCAGATAACAATATAAATTCTTTCTCCTGCGGCGATTTGATAGATGATTTTACCCGAGATTACAAAAAAATCACACAAGAAAACTTTTTTACAAACTACTTCAATGCCATAAAGAATAATACAAGAACTGATGGAAATAAATCAGGAGAATCATCGCTTATTGTCATGGAGGATGATTACACCATTTTGTTTGTACCCAAGGCTCAAGTCTGTGAATGGGAGTTGCAGCTTATGCCAAAAATACCCTGCGGTAATATTCTTGAAGCAGATATCAATATGCGGAATTCTCTGGATAAGGCAATTTTACTGGCAGTTAAAACCCTTGAATCCCTTGGTGCTCAATTTGTGACATCCATAGAATTTTCAAAACGGTTTGACTCAGAGAATGCTGACCAGCAGTTGTTATATTCATTTATTCCAAGGCTGCCCTATGCACCAGCTACTTTCAGTGAAGCTCAATTGCGATGGATTAGCGGGGTATATCCCGAAGATTTTGCCCACGCATGCCGACAGGTGGTTACAGAATGCTAATTTCCCCAGCTTCTTTGTTGACAAATAATTTTAATCCGCGAGATACTCTATGTATGCCTGTGGTTAAAATTGTTTGTCGCCTAAAATCTGACAAAATTATCTATCCTGTAACAGTTTCAACAAAAGGGCTATGCAATGATTCTCCATGATTTTATTTATGAGTGGGATGGCAGGACAGTTTCGGGTGAGAAACCGGTTTCCTGGTGGCCGGGATCATATCATGTTAAAATTGTAAAACTTGGAGCAGATAGTGACAATATCAGCTATCTTTTTTCCACAGCTGTTCTTTTAAAAAATGCCAGAACTCAAAAACCCATGAATACATCATTAAAAAATTATATCCATAATTTTGCCAAAAGAATCTCAAAGGACTATAACCTGAATATCAGTAAGACCATGTGGATTGAACTGGATGATAAAATAAGAGTTGCAAGCTTAAACCCTGATCAAAAAGTTGTCCCTGAAATTCTATATTCTATTTCCTGGAGACCTATAAGACCAAATGAGCTTGAGATCATCAAACCCTATATTGATGATATGTAAAAAAGGCTGACGGGATAGAAAATCCAATCAGCCTTTATCCTGCTTTAAACAGTTGTTATAATTTAAGCCACACCCTGATCCAGCATTGCATCTGCCACTCGCTGGAAGCCAGCTACGTTCGCCCCAAACACATAATTACCTTTTTTATTGAAATCACTTGCAGTCTCATAGCATTGGTCATGGATATGTTTCATCACCTGGTGAAGCCTTGTATCAACCTCATCCTCAGTCCAGTTCATAAAATTTGCATTCTGGGCCATTTCAAAACACGAACAGGCAACGCCCCCAGCATTACATGCCTTAGCCGGTGCATACAAAATATCTGCATTTCCCAGAAACTCCATAGCTTCAAGAGTAACAGGTAGATTTGCACCTTCCACAAGACATTGCACACTGTTTTTCACCAATTGTCTGGCATCTTCAAGATCGAGTTCATTCTGTGTAGCACAGGGGAATGCAATATCACAGGGAATTGACCAGGGGCGTTCTTCAGGATAAAAGTTTACCTTGTATTTGTCTGCGTAATCTTTCACCCTGTCATTCCCGCTAAGTCTCATTCTAAGCATAAAATCAACTTTTTCACCAATGATACCATCGGGGTCATGGATAAAGCCATCCGGTCCTGAAAGAGTTACGACTTTTCCGCCAAGTTCATTAACTTTTTTTACAACTCCCCATGCAACGTTGCCAAAACCTGAAACTGTAACCAGTTTTCCATCAAGGTTGTTATTAATTTTTTTAAGCATTTCTTCAGCAAAATATACAATCCCATATCCTGTAGCTTCCGGTCTCAGATAGCTGCCTCCCCAGTGAAGTCCTTTACCAGTCAGAACACCTTCAAATGATTTTGTTATTCGTCGGTACATTCCAAAAAGATAGCCTATCTCACGAGTTCCAACACCAATATCACCGGCTGGAACATCAGTATTCGGGCCAATATGTTTTGAAAGCTCCAGCATAAAATTCTGGCAAAAACTCATTATTTCATTATCGGATTTACCTCTTGGATTAAAATCAGACCCGCCCTTACCTCCACCCATAAGCAGCCCTGTCAAGGCATTCTTAAAAATCTGTTCAAACCCGAGACATTTTATTATACTCAATGTGACAGAAGC
>JAUCGD010000165.1 GCA_030377945.1 Desulfobacterales bacterium HSG17 | reverse complement strand
TTATAAATATCTTATTCATTTACCTTTTTTAAAACTCACCTTTCTGGAATCCGAAAACAAATCAAAATAGATATGAGAATTCACATCAAATACATTTTTTATATTATTTTCAGTTAAAACTTTATCAGTATCACCAAATGCTGCTATCTTACCTTGTTTCATTATTATCAAACGCTGGCAATAGGTAGCAGCCAGATTTATATCCTGGATTACAGCAACAGCGGTTCTGCCTTTGTCTCTAATATCACCTGCAACAATATCCAAAAGAGTCAGGGTATGCTTTATATCCAGATTAGATGTTGCTTCATCAAGTAAAAGCACTGGTGTTTCCTGTGCCAGGGCACGGGCAAAAACAATTCTCTGCCGTTCTCCACCGCTCATTTCCGTCATGTAGCGGTCTTTAAATCCTGCTGTTCCGGTTTTTTCCATAACTTCATCAACAATATCAGTATCATGTGCAGAAGGCTGAGAAAAACGGGGCATATGAGGGTACCTGCCCATAAGAACTATTTCACGGCCTGTAAAAGGAAAATTAATATAAAAATTCTGGGGAACCAGGGCTATTTCACATGCAAGTTCGGATTTGGAACAGGTTTTCAAATCTTTTCCCTGGAAACTTATAATCCCTGATTCTGGCCGTTGATGTCCCATAAGCAGATCAATTAATGTACTTTTCCCGCATCCGTTAGGGCCTAATATTCCGTAAAAAAATCCAGGTTCAAGCTTTAGGTCAAGATTATTTATAACCTGACGGGTTTCATAGGAAAAGGAGATTTGCTCTAATTTAAAAAGCATTAAAATATCATCAATTAATTGTTTTTTAATGTTTTTAAATAATCTTCAATTTCTTCAACAGAAAGTCCTGCCAAGCGGTCTTTAATACTGTATTTTGAAAGTACCTGTTGAGGGGGTAAGCCTGACAATGCTTTAAGGCGGTCTTTAACTTTAAGGCCGGACAATACTTCAAGGCGCTCTTCATTGTTAAGACCGGACAATATCGCATCCTGCCATTTTTTACCAATTTTGATAACCTTTGCCGGAGTAAGTTCCTTTTCCAGTTCCATTTCTTTACCTCCTATATTAAACCAATAATGTAAAAGCCCTTCAAGACACCACTGAAGTTCTTTGTTAAAGGAAGAAAATCCTTTATTCATCAATATTTCAAACGCAGATTTTTTCACATTTTTTCGGCTGGCAAAGCATTTTATGTAAGCATTATGCGGTTCTATGGAAAGATCGTTCAATGAAAGAAGAGAAACAGGTTCTAAAATAGGATTTTTACTATACCATACCCCTGACAAACCGGATTCAAAATAGCCGAATTTTTCCAAAGTTGAACTTCTTGTAGTTTTTGCACTGATTATAAAGGTTTTGATTTCATTCTTTTTTAATTTCTGACTGCGCCTGTATAAATAATCATAGCTAAGGGTCTGTCTGAACACGTCGTCATTTACAGACTCTGTATATTTAAATTCCAGAAGAATATATTTTGCATGGGTGTCCCTGATACCGTCCGGCAGATATGCTTTCTGTTCTTCTGTCCAGGAGGTTCTGTTTTGCTTTTTGAGCAGAAGAAGATCAGCTCTCGGAGGTTCATTCATAACAGCGACATCAGTATAAACCAAAATATCTTTTGAAGTCAAAAGCTCTTCTAATAATCTTCCGAGCAAAAGATGCCATCTGGTGTTTGTTTTTTGCTGCTTTTTCATACTTGAAAATAATACATAAAAATTATCAATGCAATCATGAGTGTTTAAACTGAAGTCTTTCCCATCTGCTTCTGTCTGAATATATAACAGAAAAAAGGGCCTCCAATAAGAGCTGTCAGAACTCCTATTGGGATTTCATGGGGGAGAACCGCCCTGGTAATTGTATCGGCGCAAAGCAAAAGTATGGCTCCTGCCAGAAAAGATGAAGGAATTAATCTACGGTTGTCCGGGCCTGACATAGTTCTCATCATATGAGGAACAAGAAGCCCCACAAATCCGATAATCCCTGACACTGAAACACATACTGCCGTTACAAGTGATGCTGTTATTAATATAATCAGTGTAATCTGCCTGGTATTAACACCCAGGGAAGAAGCAGTCCGGTCTCCCATTGCCAGAAGATTCAGATCCCTTGCAAAAAATAAAAAAATCATTAAACCGGCTATTACAAAAATCAGTGCCATGCCTGCATCTGCCCAGGTTCGTGAGCCAAAGCTTCCCATAAGCCAGAATATAATAACAGCAACCTGTTCATCTGCAATATATTTCAGAAAACTGATACCGGCGGATAAAATGGAAGCAACAATTATACCTGATAAAATCAGGTTATTTGATGACATGCCTCCGCTGGTCGAGGATAAAAAAAGTACAAACAAAAGAGTAGTCATTGCTCCTGCAAAAGCAAAGACAGGTATGGAATAAGATCCCATTTCCCCAAGGTTAAGTAAAAGTGCAATGGCTGCTCCAAATGCTGCCCCTGCTGATACACCAAGTGTGTAAGGATCTGCCAGAGGGTTAAGCAGTATCCCCTGAAACACACATCCAGAAAGAGCCAGCCCCCCTCCAACAATAGCTGATGTCAGAATCCTGGGAAGACGCACATCCATTACCACTACCGGATGAACAATGTCCATACCGGAAATAAGGTCAGGAAGACCAATGATTTTAGCTGTTATTATCTTGAGAACATCAAACGGAGATATGGAAATATAACCCATTCCGGTTGAAATGATTATGCTTGCAAACAGAGCTGCACAAAGGAAAACAATCTGGGTCTTCCATTTAATTTTCATTTATTTTATTACGATATTCATGGGAAAAACTTTTATCATACAGCCTTGACTTTTTCTTTGTTTCCTGAAGCTTTTGATCCAAAGCCCTGCTGACAATAATCAGAGCCTGTTTGCGGATATTTTCTTGTTTTACCAGTGTGGAAAGTTCTTTAACTGTGGTATAAAAAATCCTTTCATCTGGCTGACTCACGCAATAGGCAACAGCAACAGGTCCGTCTTTGCCATAGTTTTTTTCAAGAATATCTGCAACCTTGTCAACCATTGAGATACTCAGATAAATTGCCATTGAAGCCTGATGTTCGGCCAGAGATTCCAGGGCTTCTGTTTCAGGAACAGGAGTTCTGCCTGACATTCTGGTCAAAATAAGAGTCTGGGTTACTTCAGGCAGGGTATATTCAATGCCCATAGCTGCGGCAGCGCCAAAAGCTGCTGTAACTCCGGGAATGACTTTATAAGGTATATCATTTTTTTTCAGTTCTGTAATCTGCTCTGCAATAGCTCCATAAAGACTTGGATCGCCAGTATGAAGGCGTACAACACGATTTCCAGCTCTATGGCTGTCAATCATTAAGCTGACAAATTCTTCCAAATGCATTGAAGCGCTGTTTACATTTTTGCATTCTGCCTTTGTCCATAAAAGCAGGGCTTTGGGAACAAGGGAACCTGCATAAATCACCAGATCCGCTTCCTGAAGTGCTTTTTGGCCTTTAACAGTAATAAGTTCAGGGTCTCCAGGGCCTGCGCCCACAAATAATACCGGATATGTTGTCATTATTAGTCCTAAAATGCTCCTAACTGGCAGATATATATTTTAATCTTTAATGCTTCGCAGGCATTGGCAATATCCATTCTGGAAATCTCAAACTTTTTTGCAATATCCCAGCAGTCTTTGCAGGAAATTTTATTGTTTTTCAAGTTCTCCCTGATTGCAGTTTCCAGTTCTCCAGATACAGATTGGGCCGGTTTAACAAGCCGTTTTTCAGGCTGATACCCAAAAATCCCCATCTGGCATTTAGCAATCCTGAAACCTGAAATATCCATATTTCTGCCTATTTCAGCAGAAGAACTGTTTATTGAATCGGCTATTGAATGTGCTGCTGCACATGATACAGTTCCCTGTTTTGCTTTTGCCTTAATTTCCTGAACAATCTTCGGGTCAAACTCTGCTCCTTCAGGATGTTTTGCAGCAAAATTTTTTTTACCATTATGTGCCATGTTTTTCCTTTCAATATTAAGAATCAAGAAGTTTTTGTAATTCTTCTTTTAGCTCTTTACTAGTATAAGGCTTTGCCAATGCTCCTTTAAACCCGTAATTTTTATACTCGGACATTATAGGTTCATTTGAATACCCGCTTGAAACAATGGATTTGATCGCAGGATTTATTTCTGCCAGTTTTTTAATTGTTTCACATCCTCCCATACCTCCGCCCTGTATGGTTAAATCCAGAATAACAGCATCATATGATTTGCCCGAAGCCAGTGCTTTTTTATACATAAAAACAGCTTCTATCCCATCTTTGGCGCAACCCGGCTCATACCCCAGTTTTTTCAGGATATGACAAACCAAGTCTCTTATCATTTCTTCATCATCCATCACAAGAATCTTTTTAACAGACAGGTCTCGCTTTTCATAATTATGTTCTGATAAAACAGGATCAGAATCAGGAACATCAGCTCCAATCTTAAAATCGGCATTTAATTTATCATTTTCATGTGCAGGAAGATAAATATGGAAAGCAGAGCCTGCACCTGGTTCTGATTCTGCAAATATAAACCCTTTATGTTTATGGATGATAGATCTGATTATGGCAAGCCCCAGGCCCATTCCTTTTTGAGTACCCATTTCCTTTGTTGTAAAATATGGATCAAAAATCCTGGGCAGATTTTCTTCAGGAATTCCTGTTCCCTTATCCTGAACTGTTACTTTTACATATTTACCCTGGGCAAGAGGTAATTTTACCCCGTTTTCATCTGAAATTATATGATTTTGCGCTTCTATTGTTAATAACTTCTCCGGTTTTATCAAAGGGCTTAAGAATAAATTTATAAATCTGCGCTTTATTAATAGCATTGACAATAGTTCCTACCTCAGTGTCGGATGTCAGGAGAATACGAATGGTATCAGGAAGGAGCGGGATAGTTTTTTCCAGAAAATCAATGCTTTCAATACCTGATAATTGCAGATTATAAATAATCAGATGAATTTCTTCAGGATCAGGGTGATTTTTAATGATTTTATCAGCTTCATCATTGTTACATGCAGTAAGTATATGATGATTGATGCTCAATATATGAGACATTGACATCATACTGTATTCTTCATCATCAACTATCAAAATAGTATGCTGTTTGGAATTTTCAACAAAAGATGACATTTGTTCAGTTCTCCTGTTACTTATTTTTTGAGTACACGACGTATAGTTTCCGCTAAATTTTTTTTAACCACCGGCTTCATTATATATTCTTTTATACCGGCATTTAAAGCCTTGTCCTGGGTAATTGTTTCACTAAAACCAGTGCAAATGATTATGGGAATATCCTGTCTTATTCTAATAAGTTCCTGTGATAATTCAATTCCATCCATATTGGGCATTGTTGCATCGGTTATAACTAAATCAAACTTTTCAGGCTGAGCCTTAAATGCCTTTAATGCTTCAATACTGGAGGTACGTGAAGTAACCTGATACCCCATCTGCATTAACATATGTTTCAGCAATTTTGCTATTTGTTCTTCATCATCAACAAGTAGAATTGTTTCATCACCAGAGGGAATTGAAGAGTCTGAAATTATATTTTTTACATCCTGAGATTCTTTGATTACGGGCAGAAATATTTCAAAAGTTGTGCCTTTACCCGGTGTGCTTAAAACCTTAAGTTGTCCGGTGTGATTATTTATAATTCCGTGAACAACAGAAAGTCCCAGCCCTGTGCCTTTGCCCTTTTTTTTTGTAGTAAAATACGGGTCAAATATTTTTTCAAGGATTTCAGGAGCAATACCGTGTCCTGTATCTTTGCAGGATAGTTTTGCATACTTTCCTTTGGGTAATTCACCAGGTAATCTATCAGATGAAGAAATACTGTTTATACTAACCGTTTCTTCCAGACTCATTTCCAATATACCAGTTCCCTCCTGTTCAAGCATGGCCTGATAAGCATTGGTACACAGGTTCAAAACTACTTGATATATCTGCCCTGCGTCTGCCATAACTGGTCCGCATTTTTCTATTGATTGCTTGATTTCAATTGTAGAGGGTATAGTTGCCCGCATCAGTTTTAGAACTTCTTTAACTATTAGATGAATAAAAATCGGCATTTTTTCATTTTCATGCTGACGGCTGAAAGTGACTATTTGCTGAACCAGTTCTTTTGCTCTGTAAGATGCCTGAAAAATTTCTTCTAAATAGGATGATACATTATGCTCAGGAGGAGTTGCCTCCATAGCCATTTCAGTGTATCCGATGATTGGGCACAAGATATTGTTGAAATCATGTGCAATACCTCCTGCAAGTGTTCCTACTGATTCCATTTTCTGGGCATGGCGTATCTGGTCATGCAGTTTTGCCTGTTCTTTTTCTGCCTTTTTCCGATCACTTATATCCCTTGCAATGGAAAAAATTGCGGGTTTTCCTTCATATTCTATTACTCGGCTGCTGAGTTCAATAGGGATAACTACCCCGTCTTTTTTTACATGTTCGGTTTCAAATACTATATGACCGTTCCTTATGATGGATTCCAGATGTTTGGGCAGGATTGCTGAAAAATCAGAGGATACAATTTCATCAATTTTCATTTTCAGTAAGTCTTCACAATTATAACCCAGTCGTTCACATGCAACCCTGTTAACATCTGTAAGATTTTTTTCAAAATCATGAACAAATATGGCATCACTGGCATTATTAAATAATGTTCTATATCGTTTTTCCGATTCTCTTAATGCTTGTTCAGTTCTTTTTCGTTCCTTAATTTCATTGCTTTTTTCCCAGGCATTTTTTACAGCAAAATGAAAAACTTCGGCAAAAACAGGTTTTGTTAAATAATTATGAGCACCCAGACGCAGGGCAGCAATTGCATTATCAATATCTCCGTGTCCGGTTAGAACAATTATTTGAATGTCATTATATTTTTTTTTTACCTGTTTCATCAATTCAATGCCATCCATACCGGGCATTCGTATATCTGTAACCAATACATCAATATTTTCATTTTCCAAAACAGATAAAGCTTCGATTCCAGAATAAGCAGTGAAAACAAGATCTTTTTCCCACAGTTCCTCCAGAATCATTTTTTGTGTCTGACATAATTCTATTTCATCGTCAACAATAAGTACCCTGGCTTTTTGCATA
>JAUCGD010000164.1 GCA_030377945.1 Desulfobacterales bacterium HSG17 | reverse complement strand
TATAATCTTGAAGAAAGAGTTTCTTCTTTACTGAGAATAAATCGTTTAGCTACATCATGGCCGGAAGAAACCAATTTTAGTTCATATAATGGGTCACAATATAGTAATTCCCATAAAGCAACTTCGTTGTCATAATCATCTAACCCATTTATACCTCTTGATGTATTATAAGTTGGGATAGAGGCTCCATCAGCACCTAACTGACTTCCAAGTGTGTCTCCCCACAAACAAGGCTTTGCAATAATATCAGGATATGATTTCAGCTTTTTTTGTATTAGTTCAAATGTTACATTATAATCAGATTCCCTAGTTCCGGTTCCATGCACATAAATAAGTGTTTTCATTTCAACTCCTGTTAATGATTAGTTCATTTTCCATTATCCCGTTTGTATGGCTCAATAATTCTTATCCCTGGAATAACTTCATAATGTTTCCTGTTAAAAGTATAGATTGGGAGGTCGGAATCAACTGCTATCTGCCCAATAATAGAATCAATTATACCTATGCCGTGACTGAGATAAAACTTTGAAAAGGTTTCAAGTGCCTGTTGGCAAGTCTCTTTTTCAGGCCAGATAAGATCAAAGTTTTTCAATGTCTTATTCAGACTTTTTTGATGCTCTTTATCTTTACATCCCTAGATAAGTTCCATAACCACAAAACCCGGCAATATAATCTTTTCCCTTCCAAGTGATCTAAGCCAGGTTAAGGATTGTGGGTATTTACGGAGAATATCAATCATGACATCCGTATCAAGCAGCTTCATAATCAAACCTTCTTTGAGCTTTATCTCTCAGTTTACGTGCAAATCCAGGAGTATCATCTATATCGTTTCTGTTTTCCCACAAACCTACAATATCAGAGTTGAGCAAGTCAGCCGCTGTTGACCTCTCTTCTTTTATGGAACTGAAAAGAACCGTTATTTCAACTTCATCTCCGCTGTTTAGTGGTAGATTTTGAATAAATATTTCTCCGTCTTTTATTAATCTGCTCTTGATTCTTAATGCTTCCATAGCTTTTCACCTTTCTTATTTATCAAGTTTTAGAGATATTATTATGCATTCGCTAATCATAGTCAATCATAAGAATCAAGTCAATCATGGTTCATAAACCGGGAAAAATGATACCACTGAAAAGGGTGCTGCTTCAGGGCTTTTTCCAGCAGGTTCGCGTAGTTTTGGGCTGAATTTTTAATTTCTGCTTTCCTGTTTTTCCGGGAACTGCATTTTATAAATGCCGGTTTAGTTATTGTGAAATGGTATTGTTTATCTCCTGTACGAAAGGCAAAAAAAACAAACAGGGGAACCCCTGAAAGCAGTGCAAATATATGAGGAACTTCGGGTATTATGGCTTTCTGTCCTAAAAACTCTACTTCAACGCTTCTTTGATTTTCATGCCAGATTATATCACCTGTAAGGGAAACCAGACCTCCTGATTTAAGAAAACTTATGCCTTCTATCAGGTCAAAAGGTGAGCCGCCTGTTTGATCTACTGCTATTATCTTTACACCGCTTTGGGTCAGGCTTTGCTTTTGGATATTTTCCATCTGTTCTTTATGTTTAACGCCCATGTAAAACAGCAGGGGAGCATCCGGCATTTTCTTTTTAAAAAGATGGGCTGCCATTTCCCAGTTTCCCATGTGGGACATGAGGATAATGCCGCCTGTTTTGTTTTTTACAGCTTCTTCAATATGGTTCCAGCCTGAAGATGTATATGAAATTTTCCTGTTTGTATTAAGATCAGATTTTTGGAGTTGCAGTCTGTCTGTAAATACAGTTGTGAAATTATGAAACTGCTTCCATGCGCACCATATATGATAAAGCCTGTCTTTATCGGGAAATAATGCCTGATAGAACTTTACACCTATTAATACCCGGTTGGGGAAAAGAAGGAAAAAGCCTGTGGAAACAATACCTGCATATATTTTAAATATACATAAGCCCAGATTTTCCGGGAGATTTGTAATAATTTTGTAGAATAATTTGTTCATGGTTTTATATTATTGAATATTCTTTGAAATATCAAACTGGTAAATGTACTTGAATTTCTTATAAAATCTCTAAAAGGTCTGAAATGTGAAATTCTTTTGGTTCCGGGATTGTAGCTTACGCTTACAGGCGCTTCAATTATGGGTATTTTTTTCCACATTGCTTTTGCAAGCACTTCTACTTCAAACTGAAATCGCCTGGCTTTTACATTCAGGTTAAGGACTTCAGGTAAAGGATAGATTCTAAACCCGGTTTGTGTATCATTTAGCCATAATCCTCCTGAAGCCCATACCCAAAAATTTGAGAATTTGCGTCCAAAACGGCTTGTCCAGGGAATATTTGTTCCTGACATGCCTGTTCTCATTCCTATTATCAAAGGTCGTTTATTATCAGAGATGGCCTGGATCATCTTTATTGCATCATCAGGATTATGCTGGCCGTCTGCATCAAGGGTTATGGCCCAGTCTGCTGTTTTTGAGGCTTCAATAAAGCCTGTTAAAAGTGCTGCGCCTTTGCCTTTGTTGAATGAATGGCGGATGATTTTGATATTGGGAATATCTTTAATATTTTGATAACTTGAATCTGTTGAACCGTCATCAACAACAAAAACAGGAAGGTTAAGTTTCAGGGATTTTTTGACTACATCCCGGATCATTTGTTCATGATTGTACACCGGGATAACAATGGCAAAATTGGATTTATTTGGCATGGGAATGTTTTGGCAGAAATAAAACAGGGGCGATTATTGATATTAATCAGCCCCTGTTGTGTTATTTGTTAAATAGGTGGGTTACGCTGTCGCTAACCCACCCTACCCTGCTGTCCTGCTTTTTTATGCAGCAGAATTTTTTGCTTGGATCAGCATTGTTGGTGATTTTTCATAACAGATTAAACCGCACTGGAGGCAGCGTTTTGCTTCTGCTATTGCTTCCTGCTCTGTATATCCTTTTTCAAGAATGTCTGTTTCTGCCAGTTCCTGTGCATTGGAAATCGGCATAATATTACGGTTATTTGAAGCAACACAGTCAACATGGTCAACATCCTGAATATCAGATAACGGAGTTACAACATTTTCTTCCAGTTCAAGAGGAATACCGTACATTATCTTATGGATTGATGCTGCTGCGCGGCGGCCTGCTCCTATGGCTTTTATGGCTGCGGCAAAATCAGTCAATACATCGCCCTGTGCAAAGATTCCCAGCTCTTCTTTAAATTCAGGTTTTTTATAAGGAAGAACTCCAGTCCATTGAACCGGGCCTGTTTTTACTTCAGATGCTGTTTCAGGTGTCTGCTCTGCTTCCTGTTCCCCATTTTCTTCTGTCATGGTTTTTGTAAAGATCATTTCAGGGAAACGGCCTGCTGCTATAAACAGGTTACGGGCAGAAACCATAAAGGTTTCTTTTGTATTTATATCAATGTATTCAACCTGTTCCAGCTGATTGCCTTCACCAAAAACGCGATTGACACCAGCATTGAATACCGGGGTAATGGCGTTTTCTTCTTCAAGTTCAGCAAGCAGTGCTATGGCATCTTTTGGCAAATCTTCACGATTTTCACGGAAAAGCATTGTAATATTTTCAGAACCAAGATCCCGGCATATTTTTGCAGCATCCAGACCGGTTTTTCCGCCCCCTGCAATAACTACGTTTTTCCCGCAGGAAAGCTTGTTATGACGCTCTGAATCGGATTTGATAAGATCTATCTGGAGACAGGCTCCTGGAAACAATTCTTCAATTTCAGTTCCGCCAAGGCGGGTCAGACGGCTGTCCCATCCTCCTGTGGCAAGAAAAACAGATTCATAATCTCCAAGAAGGGAAGCTATTGTAAAATCTTTTCCAAGGGATTTACCTGTTTGGGTTGCAACTCCCATTTCTGTAATTCCGTCAATATCCCAGTCAATCACTTCAGCAGAAAGTCGATCTGAGGCTATGGCAGAACGCAAAAGACCGCCTGTTTTTGAAGTGGCTTCAAATACTGTGGTATCATGACCAAGGCGTGCTGAAAAGAATGCTGTTGAAAGTCCCTGTACACCACCGCCCACAACTGCAATCTTGCGGCCTGTATCAGGAGCTTTATAAGGCAATACCCGCTTTCCGCTGTCTTTTTCATAGTCTGCAACAAAGCGTTTGAGAAAATTTATGGCAACCGGATCATCAATATAATTTCTTCGGCAGCTGTCTTCACAGGGACGGGGACAGATTCTTCCTATGACTGTGGGAAAAGGATTTCTTTCCTTTATAACCTGAACAGCCCTGTTATAATCTCCCAGTTGAATCTGGTTAATATATTCCCTGATGTCAATTCCTGCCGGACATTCTCTCTGGCAGGGAGTGGTGCATTGATCTTCAGTATATTCTTTGAGGATTCGTCTGGTAACAGATGACAATGTAATAATATGTTTGGGGCAGACCCTTTCACATGTTCCGCATCCAGTACATTTTTCTGCGTCAACTATTGGAAGATTCTCAGGTCCCATAACAATGGCGTCAAAGGGACAGGCAAGGGCGCAGCTGCCAAGGCCGATACAGCCTATGGTACAGGTTTTCATACCCCCGCTTAAAAGAGATGCTGCCCGGCAGTCACTTAACCCGTTATAGATAAAACGTGTATCTGCGTCCTGGGTTCCAAAATAACATCCTGATTTTGCAATATCAGGTTCTGTGGCTTCAATTGCAACTCCCATGAGCGCTGCAATGGCTTCTGCTGTTTCAATCCCTGCTGCAACACAGGAATTGGGTGATGATTTTCCGGCTACAATGGCTTCTGCATTTGATGTACATCCCGGATATCCGCATCCCCCGCAATTTGCGCCCGGAAGTACGTCATCTACTGCCAGGATCTGGGGGTCAACATACACATAAAATATCTTGGATGCAGCGGCCAGGCCGACACCAACAACAACTCCCAGGCCTCCCATAATAAAAACGGCTTCTATCATGCTCTATGCTCCTTGAAACTTAACGTTTATTTAATTAATTGCGTCAAACTTACACTTGCTGAAACATGTAAGACATTCAACACATTTTTCTTTATTAATCTCGGCTACTTCCTTTTTCTTCCATATAATGGCATCTGTGGGACAGGCTTTAAAGCAAAGCCCGCATTTTTTACACTTGTCCGCGTCAACTTCAAATGCCAGGAGTGCTGCACATCGTTTTGCAGGACATTTTTTGTCATTAATATGTGCATAATATTCATCTTTGAAATATCTTAAAGTTGACAAAACCGGGTTGGGCGCTGTCTGTCCCAGACCGCAAAGGGAGGCCTCTTTTATAGTTTCTGAAAGTTCTTCCAAAATATCAATATCTTCAGGCTCTCCGCGTCCGTCACATATTTTTTCCAAAATTTCAAGAAGCCGTTTGGTTCCCTCCCTGCATGGAGTACATTTACCACAGGATTCATCCTGGATAAAATCCATGAAAAAACGGGCCATGTCAACCATACAGGTGTTTTCGTCCATGACAATAGCACCGCCTGAGCCCATGATTGCCCCGACTTTTGCTATTTCCTCGTAATCAACAAGAGTGTCTAACAGGTGTTCGGGAACACATCCGCCTGAAGGTCCACCGAGCTGAACTGCCTTGAATTTCTTTTTATCGGGAATACCGCCGCCAACATCATAAATAAGTGTTCTAAGGGGTGTTCCCATGGGAACTTCAACCAGACCTATATTGTTTACGTCACCTGAAATTGCAAAAACCTTTGTGCCTTTACTTGTTGCGGTTCCAATGCTGGAATACCACTTACCCCCGTGAAGAATAATCTGGGGAACATTTGCAAGGGTTTCAACATTGTTTAATATGGTGGGCTTTTCCCAGAGGCCCTTATGAGCAGGAAAAGGAGGTCTGGGTCTGGGCATTCCTCTTTTTCCTTCAATGGAACGCATGAGAGCGGTTTCTTCACCGCACACAAAAGCTCCGGCACCCTGATATATTTCAATTTCAAAATTAAATCCGGTTCCAAGAATATCATCACCTAAAAATCCATACTCTTTAGCCTGGGCTATGGCAATTTCAAGGCGTTTTATTGCCAGGGGATATTCTGTCCTGGCATAAATATATCCTTTGGTGGCATTTATGGCTTTTGCGGCAATAATCATTCCCTCAAGCACAGCATGGGGGTCAGCCTCAAGAATACTCCTGTCCATGAACGCACCTGGGTCACCCTCATCTGCGTTACACAGAACATATTTTTCATCTCCAGGACTTTTACTGGCAAAATCCCATTTCATACCTGTGGGGAAACCTGCCCCGCCCCGCCCCCGCATACCGGATGTTTTCATTTCTTCAATGATCTGTGCAGGTGTCATTTCGGTTAATGCCTTTGCTGCTCCGAAATAACCGTCTCTTGCAATATAATCTTCAATAACCTCTGGATCAATAATACCCTTGTTGCGCATGGTTCTGAGTACCTGGTGCGCGAAAAAAGGAATATCATCCATTTGAGGAATAATTTCTTTTGATGCAGTTTCTTTGTAAAAAAGCCTTTTAACAGGACGACCTTTAAGAAAATGTTCTTCAACCAGTTCAGGAACATCTTTTTCTTTAAGCTGTTGATAAAAAATACCTTCAGGCTGGACAAGCATTACAGGGCCAACAGCGCAGAATCCGTTACACCCGGTTTCAACTATTTTTACTTCTTTGCCAAGCCCTTGATTATCAAGCTCTTTTTGAAGGGCATCACGAAATTTAAGACTGCCGGTAGAGTGACACCCTGTACCACCGCACAATAATAACTCAGTTCTAATTTTATTCATTTTCATCTCCTGCTACATCTTCGCCAGGGCAAAATCTGTCTGTACCTCGCCTAAAAGAATATGCCTTTTAAAAACCTGGCGCATCTTGTTAGCCGTCATTTTTTGATAAATAATCGGTTCCTCTGCCTCCACCTGCACAGTAACATTGGGTTCACTGCTGCACATTCCCATGCAGCTGGAAGCCACAACCTGAATGTCCTGCCTGTCTGCCTGAGCTATCTCTTCCACAAGAGTGCTCATTACTGGACGGGCACCTGCTGCTATTCCACATGTTCCCATATGAACAGTCACCTTAATACGCCCTTTTTCCTGTCTTAAGGAAATACCTTTTGCTGCATTTTCTTTTATTTTCTTTAGATCCTGAATGCTCAGTTTTGCCATAATTCCCCCCTGCCTTTAGTTGCATTC
>JAUCGD010000163.1 GCA_030377945.1 Desulfobacterales bacterium HSG17 | reverse complement strand
TACAGGGCAAATAATTTCCAAAAAACTTGTCGATTTGTCAAAGCGTTTTGTTATTTTTTTTTCAACTCGGAATCAATTTTTTCTATAAATTCATAAGGGTTTCTAAGGGTTGTCCGTTTGCCGTTTATAAAAATTATCGGGGTTCCTTTAATCTGAAAAAATACACCAACTGTTTCATCTTTTTAGCTTAAAACGAATCCTAAGTATGCCGTCGTTAAAGTCTGAGGTGGTGATTCGGAAATTTCCAATTTCTGAAGTCTCAGTCACATGGGGGCCGATGCAAGGACAGGCATCATAATCACCGACACTCACGATACGTATCTCGGTGGAACTTCCTTCGGGCAGTCGACTTAGGTTAAATTGCTTCTCCGCTTCTGTCTTTGTGATATAGGTTTCAGCCACCTTCATATTAGAACTGATTATCCTGTTGACCCGTGATTCGATTTTAATCAATTCCTCCGAAGAGAGGGTTCTGTTAAAGAGGTAGTCACACTTGGATTTCTTTCGTTCGATATGTGCGCTGAAACAACGGCCGCAGTTAAACAACTGATCCATAGTGCCATTGAGAATATGTTCTGCTGTGTGCATACCCGGATCTATCGATTTTTTCAAAACATATCCCTCCTCGTTAAATTTTATAGATGCCTGCCTGGTTTTAAAATCGGTTTTGGACGTGAATTAAGATAGGGGCCTCTATGGTTCTGTCAAGCCTTTAATTGAGTGAGTTTGTGGGAAATCGAAGTTGCGGTTAGTTATCCCTGTTCAAAGTATTATGGATTGAAAGTCCTTGACATTATTTAGGTACATTGGTAACAATATAGTGTGAGTTTAAAATTTATTTGAGGAGCGTTTAAATGAGCAACAAAAATTTTGTATTGTTACTATCTGGTCAGTTTGTGTCCCAGATTGGAGATAAATTCCAAATGATCGCCTTGTCTTTTTGGGTTTTAAAAACAACAGGTTCATCTTCTAAAATGAGTATTGTTTTAGCCGCATCTTTAATTCCATCACTTATTTTAGGATTTTTTTCAGGAGCTTTTATTGACCGATATAATCGGAAAAAAATTATTATAGGAACAGATCTGATTCGAGGCGTAATTATTGCTGTGTTTGCATTCCTTTTCTATTTTGGAATGATGAATTTTTATGTAATATTAGTCTTGCAGGTGCTTTTGTCAATCAATGCTGCTTTTTTTGATCCAGCCATCCCATCTTTGATTCCCCAGATCGTTGATAAAAAGGATCTTGCTTCAGCTAATTCCAGATATCAGTTTGTTAATGGATTTTCCACCATTGCAGGGGCTTTCTTAGGAGGAATTTTTATTTCAATGTTTGGATATTTATGGGTGTTTGTTTTGAATGCAGTTTCTTTTATTCTTTCTGCTTTTTTTGAAAGTTTCATACAAATCCCACAGATTTCAAAGATAAATCATAACTCATCTAATCTTTTTACAGATATAAAAAAGGGCTATCAATATATTTTATCTAAAAGAGAGTTGGTTGTCCTTTTATTTATGGTATTGCTTATCCATTTTTTTGTAGGTTCAATTGAAGTTTTTATGCCGGTGATCGCAGATTCTATTTCATCCCAAGGTGCAAAAAATCTTGGATTTTTTCAAACCTCATTTGGATTTGGAACAATACTAATAGCAGTGGTATTAAGTGTTAGAAATATTTCAGGAAAAGAAAAACCAATTTTATTTGGTAGTGTTTTTTTAATTGGCCTTATCTATGTTGCAGCATCTTTTTTCAAAGGAAGTGGAAACGTTATGATGGGTTTATTCCTTTTGATGCTGTTTTTATTTGGTTGCTGTATAATAAGTGCCAGTATTTCTTTTAAAACTTTATTACAAAAGAGTATTGATAATGATTTTGCAGGAAGGGTATTTGCTGTGGCCGGTTCGGTTGGGAATGCATCAATTCCCGGGGCAATGATTTTATATGGATTTTTACTCGAAAAATATAATTTTCAGGGTTTGCTAATGATTTCAGGTCTGATATTAATACCATTAAGTATACTTTTATTCATGTTGTACAAGGAGAATAAATATGCCAGGTAAACAAAAGTCATCTCAAAACCCCTTACGTAAAATTGAAAGGGTGCAAACAGGTGTCCGTATTGAAAAACGATTACTAAAAGTTTTAAAAGGCCTTGCAGAATACCATGATATGTCCCTTGGAGACCTTATTGAAGGTATCGTGCTTCATTCTTTTGATGGCAAAGCACCTTTTAGTAAAAAGAATTTAAAAAAGATAAAAGACTTGAAAAGTATTTATGATCTGGATTTAACCAGTCAGGATAGCCATAAACTTGTGGAATCCTGATTTGAAGAATTATGATCATGGCTTTGCGGGAACAGGCAGGGTAAACTCACAACAAAAAAAAGTCTCTACATAATTGGAGATATTACTTTGTAATCACGATCCAATGTTGATACCATTTTTTCTACAATTTTTCCGATAGTTATTGTACTCTGCATATCATAAATTATTTGGGTGTCATGGTCATGCGTGAAAGACCAGGTGATTATTAAATCATTATTTGAATAATTATATACTACAGCAGCAGCATTGGCTTTACTGTTATATGCAACTCTAATTTGAGAAAGAAGGAATCCGTCTTCTGTCAAGCGCTTGATTATATTTCCCAAACCGTCAAGGTGCGGCGCAATTACAATAAAGACAACTTCTCTTTTTTCAAAAGGATAGATATCAAAATTATTTATCTTTTTAGTAATCTGTGCAAGCAAATTTGTATCATTTTTGTTATAGATTTTATCCTTTGGACTGATATGAGCGAGGTATCCAAATTTTTTTGGTACAATCGCTAAAACAGCTGTGCAAGTGCTCACACCCCAGGTTTCGAGAGCCTCATTGTTTTCTGCCTTTAAAAATTCATCCATATCCACCCGTAATGCGGTTTTATAGTGGGTAATAGTAGTATCCTTACCAGCCGGTTGTGAAATCATGGTTCTCAAATGTTTCACAAACAGATTTTCATAATATTTACTGTGCTGCTTATAATGTTGTGTTGTGATCTCATCTTTATCTATTTTTGCGACAACCAGCCAGGAGGTTCCTAAGAATTCGAATACTTCAAACGAGCTTAGTGCATCCTCACCTCTATAGTCTGTAACGATCCGGTGTCCTTTTTTTTCACTAAATTTAGCTTTTATATTACGATCATCAAGACGCTCTTTTAAAATAGTTGAGTGGCCTTTAAAATAGGATTCAGTCAACATCAATCCTTTACGATTAACCAGAAATGTTTCCCCGGTCTGCCCAAGGTCATCTGTTGCTGAGAATATTGAATTCAGACTGTTTATGGAACATTGAAGAATTATCCAGCCCGCTTGAACATCCTGTTTATAAACGGGCTCAATAAAAAATGCAGCAGGTTCAGATGAAGGTGCATAATCATAATAATCAATAAACACTTCTTTATCTGGTTTATTGATAATAGCTTTTTGCAGCATACCTAATGCCTTGCTGTTGTTTCTCAAGTCAATATTTATATCAGCTTCCTTTCGAAGGGTATAGAAGACAGAGCCTGTCATATCAACAAACAAAATATCATAAAATACAAAATAATTTTTGATGTAATAACGATTAAAGTGCTGTCTCATTTTTTCAATATCATTGGTAAGGGATGCGGGGGCTTTCTGGGATTTGCAGAGATTATGATAATAGCGGTTCATATTAAAGAAAGAAACGATTGTTTCATCTGTCGAAGCCTGACCTGCAAGAGCATGAATTTTCTTTGTAAATCGATCGAGCTGTTCAATCTTTTCCTGTCGGACATAATCCAATTGAATAAATGCCCAATCATACGGGCTTTTCTCAGCGTGAACCGAAACAGCACTCAATAAATTGATAAGTGCTACAAGCAGAATTATCAGGGATTTTATCAAATTCATCTTTTAATCCCTTATGCCCGCAATATCTGCCAAAGTATAATTGTCATGTGAACAGCCTTGAACTATTGCGTTTTAATATTCATTTTTTAAAAAATTAAGTTTCCATTACCATGTTGAATTCCCAATCAGAGTTCTGGGATATAAAATTTTCTTTAAATCCCAGAACTCTTGATTCTTTTATCAAATAACGCGATTAGAAATTTTCAAAATCATCGTCATCATCAAATGGAATCACCTGGTCAGGACGGACCTCATTGGGTTTGTTCGGCAATGCTTTATTCTTACTGGCAAGCATCGGTTGTTTGTTAGGTGTTATTGTCTTCATTGCACTAGGACCACCTTGATTTCTACTTCCTGTAACCAGTGTGATAAGGTCTCCTACATAATCTTTGAGTTGCTCTGCCTGTGCATTCATCTCTTCAGAAGCAGAGGCTGACTCTTCTGCGTTAGCAGCATTCTGCTGAACGACTTTATCCATTTCAGTAATAGCAAGGTTTACCTGTTCAATGCCATTGGACTGCTCTTTGGATGCTTCAGAAATTTCTGCAACTATTTCTCCTACCTTATTTGAGCTCTCTGCAACCTGAATGAACGCATCATTAGTTGTTGTTACAAGTTCAGAACCTTCAGTAACTTTTTTAACTGTTCCTTCAATGAGTTCCGCAGTATTTTTTGCAGCTTCAGCAGCTCTCATGGCAAGGTTTCTCACTTCATCTGCCACAACTGCAAACCCGGCACCTGCTTCTCCTGCTCTTGCTGCTTCCACTGCTGCATTCAGGGCAAGAAGATTGGTCTGGAAGGCTATCTCGTCAATTGTCTTTATGATTTTTGAGGTCTCTTCACTTGCTTTAGAAATCTCTTCCATGGAACTGATGACCTGATCCATTGATTCATCAGCAGTTTTTACCACACTGTTTGCTTCTTTCATCAAATTATCTGCCTGGCTTGCATTATCAGAATTTTTCTTAGTCATAGAGGACATCTCTTCCATGGAAGATGAAGTCTCTTCAATGGATGCAGCCTGCTCGGAAGCTCCTTCTGCCATGGACTGGCTTGAAGAAGACACCTGACTTGATGCAGAGGCCACCTGGTTTGATCCTTCATTTAAACCGGCGATAATAACGTTGACCGGACCTGTAATGCTTCTGGTGATAAAAAATGCCACAAGAACACCAATAACAAGTGCTACAATCAATCCAATAATCATTATTGTTGATGCACTGGAGAGTGATTCAACAGCACCTTTAGCGATTCTGTCGGTTGCCTGCATACCAGCGTCGGCAGTTGTTTTGCATGCATCAATAACAGCCTGGCCTGCTGTTCCTCTTTTATTTCCCAAGTCTTGCAATACAAGCCAGTTATCAAGAAATTCTATCATTGCATTTTTGTAAGAATTACCGGCAGTAGCAACTTCTTCAATCCGTTGTAAGTCTGCGGGCATGCGGGTGATTTTTTTAAGTTCTGTAAACAGTGCATCAATTTTTGGAAAATTATTCAGTGCATCTCTCATAACCTCCGGGCTTCGCATAGCCTGGGATTTGAATGCCCCTATTCTGGTTGAATTCCCAAGATCGATAATATCATTAACCAAAGAAATTTTCTGGTTTCTTTCCAACATATCTTTTGTTAGATTTTCCTGTTGTCCTTTTAAAAATTCATCACAGTTCTTTACATAGATACCCGCATTTTTATCCATCTCGCCACGAAATCTATTGAGAATAACTGTGCTGGCCATACTGCCTTTTTTATACTCAGCCAGGAACTGTTTCATGGCATCCTGGTAGTCTTTACCAGCTGATTGTGTTGCATCAATACGTTTGATATCATCTGCTGCACGGGTGATTTTTCTTAAGTCAGAAATTGGGCCAGATGTGGTGCCTATGGTTTGTATAGCATTTTCCATGAGTTTCGGCTGATCAAGAGCCTGGGATTTGAAATTGAGTACTCTTGTTGTGGACCCTGTGTTAACAAGCTGTGTAACAATTTCTATCTTTTCCTGGCGTTCCGCAAGATCAATTTTGAAATTTTCATTCTGACCGGCAAGGAATTCATTACTGTTTTTCATGTATTTCCCGGCAGATTCATCTAATAATTTTCTTGTTGCAGCCAGTTCTATATTAATATCATGTGTCTGTTTAACAAGCGATTTGTACTCATTTACCGCTGCGGTTGCAGCTTGAAGCTGCCCTTTTAGTTTTTTTAGATTGGGAGAGTTGTCGTCAAGTACTCGTCCTTTTTCCAGTGCTGTTTCAACTGCCTTGATTTCTTTTTGTGCATTTTGATAAAATTTCTCTTCTTCTGTAAATCCATATCCCCTCATCTCATACATCATGCGGTTTGCAGCTCCCCTGAGCTCAACTGCTACATCAACTTCAGGAACAAATTCTTCAGCCAGCATCACACTTTGTCCTTCCACATTTTTCATATTCCATATGGACGTTGAACCCAATGCAATAGCGATAATGATCAACAGACCAAAACCACATGAAATTTTCATACCCAAGCTAAAATTCTTCATGTTTCTAAAACTCCTTTTTTAAGTGATTATTATATGTTTTTTGATCCTATCCTCGAAAAAATCATCACGCGGCTTTTTCAAGGCCTTCTATTTCTTTTGGTGACAATACCTTGTCAATATTCAACAAAATTTTAACTGCGCCTTCCATCTTAGCCATGCCAAGAATATATTCTGTATCCAGTTCAGTGCCAAAAGTTGGTGTCTCTTCTATCTCATCCTCATTAATATTCAACACTTCGGAAACTGCATCAACAACGATACCTATCAATACAGTTGCATCATTCGAATCAATTTCTACAACAATAATACAGGTGCGTTCCGAATATGGAATAGCTTCCATGCTGAATTTTAACCTGAGATCTATAATCGGAATAACCTTGCCACGCAAATTGACCACACCCTTTACGAATTCCGGGGTTCGTGGAACCGATGTAATTGTCATCATGCCAATAATTTCTTTTACTTTGATAATGCCGATGCCGTATTCTTCTTCGTTCAATTTAAAAGTCAGATACTTGCCTAATTTGGTTGTTGTTGCCTTAATTGCTGCATCGATTGTACTTGGCGATTGTTCCATTTTGCTTCACTCCTTAAAATATGTATGTTCAGGCGACTGCTTTGCAAGTGGCAAATATGCCCTATTTTATTTTCATATGATCCAATAATAGTTTTAAATTTTTTGTCTCAATTGGTTTAACCATATAATATAAAATGC
>JAUCGD010000162.1 GCA_030377945.1 Desulfobacterales bacterium HSG17 | reverse complement strand
GCACAAACAGGATTATAACACAAATATTTTAACAGGCCCATATTCTGAAACTATCCTGGGGAAATTGGTAAAAAGAGTTATAGATACAAAAAAATATAAGATATCAGACATCGGTATGTATGAACCTGCTGATAATGAACCTGCCGGTTTCATTGCCCAGCCTGTTATTAAAAATAATGAGATTGAACTAATTGTAGCACTTAGTCTTGATGTAAAAGAAGTTAATCATATTATGTTACAGCGGGACGGAATGGGTAAAACCGGTGAAACCTACCTTGTTGGAAAAGATAAGCGAATGAGATCGGATTCCTTTCTTGATCCAAAAAATTATTCAATACAAGCATCCTTTGCCCAAAATAATAAAGGCCAAGAAAACAAAGACCAAGAAAACAGAGGCCCAAAAAACAGAGGAAAGATTGACACCCAGGCTTCAAGACAGGCACTGGCAGGAAAAACAGATGCAAAACTTATTATTGGTTATAATGGAAAACAAGTTCTTTCATCATATACACCCATTTCCATAGGAGATACAACCTGGGCACTTATCACAGAGATCCAGGAAAACGAAGCTTTTTCAGCAGTTAAATCTTTGCTGTACTTTATGGAAATTGTTGCTGTCCTGGGCATTGCTCTTATTATTTATTTTGCACTCGTTATTACCCGTTTGATTTCTTCTCCCATACAAAAAACTGTTACAGGGCTGAAAAAATCTGCACAACAACTTGCCCTGGCAGCAGACCAGATTGCAGATACCAGCCAGTCACTTGCCCAGAGCGCTGCCGAACAGGCCGTATCTATTGAGGAAACTTCTGCATCTCTTGAACAAATGAAAGGAGCAAGCAGGGAAACATCGGAACTCACAGACGGCGCACGCGAGCTTATGGAAGAAAATATTATGAAATCAGGCCAGTCCTTAAAAACCCTTGTTCAATTAACAAAAGAAATGGCCAAAATCGAATCTGACAGTGAGCATATTGTTGGGGTAATAAAAAGTATTGATGAAATAGCTTTTCAGACCAACCTGCTGGCTTTAAATGCTTCTGTTGAAGCAGTTAAGGCAGGAGAAGCAGGAGCAGGATTTGCCATTGTTGCTGATGAAGTAAGGAATCTGGCAATGAAATCAACCCAATCTGCTCAAAGCTCTCAAGATTTATTGAATACAACAGTTTTAAGTATAAATAACTCAGCCTATGCAATAAAAAAGATAAATAATGACTTTGAAGGAATTATAGAATCAGCCACAATTATGGGTGATAAAACTGCTGAAATAACCCGTGCAAGCAGAGATCTTACAAAAGGCATTGAACAAATCAGTATTGCTGCAAATGAAATGGATAAGATTGCCCAGCATGTTGCAGCCGCTTCTGAGGAATCTGCTGCTTCTTCTGAAGAAATGTATGCTGAATCAGCCAATATGAAAGAATTGGTTGATGAACTTACAAGCCTGGTAAAAGAAAGCAAAAAATAATTGTTTTACTAAAAAAAACAAGCGGAAATATGATTATTATTGCAGATGCTCATGTAGGCGGTCATTTGGGCAATGTTGTTTCTTTTTTCAATATGTTAACTGCTTTTGAAAAAACACAGCATAACATTGTTTTTCTTGGAGATATTTTTGATTTATGGATTGCCCTGCCTGGTTATGAAAAAAAAATTCATAAAGATTTTCTTGCCTGGTGCAAAGAGCAGAAAAAACATCGCACCATAGGGTTTATTGAAGGTAATCATGAATTTTTTCTTGCAAGTCAAAAAAAAGATTTTTTTTCATGGTGTACAGATTTGCCATGTTATAAAGAAGGAGATACCCTTCTTTTTTGTCACGGTGATACCATAAATCAAAAAGATACTGGATATTTATTATTTAAAAAATTGATAAAAAATTTCCTTGTCAGGTTTATCCTTATGAGATTACCCTTTGGTCCTGAACTCACTGTTCAAATCAGGAAAGCTTTTAAAAAAAGAAATTCAAAGATAAAAAAATATCTCCCGGAAACAGAGATAATTGCCTTTGGAAAATCCATGTTCAAAAATGGAATAGAAATAGTTTTTGCAGGGCATTTTCATCAGGACTATCTTGTTTGCAAGGGCTACCATAGACTTTATGTTTTACCTGACTGGCTTTCAACGGAAAATATTGCTGTTTATGATAAAAAATCAAAAAATTTAAGGATTTGTCACTGGTCAGAGATTGAGCGGATAGATGCAAAATCTCTCAATAATTCAGGTTCAAAAAAAATATACAACAAAGGCTTTCAGGAATTTTCCTGAAAGCTTTAATCTGCACAACCTGTGGTTTATGTTTTTTTAAAGTTTCCCAATAAGTATTTATAACAATCATTTGTTTTTCAGCCATTTTTTAATGGTCTCATATACTTCAGGATGATTCAGCAGGTCCAGATGGTTTGTATTGCGGGCGATCCACTGATGAGTCTTCGGAAATAAAAGATTCAAGTCAGTATTTTTATGAATCCCCAATGCGCTGTTTACTGTTACCAGCCCGTCTCCCACAAGCTGATCGCCAAGTATGCTCAATTCATTACTTGTGGTTGCAGCTATTGTATAGCACTGCAAGCTGTCTGGCAAAGGTGCAGAGATTCGGAGATCACCTGAACTTTTGAAACGGTCGCGTCCTTTCCAATCTTTATCCAATATATTGCCGTAACGAAGATCTGTAAGTCCTGCACTCCTGATTTTTCCAAGTCGGGAAAAAGGTGCGCTGTACGGGCTTATTTCAAGTATGATGTCAATCTTATTTCCTGCGCGCTCTAAAGGGGCACCATGATGCGGTGTGCCTAAAAAAACGATCTTTTGCAAATGACTTAACCAGGAATGACCTGCAACCTTTCCGTAATGGCAGGCGCTTCGTGAAACAAGTCCACCCATGCTGTGAGCAATGATTACAAGTTCTATTGGCCCTGCTAATTGATTAATGAACATTTCAATCAGACCTGCAAATTCTCGGCCATTTTGGGAAATATGAAGGCCCGTATTATAATGCAGATAAACCGGAAGGTAGCCCAGATCACGGGCGAGCGCTGCTCCATGGTCATGCCCTTTCTTGTTCCATAGCAAATCATTCATACAGGACCCATGCACCATCAAAACAATTTTACCATTGGATTGTCGAACTGCCTGGCTAAAGGCTTGATCGTCCATGTCTAATGCCGCCCCATTCCGTCGAAACTGCATTGGGATGGTAAGCGGGTTGTTTCTTGCTGCAAGGTGATCGCCCAGAACTCCATTTAACGCAGCCAGAACCGCTTCACGTTCTGGTGATGAACTTTTTTCTCCGAGTAATGATGAGAACTGTTTAAGCAACAAATCAATGCTGTCCCCTATTAATTCGGATACTGTGCGAATGTTACGGTAAATCTTTCCTGTGATGCCTGTTGTCCGATTTTGATTCGGTTTGCCGAGTATTCCGCCTAAACTGGCAATTGTATGGTGCATAGCTTCTACCAGGTCGATAATGCCGTTAATAGCGTCAATTGTTAAATTTCCAGCCCCACGAATGTCCGATTCGTTTTTAATTTTTACCATGTTATTTCAAGCCCTAACGATTAGACCGGTTGCGCCAATGACAATGGCTGTTTTATTCATAAGAAGTCCTTTTCGTGCCGGGTTATAAAGCTCTTTTAATGATTAATTCGATCTGTATCCTGTTTGCCTGTTTTTTCTTCTGGCTAACTCACTTGTATAATTTTTTCCCAATGTTTCAGAATGACTGCTGACCCAATCTGTCAGTTTTAAGGTTCCCACAGGCCGGGTATCAACTGCAAGGGTTCCGGCCATGAGACCTTTTATTTCTTCCCATGTCAAAAATGTATCCCTGACCAGCCAGCCGACTATTTTAGCAAATAGATAGCCTGCCAGAGGATGTACAGATATAACCGGCTTGTTTTTTCCAATGATTTGACCGATAGTTTTAACAAGTTCTTTGTAAGTAAAGGATTCCGGGCCAACCGCATTAATGATGGTGTTTTCGCAAACTGCGCCCTGAGTTACTGCCAGATCTGCAAAATCATCAATATAAATCGGCTGAATTCCATAATTTCCATCTCCGAAAACACCGAAAGCAGGGAATCTGCGGAGCGCCCATGCTATGTTATTTATAAGGATATCCTCTTTTCCAAAAAGAACGGCCGGACGGAGTATTGAATAGGAAATACCGGATTTGATAAGAGCTTTTTCAAGAACTGCTTTACCCTGAAAATATTCAAGATTTGTTTCTGATGAAGGATTTGTTATACTGACATGGATAATTCTCTCAACTTTTGCTTTTTTTGCAGCTTCAAACAATACAAGTGAGTTTCTCACAGCATCAGCGTGTGTGAATAATTTATGATTAAATCTTACCCAGTAAGTATTATAAAGAACTGTAACTCCTTCCAGAGATTTTTTTAGTTTTTCAGGATTTTCAAAATTAAACGGATATATTTTTATTCTTTTTCCAAAAGGATTTTCACGGTTTACAGAATTTGTAAGTGTTTGAACAGTATATCCTTTATCAAGAAGCTTTTGTGTAATATATTTCCCGGAATATCCAAAAGCACCTGTTACAGCATGAATTTGTTTATGATTGCTCAAATTTGTTTCCTCTCAAAATTGTATAATTTTCCAAGTGTTGATGTTTTCCAGCATATCCCGGAATTTATGCACCATGCAGACAATGATCCCCCGGTAATCATCTTTGAGCAGTTGGTTCAGTTTCCTGATGTTGACAGCAGGCTCCACATTGGCAAGGCCCAGGGCATTGAAATTTTTTTTCATATAGGGGTTCATCAGGCTATCCTTATTTAAGCTTTTTTGGTCTTAATATCTTGCAATATCAACATGTTCATGCACTCAGCCACGTTCCTCAATGACTATTTCCGATAATGATTTACTTGCCTTTTCTGGCTATCCACTTAAGCCGCGACACCTTAAATAATTGGTGTTGGCAAACCGTATCTCAAAATTTGGAATATTTACTTTATACTTCAAAATTAGTTATTAATTCAGCAGTTTTTATGCTACAAATTTTGGAGATGTTACAATTTGAGTTTATGCTAATAATCATTATGAAATAATTGTCGCGGCTTAAGTGGATAGCCAATTTTATTAACCGAACAGGCAGTTATTATATCAACTATTGGAAATTAACATTCCTCCCTCACCCGGAATCGGCGTAAATTCAATATTATTTTTCTGGAAAAACCTTACAATATCGCAATTTATTTCTGTTTCCACACCAATACGCTCACCAAATTTAAGTACATCGTAATGAAGTTTAATCACAAATGAATAATCGTCAAAATATTTGTATCCTACCCAGTTGAATTTTGTTTTCTGATGATCTTCAACTATCTTATTAAGCAGTTTCAGGGCAAGTTTGATTTTTTCAACATTGTTATGTGTTGAAAGATATATTTTTGTAAAAATCATGTGGCCCGGGTGGGATGAGATATTAATAATCTTGGATTCCGCCAGCATGGAATTGGGAACAGTATATTTGTAATTGGTTTCGTAATTCATCAGGGCCGTATATCTTATTCCAATCTCATTTACAAGACACATACTGTCATCAAAATCTATTATTTCGCCCACCCTGAAGGGCTTGGTAATCATTATGGAAAGTCCACCGAACACATCTGCAAGGACACCTTTTACGGCAAATGCTATTGCAAAACCTCCTATTCCGAGACCTGCAATAAAAGTCCCGACATTAAATCCTACAACATCAAGAATAATTATAAACGCAATACTCCATACAAGGAATCTTGAAACCTTTTTTATCATTATTATAAATGGAAAATATTGATTGTTTTCAGCATTTGATTTTTCATCGGAAAGTTTTATCATACGTGAAGTCAGACGGCCTATAAGCCAGGAAAAAAATATTACCGCGATCATAACAACAGATAATTTTATCATAACAACAGTCAAAAACTCGCGACCAAGGTTATAGCGGTCAAGGCGCAATACCCCGATTTCTCCTTTGAGAAACAGTATTTTATCAATTTTTGTTTTCGGTTTTTCCTCTGGCGGCAGATTAATAAGTTCATCAGGGAGATGGCCGGAAATATATTTCACTCGCCGTTTAATAGCTCCATCTCTTGCATTCAAATCACCAAGTCTGTCTTGGAAACCGGCAATTTCCGAATCAATTCCATCAGAGGCGAGCCTCTGTTTAAACAAGTTGATTCGTTTATTGGCAGCAACAATCTTCACATGTTTGTCAAAAAGTGCTTCTATTACGTTATCAATAAATCTTTTGTTTAAATCATCTTTTTTCATTTTCGATGCGCTAACACTTCTTCCGGTTTTAGCCTTATAATTTCCAAGAATCTCAGCCTTTTTTCCCGGCATCACCTGCACACGGACCTTTATCCATTTTTCTTCTTTTTCTCTTTCCAGGATTATTACCTGTTTTTGAAGAACAGGTATTAATTTTATTACAGCAGACTTTTCATCATTTGCAATCTTGATTAGCCGGTCTGATTTTTGGTTTTGCTTTTTTAAATTCTCCTGTTTATTCTCCAATTCCGAAAGTTCAATATAATATGATTGCAGAAGCCCGGTAAGGTTCTTAACCTCTGCGGATCTGATAAAACCGATAAATAATTCGGGAAATGTATTTTCAGATTTTAATTTTCGAAGAGCTGATTGTTCAACTGTCTTTCTTTCAGTTTCGGAAAGATTGTTTTTTGTCAGGCTGAAATCCTGTTCAAGTTTATCAAGTTCCCTGAGTGTATCCAGGCGACGCCCTGCAAGAACGCGTATTTCGTTCAACAGTTTATCGGTATCACCCAGGGTTTTATCAACTTTGCTCAATCTCTGAATCTCCTGCCGGATATAAATCTGGTAATTAAGATTTTTTGCTGTTTCAGTTTCAAGCCGGATAATCAGATCACGGTTTAGTGCTTTAGTTATTCCGTCAGGAATCTTGCTGCTTTTTATATGCCCCCGGCCAACACGCTTTTTCAGCTCTACTGCATTTGCATGATGTTGTTGAGCCTGGCTGCTGCTATCAGTCAATGCTGTAATATATTGACCTAAGTGCTTTTTAAGACTATTCAGGGCAGCCAGGTGGGCTGCACGCTGTTTGTCCTGCTCTTTGAGAATTCTTACACGGATGGAAATAATGTTCTGGTAATCTGCAGCTTTACTTATATCTGTC
>JAUCGD010000161.1 GCA_030377945.1 Desulfobacterales bacterium HSG17 | reverse complement strand
CTCTGTCATTGTATTTACTTTCTAATAGTCAGACGTCGCTTGACCGCGATCCTTTCCTTTTTCTAATTACAAGATGATTTCAAAGGTCGGCCTCACATAACAATCAGGTAAGCCAATATTCATTCTCCCATTCAAGACCGACCGTTCTGTCTCTAAATTTTTTAACATTAACAGGAGATGGGGGAATTATGTCTAAATTATTAAGAGTTAACACAAAGGAAAAAACATTTACAATTACAGAACCGGAAGAAAAACTGGCCGGCCTTGGAGGCCGCGCTTTAACATCTCAATTGGTACTTGATGAAGTAGCACCGGATTGCCATCCTCTGGGTAAAAATAATAAACTTATTTTTGCTCCGGGACTTCTATCCGGAACTGCAGCAGCAAATTCTGGAAGAATGTCTGCTGGAGGAAAATCTCCTCTTACAGGTGGTATTAAAGAAGCAAATGCAGGTGGGCTCGCATCCCAGAAACTTGCCAAACTTGGAATTAAAGCAATAGTCCTTGAGGGCAAACCTGAATCAGACGCTTACTCCATTATTGTTATTAAAAAAGATTCAGTAGAAATACTTCCCGCAGGTGACCTTGCCGGTAAGGGAACTTATGAAACCATAGAAAAATTATGGGCTGATTATGGTAAAAGAACAGGTATCATCTGTATCGGACCGGCAGGAGAACAATGCCTTACAGCCGCCAGTATCCAGCAGGCTGATCCCAAGGGTAGACCAGGTAGAGCCTTCGGACGCGGGGGGTTAGGCGCCGTCATGGGTTCCAAAAAAATTAAAGCCATTGTAATTGATGATACAGGTGCAGGAAGACTTGACCTTGCTGATCCTGAAGCATTCAAGAAAGCCAACAAAGAATGGGTTGAACTTCTCAGGAGCCACTCTGTATCAGGAGAAGGATTACCCGCCTATGGAACAGCAGTTATGGTGAACATCATCAATGAAGCCGGCGCATTGCCAACTAAAAACTTTAGTGAAGGCCGTTTTGAAGATCATAATGATATCAGTGGTGAGACCATGGCTGATGTTATTACAGAAAGAGGCGGCATTACAACTGAAGGGTGTCATCCGGGTTGTGTTATCCAATGTTCCCAGGTTTACCATGACAAAGAAGGAAAATATCTCACAGCCGGATTTGAGTATGAAACCATCTGGGCCTTTGGTGCAAACTGCATCATCAATGATTTAGATGATATTGCCATGCTTGACAGGCTTTGTGATGATTTTGGACTGGACACAATTGAAACAGGTTGCACAATAGCGGTTGCCATGGAAGGTGGACTTATTCCATGGGGCGACGGAAAGGCTGCTATTGAAATGTTAAAGAAAGTTGGAACTGGAGATCCTGTTGGTAAAATTATCGGTAGTGGTACTGCTTTCACAGGTCAGGCATTGGGTGTTGACAGGATTCCAGTTGTCAAAAATCAGAGCCTTCCCGCTTATGATCCAAGATCCACAAAAGGTGTAGGCGTTACCTATGCTACATCTCCCATGGGTGCTGATCATACTGCAGGATATGCAGTTGCGCCTAACCTCCTTGGTGTTGGCGGAGAGGTTGATCCCCACAAAAAAGCCAATAATGTTGAGATTTCTAAGAATCTTCAGATTGCAACAGCTGCAATTGATGCAGCAGGGCTCTGTCTTTTCGTGGCATTTCCTGTCCTTGACAGTGATCGTGGTGTACCTTTAATTGTTGAAATGCTGAATGCACAATACGGTCTCAGCCTGACTCCGGATGATGTAGTTGCACTTGGGAGTAGCATCTTGAAAAATGAGATTCAGTTTAATAGAAATGCCGGTTTCACAAAAGCCCAGGATCAGTTGCCTGAAATGTTCAAGGACAACTTGAAACCCCATAATGTAAATTGGGATTTTACAGTAGAAGAACTTTCAGTTGCAACAGACTATAGCTAAACTATAATTGAACAAAACTTACAGGGCCGGTGAAAACCGGTCCTGCTTTTTTTAATTTATATACATATGAAGGTGAATCATCATGCCTGAGATTTTGTTTAATGCATTTTCCTTTCTTCAAAAAAAACTGAAAAAAAATAATTTTGGTTACGCAGATATCACAATGAACATACCGGAAGAACATACTGTACTGGATCTACTCCATTCGCTAAAACTGAAAGAAGATGATGTGGAAGCTGTTTTTATTAACGGAAAAGCAGATTCTTTTGAACATGTGATTAAGGATAATGACAGAGTAGGTTTGATTCCACCGGGTACACCAGGGCCTCATCGGTTTCTTTTAGGTATCCGGGGTAAGAAAAACAGATGCGGTGAGCGTTAGTAAAATTGTGCAAAACATTTATGAATATACTTTACAAAAATTTAAAAGGAGATTTTTAAAATGATAGACTTTACACCGACAGAAGAACAGGAAATGTTCAGAAAAGCAGCACGGGAATTTGCAGAGACACAGATTGCGCCAAGAGTTGAAGAAATGGAAAAAACAGGCGAGGTCAGCCAGGATGTCGTAAAAGCCCTTGCCGAAGCTGAAATGATGGCAGTCACAATATCTGAAGAGTTTGGCGGACTGGGTCTTGGCTATACTGCAAGACTGATTGCCTTAGAAGAGATTGCAAGAGTAAGTGTTGCCACAGCCATGATGCTCCAGGTGTTTGCTCTGGGTATTGAACCGTTTATTCTGTTTGGAACCGATGAACAAAAAAAGAAATTTCTGCCGGGTCTTGCCACAGGAGAACTTCTTGGCACTGCTGCAGTTACGGAAGCCACAGGTGGATCAGATCCCACAGGTATAAGATCATCCTATAAAAAAGATGGTGACGATTATATTGTCAACGGGCGTAAATGTTTTATCACAAATGCCCATGTTGCCAATGTTCTTGTTATCCTTGCAAAGGACGAAGACAACCCAAAAAGCTTTTCCGCCTTTATCGTTGAAGAGGGTATGGAAGGTTTCAAAGCCACCCATGTGGAGCACAAAATTGGATTCAGAGGATGTAATACAGGCGAACTTGCCTTTGAAAACTTAAAAATCCCGGCTGCTAACCTTCTTGGAAAAGAAGGAAAAGGGCTTGTAGTGACCATGTCAGCCATCGGAGAAATAGGAAGGGGGGGAATGGTGGGATGTGCCCTTGGACTTCAGACAGCCTGTCTTGAAGAATCCATCAAATTTTCCAAAGAAAGAATCCTTTATGGAAAACCCATTGCAAAACTTCAAACCATCCAGAATAAAATAGCTGAAATGAAAATAGACCTTGAAGCAGGCCGGCTGCTTGGATACAGGGCTGCCGCCATGCAGGATGCAGGACAAAGATGCTCCAACGAGTTTGCCGTGGCCAAATATTATACCACGGAATCTTGCCAGAAAGCTGCCAAGATGGCTGTGGATATTCACGGTGGATACGGGTGCATGGAAGAGTATGCAGTGAGCCGTTATTACAGGGATGCTGCTGTTGTAGGACCTTCTGCCGGCACCTCCGATATTATGAAAGTGATTGTAGCCCGGTGGGCAATGTCTTAATAAATCATTAACCCGGCACCTGAATCTTAAAAACTTGGTGCCGGGCAAAAAAACATACAGGTTGTGTAATGTTAAATATAGTTGTTTGTATAAAGGCTGTACCAGACCCTGCCAAGGCAGACAGTATTAAAATTGATCCAGTCAAAATGACGCTAATAAGAAAAGATATCCCCATGGTGCTAAACCCGCTTGATAAATTTGCATTGGAAGCAGCTTTAAACCTGAAGGAAGAAAAAGGCGCCCATATTATGGTGATCAGTATGGGGCCGCCAAAAGCAGCATCCATTGTAAAAGAGTGTATGGCCTTAGGCGCAGATAAAGGCATGTTGCTTTCTGATAAATCATTTGGCGGTGCTGACGCCTTTGCTACTGCATACACTCTGGCTTCAGGAATTAAAAAACTTGAAAGTTTTGACGTGGTTTTTTGCGGTATGGCCTCAAGTGACGGGGCAACAGAGTGGGTCGGCCCCCAGATAGCATCCTTTCTTGATACACCAGTTGTTACCATGGTGAATACCATTGAAGAAAATGAAACTCAGACATGGACAGTGAAAGCTGATTTTGACAACGGCTACAGACGGGTTAAAGTCCAATTACCTGCTGTTTTTACAGTGACAAGACACTTGAACCAACCCAGAACGTTAAGTTTTTCCGGCATTATCAAAGCCAGAAAAAAACAGGTTGAAATCCTTGATCTTGAACAACTGGGTGTTGATAACAAAAAAATGGGTGCCAACGGTTCTCCAACCATTGTCAGCAAAATGGAAACAACCCAAAACAAGCGAAAGATTACAATGATTCAAGGGACCTTGGAAGAAAAGGCAGACACTGTGTTTAAACTCCTCAAAGAATCTGGATGTCTGGCAAAATAGGTGAGGTGATATAATGAACGAAAAGAAAAGAAAAAATGACACACTTGATGAAAAAATGGGTGCAATCTGGGTTATTGCAGATCAATTTGACAATCAAATCAATCCTGTTACTTTCCAGCTTCTGGGCCAGGCAAGAAAATTAGCCCATAGCCTTAACAAAAAGGTTGGCTGCATCATTTTAGGGCATGATATTCATCCCCTTGTTGATCCTCTTTTTTGGGCAGGTGCTGATATTGTTTACAAGGGTGAATCACCAGAGCTTAAATTTTACCAGCAAGCCATTTATACCGATATCATTGTAAACATTGCCAGACTTAAAAAACCCGATATGATGTTTCTGGGCTCAACATCTGTAGGAAGAGAATTGGCTCCACTTGTGGCAGCTAAATTAAAAACAGGATTGAGTGCGCACTGCATTGATTTGTGTTTGGATGATAAAGGTATCTTAGAACAAAAAATTCCAGCGTATGGAGGATTAATGACCATAATTTGTCCAACAGCAAGGCCTCAGATGGCCACTTGTGCCCAAGGTGTTTTTCCAACTCCAAAAATGGATGAAAAAAGGCAGGGAACAACGATTGAAGTAACCATGAATTTCTCAAAACAAGAAAGTATTCAGACTCTTGAGATCGTACAGGAGCCTAAGCAAGGAGTTTCCATTGAAGACGCATCCTCTGTTGTGGCAGGCGGAGCAGGTGCAGGTGACAAACAGGGTTGGGATTTAATAAAACAGCTTTCACAAACCTTGAATGCTGCGCTTGGATGTACACGGCCTGCAGTAGATGAAGGCTGGGCAGAACTGGATACCATGATCGGGCAGAGTGGTAAAATGATCAACCCCGATCTGTATCTTGGGGTAGGACTTTCAGGAGAGCTTCAGCACATGGTGGGGATTATGGATGCAAAGCTAATGATCGCTATCAACAATGATAAAAATTCTCCTATATTTGAACAAGTCGATTATGGTATTGTAGATGACTGCAAAGCATTTTTGCCCGTGTTGATTGATAAAATAAAAGCAGCACAACTTAATGATTAAAATTGATCTGAACTTATTTGCTACTTTGTCCACATACCTGCCTGAAGACAGCACCAGCTACCTGGTCAAAGAAGGTACAACAGTAAAAAAGCTTGTTACAAATCTGAAAGTTCCAAATGATATTATAAAATTAGTTTTCATTAATGGAAAACGAAAAGATATCACCTATCAATTAAAGAATAATGACAGAGTCGGAATTTTTCCACCTGTTGGTGGCGGTTAATCTCCTATTTTGAAAACCTAAAAAATTTGGCTTAACGTTGATTGCAAGTTTGTGGGAGAGGATAACTTAACAAAGGTACTAGCCGTAGCAGTTTCATTAGTAGTGTTCTGTTTTAAGGTTGATCAGATTCCTTTTTCATGGTCTCGGTGATAAAACATGCTACAGTAAAGGCGATTATGGCGGCTACAAAGTATAGTAGAAAGGCTTTTGAATATGCCTCAACAGAGTATCCTATTGCGATTTTTTCCTGGGCTTCCAATATGGATCCCAATATGGGTGGTGTCACTGCGCCGCCCAGGAAGGGGAATAGATTCACCAATCCCACAGATGTTCCCGAGATCTCCACCGGGAACAATTCCTTGGTCGCAGTGAATGCCACCACCACCACAGCGCTGTTGAACATCCCCAAGAGAAAGCATAATAAATAAAGACCTTGCTGGTTCATTCCGCCAGGAAAGAAGGCCAGGGGGATTGTGGCGCAGACCGTAATGATCGAGGACAGAACAATAACCTTCTTTCGGGAGTGAAATACCTTGTCCGACATCCAGCTTAAAAAAGGACTCCCCACAATCATGCCCAGGGCCAACATTCCTAATATGTTCCCGGCCTCAGCTTTACTAAAACCATAGACGTGCATCAAATAGGGTCCCCCCCACAACCCTCCAAAGCTGAAGAATATGCTGAACGTGAAGAAGAACCAGGTGGCAAGAAGCCAAAAACGAGGTGAAGAAAGTACCATCTTCATACCCTGGGCCAGTCCAATGGCTTCTGCCTTTTGATTGTTATCCTGAGTCGCAGGATTAACCGATGGAAGACCCATTTCCTCTGGTGTGTTGCGCACCAAAAACCAGATGGCCACTGCCACTATCAGGGTAGCGGCGCCAATGGCCACAAAACTACCCCGCCAGCCCAGCATGTCACTAAGCCAGGCCAGGGGTCGGGAGGCAGTATAGCCGCCCAGTCCTCCTACCGCCATAAGTATTCCGGTCATACGGGCGAATTCATCAGCTTTAAACCAATTGGTCAGCATTTTCATGGTAGGGACAAAAAGCATGGCCACGCCCAATCCCACTAGGGCTCTAGCCAGGATGGCAAGCCTCATGGATTCGACCATACCTAAAAAAATGGAAGCGGCACCAGCTATGGCAAAAAAGATGGTGATGGTTTTACGAGGGCCCCAGGAGTCAGAAAGCAGACCTGATGGAAGCTGCATCAGAGCATAAGGATAAAAATAGGCGGCAGCCAAAAAACCGAGTAAAGCGCCGCTGGTATTGAGATCAGCTTGCATGTCCAGAGCCACCACTGCAGGGCAGAGCCGATGAAAATAGACCAATAGGTAACCAAAGGCTAATAAGCAGAAAACCACCCAACGGTATCCGGAAGGTTTGACAGAGGCCTGGGCTTGGGTCATGAATTACCTCCTTGGGAAATGAGAATAGTTTACAAGATTTTGATGTTGAGGTAAAAATTCACGAGTGGTTTTATTTGATAAATTTTCGTACTCAGATTTTGCTGATTCTTTAGTAAAAGCTTGTCCATATTTAGCTTTTTTAAATTTGTTTTGATCACTGTTTTCCAT
>JAUCGD010000160.1 GCA_030377945.1 Desulfobacterales bacterium HSG17 | reverse complement strand
CCTTATATAATTAATAATAGAACAATAACAAAAATATAAAAAGTGAAAGTATTATGCCATACAGACTGGAAATTACATTAAAGCCCGATTTATCCGACCCTGAAGGACAGAGTATCAAAAAAAAGGCAAAAGAATATTTCGGGATAAATATTGAAAGAGTCCGTACCATCCATGTTATAACCATTGATGCGGACTTGTCAGAAGCTCAGCTGAAAAAAATTCAGACCGAGCTTTTTACCAATCCTGTAACCCAGATATCTTCATTTGCTCCCCTTGCACTGGATTTTGACAGTATTATCTGGGTTGGATTTCGGCCTGGAGTCAGGGATAATCCCGGAGCAACAGCAGTTGAAGCTGTTGAAGATATTTTGAAAATATCCCTGGGAAAAGATGAAGCTATTTATACATCAAAGCGCTATTGCCTGAAAGGGCAGGGCCTTAGTTCTGAAAATGCAGATATAATAGCAGGCCGGATTCTGGCCAATGATATTATCCAGCAATGGAAGATTTATTCCAAAGAATCATGGAATCCTGAAACAGGCATAGGAATAATTATTCCAAAGGTGATTCTTAATCATAAGCCGACAATTACTTCCATTCCCATTGACAGCGATAAAACCCTGAAAAAAATCAGCGATCAGCGCAATCTTGCCTTAAATCCCAATGATATTCCCATAATCAGGGCATATTTTCTCAAGGAAGAAGTTAAAAAAATGCGTGCACTTGTTGGTCTTGCCGAACCCACTGATATTGAGCTGGAATACATATCCCAGGCAAGAAGCGATCATTGCAATCACAATACATTCAGAGGACTTTTCAGATATCAGGAAGATCCTGATAAACCTGTTGAGATTGTCAATAATCTTTTTAAAACTTGTATTGAAGGCCCGACCCTTGAATTAAAGGATAAAAAAGACTGGGTTATCTCGGTTTTATGGGATAATGCAGGTGCAGGCCGGTTTGATAAAGACAATTATTATGTTATTACCGGGGAGACCCATAATTCACCTTCCAATATGGAAGCCTACGGAGGTGCTATTACTGGGATAGTAGGTGTTTACCGAGATCCCCTGGGAACCGGCAAAGGCTCAAAGCTTATCATGGGCAGTTACGGTTTTTGCGTGGGTGACAGGAATTATGATGGTAAACTCAAACCCAGGCTGCATCCCAGGAGGCTTTTAGACGGGGTTATTGAAGGAGTAAGGGACGGAGGCAATAAAAGCGGCATACCCACAACATTTGGCCAGGTTCTTTTTGATAAAGGCTATATGGGTAAATGCCTTGTTTTTGTTAGTGCTGTGGGTATGATGCCTGCTCAGATAAATGGTGAACCAGCAGATAAAAAAACAACATCTCCGGGAGACCTTGTTATAATGAGCGGAGGCAGGGTGGGAAAAGATGGTATTCACGGGGTAACAGCCTCTTCCGAAAGTTTTTCCCAAAATACCCCGGCAGGCCATGTGCAGATCGGGGACCCTTACACCCAGAAAAAAATGCACGATTTTCTCCTGGAAGCCCGTGATAAAGGCTTGATACCATTTATCACTGACAATGGAGGCGGAGGTCTGTCATCTTCACTAGGTGAATCAGCATTATTAAGCAATGGCTGCGATATTCAGCTTGAAAAGGTTCCTTTGAAATATGAAGGTCTGGATCAATGGGAAATCTGGATATCAGAATCCCAGGAACGCATGACAATAGCTGTAAAGCCTGAACATCTGGAACAATTTATGGCTCTTTCCAGGAAACATGCAGTTGAAAGTACGGTTATCGGTCAATATACAGATACAGGAAAGCTGCATGTTACCTATGAAGGTAAAACATGTGCCTGTATTGATCTTGATCTGCTGGAATCAGGTTTTCCCCAGTGGGAATTTGATGCTGTATGGCAATCTCCTGAAAACAGGGGATTGTTTGAACCGGTACTCGGTTCTCCAACAAATTACGGTAAGCTGTTAACAGATATGCTGTCCAGGCCCAATATCTGCTCCAAAGAATGGATTACCCGGCAGTATGACCATGAAGTCCAGGGAACCAGTATAATAAAACCCCTGGTTGGAGCACAAAGGGATGTTAACAGCGATGCTTCAGTTATAAGGCCCCTGCTGACATCTCAAAAAGGGCTGGCCTTTTCCCAGGCACTTATTCCTGCCTATTCTGCCATTGATGCTTATCACATGACAGCCTGTACCATTGACGAGGCTGTACGCCGTCTTATTGCTGTCAGCGGAAATCTTGACCATATAGGCGGTGTTGATAATTTCTGCTGGCCCAATATTCAATATGATCCTGGAAAAAATCCTGACGGCAAATTCAAGGCAGCGCAGCTGGTGCGCTCATGCCTGGCTCTAAAGGATATGTGTCTGGCCTACGGAATCCCCCTGCTGTCAGGCAAAGACAGTATGTATGTTGACGGCCATCTTCCAGGCCCTTATGAAGAAACCCATAAAATATCAGCTCTTGAAACAATCCAGTTTTCTGCAATAGGAGTTGTTGAAGATATTGAAACTTGTGTAACAATGGATGCAAAAATTCCTGGGGATATGATTTACATCCTTGGATTGACCAGAAATGAAATGGGAGCTTCTGAATATTATGAACATATGGGATATACAGGAATTAATGTTCCCCAGGTACGCACCGCAGAATTCATACCTGTTTATAAAGGACTGCAAAAAGCCATAGAACAGGGTCTGGTGGCATCTGCCCACGGTATTTACAGGGGAGGACTTGGGATTCATCTGGCAATGACCGCAATGGGAGGCAATATTGGAATGATTATTAATCTTGATGAAGTGCCTGTTGCAAATGGACCAAAAACTGAAGAAATCGAACCTGAACTGGAAAATGAAAAGGTTCTTTTTTCAGAATCAGCAGGTCGGTTTATTGTCACCATAGCTTCAAAAAACAGGATGAAATTTGAAAAGCTTTTTGATGAATCAATATGTTCAAGGATTGGAACTGTAACAAAATCAAGTGATTTTTTCATCAAAGGCACTGATGGAAGATCCATTATTGATATTCCTGTGCAGGAACTTAAAAAAGCCTGGAAAGCACCGCTGGGAGGCCTTATATGAATGTGAATGTTCTGGTACTGACCGGATATGGATTAAACTGCGATATGGAAACAGCCCATGCTTTTGAACTTGCAGGTGCAAAATCAACACGGGTTCATATAAATTCACTTATTGAAGGGAGTATTTCTCTTAATGATTTTCAAATCCTTGTATTTGGCGGCGGTTTCAGTTGGGGTGATGACCACGGAGCCGGTGTAATCCAGGCTGTGCGTCTGAAAAACAATATCGGGGATCAGCTGCTTTCTTTTGTAGAAAAGGGAAATCTTGTCATAGGCATATGCAATGGATTCCAGACCCTTGTTAATCTTGGACTGCTGCCTGGATTTGATAAAGATTACACAAGCAGGTCGGTTGCCCTGACCTTTAATGACTGTGGTAATTTCAGGAATGAATGGGTTACTCTTAAAGCTGATCCTGATTCTCCATGTGTGTTTACCAAAGCCATGGATCAAATGGAGTTTCCAGTGCGCCACGGGGAAGGGAAATTTTATGCAGAGCAGCCTGTACTTGATAAATTGGTTAAAAATAATCAGGTAGCACTAAAATATTCAATGCCTGACGGCAGTCAGGCTAATGGCAGGTTCCCGTTTAATCCAAACGGTTCCCTCCATGATATAGCAGGAATTTGTGATACCACAGGCCGGGTTTTCGGTCTTATGCCCCATCCTGAAGCATTTAACCATCCTGCCAACCATCCTGACTGGTCAAGGCAAAAAGAAGCGATGAAACGCACCGGAACAAAGATAAAACCTGTGTTGACACCTGGAATCATGATGCTCAAGAATGCTGTTGATTTTATAAAAGGATAGCACCTTGAATTACGCTGAAATCCAGAACAGCTGCAATCTGTTAAACAGAGCTTCCAAGACCGGGAATAAATTCAGTTACATTTAAAACTGTCAAAGTATGCAGTGGCATTAAAAGGCAGCTGGCGCAGTCGCAGCAAACTGAAATAGTTACGCCCTGTGCATGATGATTTTTTTTACAGGTGTTTAATGCCAGATATATGTTTTGTTATTTATCACTTCATATTCCTAACATTGCCGATAATGTTGTTCAGCCCATCTATAATTCTCTCCAATTGTTCAGCCTGAGCTCTCATTTCCATACATGAACCGGCTGTTTCTTCAGAGTTTGCAGAGTTCTGCTGTGTTACCCCATCCATGTTTTCGGTTATTCTGTTCAATTGTTCAATTCCACGCGCCTGCTCACCTGAAGTCTTTGCAATTTCAGCAACCAGGGAACCCACCTCACGAGTCTGGCCAGCAACTTCAGCAAAAGATTCATTGGCTCTGCTTACAAATGCCGAGCCGTCTTTGATTCTTTTTACAGTATCTTCTATGAGATCTGTTGTGTCTTTTGCAGCATCAGCCGAACGCATGGCAAGATTTCTGACCTCATCTGCCACCACTGCAAAACCTGTCCCTGCTTCCCCGGCCCTGGCTGCTTCAACTGCTGCATTCAATGCCAGGAGATTGGTCTGAAAGGCGATTTCATTAATGGTTTTGATGATTACAGATATTTGTTCACTGGACTCAGAAATCTTTTGCATTGAACGGGTCACATCATCCATGGATGAACTTGCATGTTCAACAGCTTGGGTTGAACACCGGGTCAGATCATCTGCATGTGCAGAATTGTCTGCGTTTTTTTTTGTCAGGGAAGACATTTCTTCCAGTGAAGCTGATGTTTCTTCCAGGGAGGCTGCATGTTCAGATGTACTTTCAGCCAGGGACTGACTGGAGCATTCAATCTGGCCGGATGCAAGTGTTAGTTGTTCTGCATTTTTTTTTAGTATCTTTATCAGTTTCCTGATAGGCAGAATTGCAATAACCTTTATGCAGATGATGATGGTTATAATCAGCACGGTTATTATAAAGACAAGCCCAATAATTTCCAGGTAAAATGCGTTTGTAACCCGTTTGTTTATGGTCTCTTCAAATGTTGAAATTTCTGAACGGATTTCTTTTTTACTCTGGTGAAGATTTTTAATTAACCCGGTATCTGTATAATATATCTGGGCTTCGCCCAAGGTTTCCCCTTCATAAAGTGCGTCTGCCCGTACAGATAAATATGAATCAAGGCTTATAGTTTCCGGAACTTCATCTCCCATCCTGATTTCCCCTGTTTTCCAAAGGGCTGCAAAGGGCTGCTTTTTATAATCAAGAATTTTGACTGCCTGGATTTCAGGTTTGTCCATATAGGGACGAATCGCTGTTTTCAGATCATCTGTATTCATGTTATATAAAAATGTACCGGACATATTGGAAATGATCCTGATATCAAATTCCATTGTTCCATTTAATGCATCCTTCCGGGTTTCTCCCTGCACATCAATGGATTTCTCTATTTTACGTATACATTCATTAACAATATAAACGATCATATCAGACTGATATTGCAAAGCATAATATCCAGATACAGTCAAAAGCATAAAGATGATAAGGCCATTAATCAATGACGTCTTTGCAGCAATGCCTAATTTGGTTCGGCGATTCATAAAATACTCCGTTGTATATAAAATATATAAATTCCGAATAACTCTGCGGGGCCATAAATAACCCCGCCAAACAGCAATGTAAATTTCAGTGACTGATACCTATACTGTTTTGTTTGTTATTCGTTATCTTCTAACCTTACAAGATTTGCGTATACTTCTCTTTGTTTGTCAATGCCAACTCTTTTGTTCAGTTTTTCCCATTCCCTGGCAACGCCGTCCAATGCTTCCTGGGCTGTTGCACGGCCGGTTAACGCCCTTGCTACTCCAGTGTTTAAGGCATTCATATAAAGTCCTGCCAGATGAATTCTCAGGTCAAACAGTTTATTTTTGTTTTTATTTATATTGCTGAAGGTCTGTATATATGAAAAAGCCACATTTTCATCCCATCCTGCAAAGGTTGTCCAGAAATTTTTATCAAGATCCGAATAACGAAAAGGATTGACTCCATAGCGGCCGATAAGCAAATCAGAGGCATGGTTTGCTTCATTCCCGAAAAATCCCAGAAAATCAAAAGCAGCTTCTTTGTGCTGGCTGCTTTTTGCCACAGAACTTGTCCACCCTGATGCAATATAAGGAGCATAATTAACATCAGGAAAATCATTCCATTTGCCTGTATCCCTGTTCCAGACTTTTCTTGCCCCAGGAGAAATACCTGCTGCTACCTGGTTACGAATCCCTGATTCAGGCTCCATAGCCTGGATAAACGCATCATCCCATGAATCGGAAAACACAACCTGCCCTTTTCCAAATGACTGGATAATATCCCACAGCCCCCAGTTCTCTCCTCCAGGGGGATAAAATTTATGCATCTTGATAAAATTTTCCAGTGCCTCAACAAAACCAGGGTTATTAATCAAAGGCTTCATGGTTTTCAAATCAAAATAAAACCCGCCTTTTACATCAGGATGTTTGGCATAAGGGGCAGCCCGCTTTATAAAGTGTGAATACAACAGATCATCCTTTTTTGTAATTTCTGCCATGCCATATACTGTTTTTCCGTTCCCCAAGTCTTTATTGTTAAAAAATTCAGATATTTCCATTAAGTCAATCCATGTTTTCGGTGCTTCCAGAGGCTTGTGATATCTGCTTTTAAATTCAGATTGCCAGGACGGGTTTTCCAGTAAATCCCTGCGATATTGCATATAATGACGGTCCCCGTCAATGGGAACAAAATAATAGGAATCACCACGCCTGGACAGATCCTTATAATACTGTATTACATCCTTAAACTGATCGGAATCCAGCATTTTCTGAGGCAGCGGCTCCAGATAAGAATACATATCTGCCAGCCACAGAGTAGTGCTGACAAGAACGTCATATTTTCCTTTACGCAGCCCTAACATGATCTCCTGATACAATTTGCCAAAGGGCACATGTTTAACAATTATCTTTGCTCCGGTCAGTTCTTCAAATTGCCTGGCATGAACCTCGGTGGGTTCACCTATGACCGGCTTTACATGTGTTATGATGTTTAATGTGATTCCTTTATAGTCTTTTTTAGATATTGAATCATAAGAATATGGACCTGAAATATCCTTTTTTATCGGATATTTCCGGGACCAGTCCTCGGCAAGACCTTTCCCTGTAGTCATTAATACAAACAAACAAACCATACACAACCCAAAGCATTTTTTTACAGACATTTTTTCCCCCCTTAAT
>JAUCGD010000159.1 GCA_030377945.1 Desulfobacterales bacterium HSG17 | reverse complement strand
TTTTCTTTTTTTTTAGGGCGGGATAGCAGGACTTCAATTTTATAACTCAATTTGAAAGTTATGTGTTGTGCAATATGGGGTCATTTTTTTTTAGCATAAAAGGGTCAAAAAATATTAGCGTTGAGGGAATCATTCCAATTGAACCGATTAACTCCCGCATAACAGTATAAGCCTGCATATAAAGCCTGTGATCCAGCAGCAGCCTGATAATTTTAAGCTGGATATTAAAATAAGCCTTGTCATACATGCCGCTCACAGGTTCACCTGTTGTAAGACAGACAAATTTATCAATAACAAGATCCAGAAGAATTTTCCCGGTTTCAGATGCATGTTTTTTCTTTTCCCGGATTAACTCAATTGCCTTTTCAGCCTTTTCAGCAACATTATTTACATCCACATTCCTGATTGTATTGGTCAAATTTTCAAAGGTTTCAATTACTTCCGGGTCATTAAGTTCTCCCATCTGAATTTCAGATGCTTTACCTGCAACCTCAGCCATTTTCCGTGCATCTGCATCTTCAACAAGCCGGGTAACACTTTCAGCCCATTCATTGATATTATAAAAATCCTTCATATCTATGATCGGGGCAGAGCCCCTGTTTGCTTCAAATGCACCATAATACACGGCATTTATTTTAATATTTTTAGCTTTTTGCAGAAAATTGATAGCAGCAGAAAAAACAATGGGCACAGAGCGGTATCCATGAGTAAGATCAACCGTGAGTTCATCCCCGATTTCAATATAACACAAAATTTTTTCAAACCACTGCCACTGACTTTTAGAATCCATTTTTTCATCAATCTCAAGATGCACCGGATATACCTCAAAATTTTTCATCTGCATTTCAAGATTGGAAAAATGGGTTTTATAAGACTTTTCCGTGGCAATAATCAGGACAAGATCAAACTCCTTTGCGTTAAGCAGCTCCATTTCAGCAACCTGAACAAATTCTGTTTCCTTTGAAACAGCATTATTCAGCTCATAAGTTGTTGGAGTATATCTGTATTCTTTTTTTTCCTTATCAAAAAAGCCCAAACCGAGAAAACTCATATAAACTTTTCGCATACTTTCCTCCTGGATGTTAATAAATAATTATCCTCCCATAACGACAATTGACGGTTTCATTATAGCAATGGTATGAACTAATATATTTTCCTGTAAATTCATTACATGGCTGATATCCTTATAAGCGTATGGATTTTCATCATCTGCAACACCATATGTTAATACATCCGCTTCTTTGTATGCTTTTTTTACTGCTTCTTTGTCATATGCTGCTTTTGCTTTTTTCCGAGACAAAATTCTTCCTGCTCCATGTGAAGAAGAACTCAGACTGTCTCTATTTCCCAACCCTTCAGTGAGATACGATGGTGTTGCTGACGTGCCAAGAATCAGTCCTGGTGTTTTTATATCAGCAGGTGTTGCACCTTTGCGGTGTATAAAAGTACCATTTGCTTGTTTCCAGGCAAAGTTATGATAATCTTTGATCTGAATTAAAGGGTGTCCGCCTATCTGTTTCATAAAGTGTTTATGAATCAGTATGTGATTAGCTCTGGCATATTTTCCCATAAGATTCATTGCAGCAAAATATTCCTTTCCAGAATCTTTGTCATATGAAAGCCATTCGTAGCCTTTTGGAATTCCTTTTGCAATTTTTGATACTTCCGTTTCAGCAATCTTCATATAATATGCTGCTACACCCTGGCCAATTTTACCTGAACCACTATGAGACAATATACCAACAAACGAACTGCCTTTATCTAAAGGCAGCCAGCTTACTTTTTTTGTCATTTTTCCGATAACAATATCTACAAAGTGATTACCTTTTCCAGAACTGCCTAATTGAACATATGCATCTTGCTTTATCTTTTTTAATAATTTAATCTCATTCCATAGAGGATTTTCCATTACTGCATGGTCACGAGGCCCGTCAGCAAAAGAGACATTTCCTTTCCCAAAATGTGTTACATTTAACAATGAATTTAATAAATATCTTTTTTGTATTTTCACATCTTCAGGACTAATATCTTGTAAAATTGTCAACGCCATCTGACAGCCAATATCAAAGCCTATAAATGCTGGAGATATGGAACTATCAAGTGAAACAACACCGCCAATGGGCATAGAATAACCTTTGTGTGCATCCGGCATTAATGCACCCTGGCAGGCAACAGGCAAACGCATCACCGTTTTCATCTGATCTATTGCTTCACTATCAAAGTCTTTGCCTGGTATTCCAAAATATTTAATTTGCTTTGATGTTTTTTCACATTTCCTGCCTGTGGATGAACCAGCAAATTTTTCGTTAATAAGGCTTAACAATTCATTTTCATGTTGAATATCATGCTTTTTTATAACTTTAAGAGCATAATTGATAATCAGAGGATAATCAGATCGTTTATCATAACCTGCTTTTTGAAGAACGATATGCGGTTTGATTATAATTTCTTTAAATCGCTTCATAATCAGTCAAGTCTCTCTTCTTCATACAATGATGATGCTTCATTATTGTATGAAGAAAAAGATTGGGGAGGAGTTATAACATTTTTGAGTGCATCTAACTCTTCTATTATAAATTGCCAACCGCTGTCAGTAAGTTGGTTCAGATCGTTTTTAATATCGTAACGTGTATATCCCAGACTGTGAATTTTCAACATATATTGATTTATAAATTCTTTAATAGTAAAAGATGTAAATAAATCATATGATCTTAAACGATTAAAAAGTTCACTGGTACTCACTTTGTCTCCTTTAAGTTCATTTCCCATTATTTCAAGTATCCTATAAAAACCAGCCGTATCAATTTCTGTTTTAAGGAAAGGCACAATATTGAAATATCCGTCTTTATTTGGTTTTATAAGTTTTATCTGAGAAGGTACTTTTATTTCTTTCTGAAATTCCTTGCTTTGAGAAATAAGATAATGTTTTGTAGATTTGCCTGTTAATCTTGCCATTGATAATAATGCAAAACCAATGGAATTTGAACCTCCTGTCAAGTTGCACCAAATTTCTTTTCCTTGACGACCATAAGGACTGAAACGATATGCAACCTGAATTATTTTTTGAAAGCAGTCTTGAAAATTATCAATATCCACTTCACACCAGAATATCTTTCTTCCTACATCCGGATCAATCCGTTTCCAAACTTTTCGTACAATATTAACAACTTCTTGGCGCACTGGCCCCGGATTTTCATGTCCTGAAAATGGAAATGCCGGTAACGTATTGTTGATGACTTCCTTGCTGGTGAAAAGAACAATAGCTTCTATCTTTCCGCGATCAATTTCTTCATGACTAATTCCTCCTGTACCCTGGAAAAGTTTTTTGCATTCTTCTGTTGCCTGCGTATTTTCAATCGCATTTAAAGCTTTTTCTATATAATCAATTGCACAGGTTACAGCGCCGACAGCACGTCCTAAACCCATAAAATGATATACTCCCATTGCATTAATCTCCGTATTTTCTAAACCGTTGATGTTTAAATCTTCGTGTTATTTTTAAACTCCCGTCAGGCTGAAGTTCCTCAGTCACTGCTCTTTTTGTAGTAGCATAAACAGGAATCAGCCTCAGATCAAATGCTGCATTAACCATAATAAAACATGCCCCGAAATCCCCCTGGACAAGAACATAGTCTCCAGGGGAAGATACAGAGGAAAGCCATGATTTAACAGGAGCCAGAACATCTGAAATACCATCAAGATCAGGCGGAACCTGACTCCAGATGTCCTGGATTTCTGGGGGCATGGTTATTATGTTTTCAACCTTGAGGGAGGTACGGGCATCAAGTTCCTGGTCTGGGGTTATCTGGTGGTTGAATAGTAGGTATAAAGAAGTGGGCATAATTTTTTCCTTAAACTGTTTTCAATTCAATCTGTGAGTTCCCCTGTGCTTTAAACCAGTGATAATCTGGATAATGAAAAACCCTGCTATCATTTTCATCCCATACCATCATCTTACGCAATTGCTGCATGACAGTACTTGTATCTTGAGTATAATTATTTATCATTTCAGAAATCTGTTGCTTCAAGTCTTCTCCTTCATACATGGTGCCAATAGCATTTCCAAGAGAAGTAAAACGTTTGGAAGGTTCTTCAAAAAATTCCAGTTTTTTTATGGCAATGTGACAGCTTCCCATGCCCAAAGGTTTGGCATTACCAATTTTATGTCTTAACGGGCCTCTTAACCTGAGATTTTCTTCACCAATAGTTACCTGAACATCTTCTTCAAGAACCAGAATATAGGTCAAAAGATTTAATTCATCAGGCAGAAGATTAGAAAAAAGAATTTGAAATTCAAAATCATGCCCAGGAGCAAGTGCGCTGACATTCCAAGCATGTTTCTTAAGGTTATTAGGTACTTGTGTAAATTTATCATTAACCTGTGGCTGATGAAAGTAAAGTTTTCTGCTTTTCCTGTCAAATCGTCCGTTTTCAGGGGTGATGTAAAATGATTGGTGCCGGGGAGCCGGACTGCCCAGAAGGACTTCGTGCATAATTGTTGTTGCCTGTTCATCCTGTAATATTGCATCACCAATACTTACATTCCCTTTATGAACCCTGGCATTTCGTCCCCGTTCCATCATTCCGAACATTCGGCAGGTAATGCAGAGTGAATGAGCAGCTTCACAGGGTGCAAACTGCCTGTTAGTGCTGCCTGTAATAAAACATCCTCCGCCCACAATTTCAGCCAGAGATCGAAGAACTCCTTTGAGAGAACTGCCGGGTATAACATGGCGATTATTTCGAGTTTGAAAAATACGTGGATTTCCTGTATTTCCTTTGGATACAAATAAAGGTGTCAGGTTTTTAAGGGTGCATGTTATGCGACCGTTTTTACCTGTAAATTTTTCATCGGTTGCCGGTGATTTTTTCTCTATTCTATTCCTGACCGGTATCATCCGGTAGGGATTCCAGAAATTTTCTCCCTGGGGCATTATTCACCTCCTTCACATTCTTCAAGACTGTGATACCTGCTGAATCTGGCAAATCCTGAATTATCAACCCATTTTTCAACAATCAATTTTACTCTTCCGCGGGAAAATTCTTTTTCTGATACAGGATAAACAAAGCGATGGGGAACCTGTTGCTCTATCCATTCATCATCTGTATCTGTACGGATTCCCCAAAGAAAAAATTTTCCTTTTTCCCGGTTTAATCCATCCATTTCAGATGAATAATTATCAAGACCCAAAGGCGGAGTATTATCACCAAGATATACAACCCGCATTCCCTGTTCCATTTTACGCCATTTCAACTCACCTTCAGGCCAGAATATTCTACCTTCCTCTGTATCTGCGGGAATAATTTTGTCAGAGTCAAGGGTTTCAAATTTAAAGGAATCAGGGGAAAAGGCCATTAAAAGTGATGTTTCAGGCCATTGGCCATTATTTACAAAAGAGATAAATTCCTGTGTTGAAATATCTTTGGCAAAAAGAAACGGCATTATTTCCCCCTTTCAAGAAATTGTTCAAGATTATTTGGCCAATTTACATTTCCAATCATTTCAACCAGGTCTTCAACTGCTTGATTTAATACATCTTTCCAGGTATTTGTAATATCATATTCTTGGCGGAGTCCGTTTAAAACAGGAACAGGCAGAGAGGTGCTGGATTGAGTCTTTTCTGGGAAAAAATCATATGCCTTGCATTCTTCTTTTGTGCATACACCTGCCAGACCTGTGATTTTTTTAATCGGTGTATTGTATGACGTGATCTGAAATTGTGTAATTCGGGCTTCAAATCTTCCTAATCCCCGGCTTTTTCCAAAACCTATACGTACCAATCCCTGTTCCATATCCCTGAAAATCAGGCATAAAAGTCCTAATTGCCAGCGTTCAAAATTTCTGATCTCAATACTGGTTGAAAACTCACCGCGGGTGAGGACTTCCAGATCATATATTGCACCAGGAGCAGCACCACCGGTAAAGCGGTCAATAGCAACACCATTTCGGATTTCAAGTGCATGAGCGCCCGTTGCTTTAAAAGATTCGGTCAAATAAGCATCCGAGGCAGAGCATCTTCCGATAAATTCATGTGAACCGAATATCCGGCAGATGGGGCATGACAGACTGTAAATGGTTGCAGAAGGAATGGTATCCTGTTTATATTTTTTTTTATATTTATCAAGACACAAACCACAGGATGCCTGATGCTTTTCTCCTTGTGTTTCTTTTCCCGGACTGACATATGGCAGACAAACCGGAACCGGATGATTTCTTAAACTGCGGCAGATTTTTTCTCCATAAGCACGGATCATTCCTTTTAAGGAACTTCCAGGAATATAAGGTTCTTCTTTTTCTCCATATTTGTATGTACGGACAAAAGACATATCCACTCCGCCAACTGTGGCCTGACCGGATTTAATCAATAAGGGATCAATGGGAATTATTTCCATGTTAATCCGTGCATTGTTTATCATTTTTTTCAGCATGGTTTTCTCCTTAAGACTTTAATGCCGATAATGCGTTTATCAGGCTGTTTTCAAGTAATTCATCAGCTTTCTGCATCTTTTTTGATATTAGATAATTCAAAAGTGCATCCGGGTCTTTGTAATCAACAGCTTCTATCTTTTTATCTGTTAATCTGACCTTTCCAAGTCCTCTTGATGTAAAACCTCCAAGGCGAAATCCGTTTTCCCATTCTCCCAGGGCTGCTGCCACCAGTGCAAGGTCATTATCTTCAGGATTTTCTATATCAATGCTTATTGAAAAAACTGCACCTTTGGGCACTACTTCAAAATCATATTTTGCTCCGTGTCGGGCTGTTTCAGTATCTCGATCAATACATACACCGTCACGAATTAAAATACTGTCGCCTCCTTGCTCAAGATTACCGTCACTGAAAAATATCCTCGAAGCCTGCAATGGAGAGCCAAAAAGCTGGCAGACATTGCAGGTATGCTTTGGAAGCCATTCCAATTTCTGCTTTTCAGTTTTCAGTTCCTTGAATTCCTCATAAACACTTATCTTTTTGCCATCGTTATTTGTGCGGTATTTTTCATCACTTACGCATTTAATACCTGATAAATCCGAATCCAGCAGACAGGATTTCATGCCTAAATATTGAGAAAGCCTTTCTGCAAAAGCCCTGAAATTTCCTTTTAGGGTTGAACCCGGTAAAATAGGAATGCCGTCAGGATCAATCAATACTCCCATATCAGATGACCCTTCCCCTTCTTTTCCTGATCCTATATGAAATGCCGTATCAAAAACAAGATTTCCTGTAATTCTGACTTTTTT
>JAUCGD010000158.1 GCA_030377945.1 Desulfobacterales bacterium HSG17 | reverse complement strand
CCTTCTACATCCCGGACATCCTGATTCAAAAAGCAACATAAAAATTTCAAAGGAGGAAAGTTTTGAAAAACAATCAGAATTTAAGATTTAGAATTTTACTTTCAATTTTATTTATAACCGTAACATTTTCTTCAAACATCTATGCCGCAGCACCCGGAGATATTGACGGAACCGGCAATGTTGATCTGCGGGATGCGGTTTTGGCTCTCCAGGTTTGTGCCGGCATGGAAACATCAGGGCTGGATATTAATGCAGATGTGAATGATGATGATAAAATCGGGCTGGCTGAGGCCGTTTTTGCTTTAAAGGCTGCTGCTGCACAAGACCCTGAATCCGGTTTCGGTCTGGGAGATACTGGCAGACCTGCTGATTATAATCAGGATGTTGCTGATTTATACGATATGATTAAAGATTTTGACTCTTTTAAAGATCAGCTGCCCCCGGCATTTGATTGGCGGAACCAGGGTATTGTTACTCCTGCAAAAGATCAGGGTGAATGCGGAAGCTGCTGGGCTTTTGCTTCAGTGGGCGTTTTGGAGTCAAAGATATTGATGAAAGAAGGAACCCTGTATGATCTTTCAGAGCAGCAGCAGGTTTCATGCAATAATGATATGGGCGGATGTGTCGGCGGTGATTCGGATGCCCTGAAATTCTGGAATCAAATCGGCCCTATGCTGGAAACTTGCACTGATTATGCACAATCTGTCAGACCCTGTCCAGATTTTAATTCATGCAATATTCTTCCTTATAATGCAGGTGATTACTTTACCGTAAACACATCCAGTGAAAAAGATATGAAAGCATCTCTTTACAGATACGGGCCTGCATATTTCAGGTTTGATGTGTATGACTTTTCCCTATTTTGGGGCAGTGGCTCTTACGGGCAGGTTTATATTAATACAGGGGAGATACAAGTGGGGGGTCATGCGGTTTTACTTATCGGATGGGATGACAGTAAAAATGCGTGGCTGTGTAAGAACAGTTGGGGTGGTGAGACAGCAGGCCCCAACGGTGACGGAACTTTCTGGATGGCAAGGTCAGGCCATGCCAATAATCTGAATTTCGGCATGGCCAATATCATGCTTGCATCGGATTTTATGCTGACCTGGCCCAATGGAGGCGAGAAGCTGGAAAAAGGCAGCGCTTATACAATCCGCTGGGATGCAGGTACAGCAGGGAATGTGAAGATACTATTGTATAAGGGACAAACGCAGCTTCAAACAATAATCGGGAATACAGGCAATACAGGTGAATATACATGGTCAATACCCGATACACTGGCTTCAGCAAATGATTACAATATCAGGATAACTGATATTTCAGACACTTCATATGATGATTACAGTGATGGGTATTTTTCTATTATCAATCCGTTGACAGTAACATCGCCAAACGGGGGTGGAACATGGTATATCGGCAGCAGTTACAATATAAAATGGGAAACCGGCGCAAGCACCAATGATGTAATTATTCTCCTGTATAAAGAAGGTGAGGATGCCATGCGGCGGCTGGCACCCCAGGCTGATAATACCGGAACATGGTCATGGACGCTTTCTGATACCCTGCTTGAGGGGGATGATTACAGGGTTATCATTAAACTGTTCACAGATGAATCAGTTTTAGACCAGAGTGACAACTTTTTTTCAATAAAAAAACCTGAATTGGCTCCGCCTGCTAACGTGATCGCTTCTGACGGGATTTATACGGATAAGGTCAGTGTTGCCTGGGACAGTGTGAATGGGGCTGGTGCTTACAGGGTTTATCGGAATACTGTTTTGAATTCTGCCGGTTCAAGTGCTGTGAGCGATTGGCAGACAGAGACTTCTTATGATGATACAGTTGTTACAGTCGGTTTAACTTATTATTATTGGGTTAAGGCTGCTAAAAATACTTTGGGTGACGGGGTTAGCGGGTTTAGTGATTCGGATTTGGGAAGTCTGAAAACCTGTACTTACAGCATTTCCCCGGCTAATAAATCATTTACGGAATTCAGCGGAACCGGAAGTGTCAGCGTAACCGCTCCCAATGAATGCAGTTGGACAGCCAAAAGTAATGATACTGATTGGATAACTATCAATTCCGGCAGCAGCGGAAGCGGAAACGGTTCTGTCAGCTATTTGGTTGAAGCAAATACAGTTACGAGTTCCCGAACCGGCACTATTACTGTTGCAGAAAAAACATTCACGGTAACACAAGATGCACTTCCCTGTTCTTACAGCATTTCACCGGCCAGCAAATCATTTACGGAATCCGGCGGAACCGGAAGTGTCAGTGTAACTGCACCCAATGGATGCAGTTGGACAGCCAAAAGTAATGATACAGATTGGATAACTATCAATTCCGGCAGCAATGGGATTGGAACCGTTACAGTCAGTTATTTTGTTGCGGCAAATACAGATACGAGTTCTCGAAATGGAACAATTACTGTTGCAGGGTTAACTTTTACCATAACACAAACTGGGGCTTCTGAAGTTGTTAATTTTCTGGATAAAAATCTTGAGGCGGTTATTAGGGAGAAGATTAGTAAACCGACTGGGGATATTTTGGCTTCGGATTTGCTGGGTTTGACATCTTTGGTTGCTTCAAGCAAAGAAATTCAAAATATTGAAGGTTTGCAATATTGCAAGAATCTAAGATGGCTTGACCTTGGGGGCAATCAAATAAGCAACATAAGTGTTGTGATAGGATTGATCAATCTTACAAATCTTGACCTTTGGGGTAATCAAATAAGCGATATAACCCCTGTGACCGAACTCAACAATCTTATAGACCTTAACCTTGGTTACAATCAGATAAGTGATATAAGTGATGTAGCTGGACTCAACAATCTTACAGCACTACGTATTGATTCCAATCAGATAAATGATATAAATGTTGTGGCAGGATTGGACAAACTGAGATACCTTAACTGTTATAACAATCAGATAAAGGATGTAAGTTCTGTGGCGGGGTTGTCTAATCTGACTTTGCTTGATCTTTCTGACAATCAGATAAGCGACATAAGCGCAATAGCAGGGCTAACTAATTTGACAGAATTTTACCTTGGTTTTAATCAGATAAACGATATAAGCGCAATAGCAGGGCTGACTAATTTGACAGAGTTTTACCTTAGTGTTAATCAGATAAACGATATAAGCGCAATGGCAGGCTTGACTAATCTGACATCGTTTGACCTTTATAACAATCAAATAAGCGACATAAGCGCAATAGCAGGCTTGACTAATCTGACATCGTTTGACCTTTCTAACAATCAGATAAGCGACATAAGCGCAATAGCAGGACTGACTAATCTTGAAAGTTTTACTTTTTTTAAAAATCAGATAAGCGATATAAGTGCTGTGGCAGGTCTGATTAATCTAAAATATATTGCCTTTTATGATAACCAAATCAGTGATATAAAACCTTTGGTGGATAACAGCGGAATTAATAGCGGTGATACTGTTGGTTTTTATAACGGTATGTATGGTGCTGGTAATCCATTAAGCACAACCTCATGCAGCGTTTATATCCCCCAGTTACAAAGCCGGGGTGTAGATGTGGAGCATAATTGCAGCCTGTAAGCAGATTTGAATCAGGATGGTCAGGATGATTTCAGGATAGACAGGATGGCTGATCTTATCCTGACCATCCTATTATCATCCTGGATATCCTGATTCAAGACCAAAAAGGAGGATAAAACAGATAAAATCAGAATTCCTGGAAAAAGCAGGAGAAAACTTGTCTGCTGCTGAAATATGCTTTGAAGGTAGAAAAATGATAAATTTCAAACAGGAAGAATTAATTGAAAGTTTGATGGAACAGATAAAAGAAAAATTCCCTGAAGTCAGTCTAATTAAAGTTATGGAAGCCTGTAATGATCCTGAATCTCTGTGGATTAAAGTAACATCACCGGAAGATGAAGACAGGGAAATGGAATTAAGAGATTTTGCAGGTGATAAAGTAAGCGATATGTTCCTGGATTACGGGTATCATATGCTGGTCATGCCCATTCCGGCATGGGCTGTAAGCAGATCAAGATGATTTAAGGATAGCCGGGATATTCGATCTTATCCTGACCATCCTTTTAAATCCTGGATATCTTGATTCAAAAAAGTAGCAGGATTTACCTTAAACCGCCTGCCTATATCCCGGAAAACTGTTTTTCAATCATGATATTAAGTATGGTTCGGTCGGTTTCTATCATGCCCTGGGTGCTTAATGTCCCGATATTTTTCATGGTCTGCTCTGGAGAGATTCCTACGATTCCATGACGTACACATACACCCTGAAGGGAAAAAAGAGCCGCCTGGACAGCAGTGCCTGCTGCTGTGGCAAGTTTGAGGGCACATCCGGCTTTTGCTCCGTCGCATATGACACCTGCCAGATCTACGGTAATATTTTTTATTGCTCCGGCAATATTGTGCAGATTTCCGCCAAGAAGAAAAGTTACACCTGCTGTTGCTCCGGCTCCGGCTGCAACCGAACAGCCGCACACAGCAGAAAGCCTTCCTGTATATGCCTTGATATAAGCTGTAATTATATGGCTTAATCCAATGGCTTCAAGAACTGTTTTTTTCTCATGCTCAATAAAATCCTTAACAGCCCATATGGGTAAAATTGCTGTAAGTCCGTGATTGCCGCTGCCTCCTGAACTCATTGCAGGCAGTTTAATCCCTGCCATTCGTGCGTCTGCTGCTGCTGAAGCCAGCATCCTGGCCATAAGAATCATGTCTTTTTTAATAAGTTTCTGGCGAACAAGGCGCTCCAGAGTTTTGCCGATTCCCAGGCCAGGACCGTATTTCAGGCCGTAGTCAGCCAGGCGCATGTTTACACGCACTCCTTCTTCAATAAATTCAAGATCCCTGTCATCAAGATCATATACAAACTCAATAAGTTCTGCCAGGGTTCTTTCCCGAAGCCATGCTTCAAGGTCAAAAAGTGTGTTTTTCTCAGCTTTTTCGCTTTTGGAAAACAGGGGATGTTTATTAACAGGAGTGTTATTTAATTTCAGGGAAACTATATTGTCATGAATATGCTTGATCTCGGATTCTGCTACATCCTGATTGCTGCGGATCAGGGTTCGTATTAAAAGCCCCTTATGCTCTGAAAGCAGATTTACCTTTACTTTTTTTGCTTTGATAAATTCCTGGGCCTGATCTACGATTTTTTTATCTATGGGATTGAGAACCTCCATTTTAAGTGCAGGGTCTCCTCCAACAGCACCGATGGCAGCAGCTGTATCCAGACCGATAAGCCCCTCTGTTCCTGGAATTGACACTGCAAGAGCATTTTTATAGATATTGGGGTCAACCCAGATCTCGATCCATTCTATATCTTTTTTGGGCAGGATTGATGCAGCAGCAGCAGCTCCCAGGGCAACTGCCACAGGCTCGGTACATCCCAGGGCCGGGGCCACTTCCATTCTCAGAATATCTTTTACTGTGTATGACATGTTTTTCACTATTCCAAATTAAGCTCTTTAAACATAAAGGTTACATTAAAAGGCAGATTTTTAATATTTATCGTATTTTTTCACTGAAACCCAGTTTGAAATACCAGTCTTTCAATAATGTCTGTCCGGCTGAGCCTGTCGAAACTAAGACGGTGTTATTCCGGCCATGAGCAGACCAATCCGATCTACTTTCTGTGTATCAGACACATCAAATACATCCATTATTCGCCCCCGGTACATAACTGCGATCCTGTCAGACAGTGCCAGGGCTTCGGAAAGATCGCCCGTAACAAGAAGAATTCCTGCTTTTTCCCTTGCTTTGAGCAGATGTGACCATATTTCTTCTGTTGCTGCTATGTCCAGTCCCTGGGTTGGCTGTTCTGCAATAATGAGCCTGGGCTTGCGAAAAAACTCTCTGCCAAGTACCATTTTCTGGAGATTGCCTCCTGAAAGCTGGCGGGCAAATGCACCAACATTAGAGGGGCTTACCCCAAATTCATTAACAATATCCCTTGTTTTTATTTCAGCTTTTTTTCCCCGCAGCCAGGGACCGCGGCAGAAATTCTGACGGGTGGTTAACAGGAAATTATCCCGGAGATCCAGTCCTGGACATGTTGCAAGGCCAAGCCTGTCTTCGGGAATATAGCTGAGTATATTTTCAGAAGAATATTTTGCAAAAAATTTCTTCCAGGTTTTATCAAAGATTTCAACATTGCCGTGTCGTGGAGCAGTCAGTCCGCAGACTGTTTCAACCAGGGGTTTCTGCCCGTTTCCTGCAACACCGACAATGCCCAGGATTTCTCCTTTGCGGAGATTGAGATCAATTCCCTTGAGTATTTCTGAATTAAGTCCCTGAATATCCAAAACCTTGGACCCTATTTTTACCGGCGATTTATCCACATGCAAAAGCACTTCTCTGCCAACCATGCGCCGGGCAAGCTCTTCTTTTGATGATACCAAAGCAGCATCCATAGTGTCCACAATAGTTCCCTGGCGCAAAATGGCGATGTCGTCAGCTACTGCCATTACCTCGGCAAGTTTATGGCTGATAAACACTATGGCTTTTCCCTGGGCAGCCATCTGGGCCATGGCATTAAAAAGCTGCTCTGTTTCCTGGGGAGTGAGAACTGCTGTGGGTTCGTCAAATATAAGAATCCGGCTTTGGCGAAGCAGCAGTTTTAATATCTCTACCCTTTGTTTTTCTCCCATGGACAACTGGGATATTCTGGCTGAGGGATTAACTTCCAGCTTATAATCTTTGGCCAGTTTAACCAGTTTTGCTTCCATTTTTTTGGGGGAAAGCCAGAAAGAGCCTTCCTGGCCTAAAAAAACATTTTCTGTAACGGTCATGGCTTCCACGAGCATAAAATGCTGATAAACCATGCCTATACCTGCATCAATAGCATCTTTGGTCGAAGCAAAATTTAGTGGTTTTCCATTAAAGAAAATCTGACCTGAATCAGGCTGAAGACGGCCTGCCAGGATACTCATGAGAGTACTTTTTCCTGCTCCGTTTTCTCCAAGAAGCGCCTTGATTTTTCCTGCTCTGATATCTAAGGTAATATCTTTATTGGCCTGAACCTGACCAAAGGATTTGCTTATTCTTTCAAGACGAATCAAAGGAGTTTGGCTGTCTGAAGATATTTGTGGTGATATTTGTGATGACTTTGCCGTCATAATTTTTCCTGTTTTATACCTGCAATGGGTTGTACAAACTTGGATTCGGAATCCCAGGGAAAGAGAATCCAGGTATCCTGGCTTACTTCGGTAATAAAGGTGTCAACAATGGGCCGGCCTGAAGGTTTTGCATACACTGTTGCAAAATGCGCTCTGGGAATCATGTTTCTGAC
>JAUCGD010000157.1 GCA_030377945.1 Desulfobacterales bacterium HSG17 | reverse complement strand
ATTTAAAGGAAAAGCAAATGATAGTAGATAGTAAAGAAATACGGCCCATATGGCTGGATAAGGATTTAAAGACCGTAAAGGTTATAGATCAGCGTATGCTGCCCCATGAACTGATTATTGTAGACCTTAAAAAACTGGATGATATTATTGCATCAATCAAAGAAATGTATGTCAGGGGTGCTCCTTTGATTGGCGCAACCGCAGCATATGGTGTATATTTGATAACCTTGAATGCCGCAAACCGGAATAAATATGATGATTATTTTAACTCGGAATGTCTCCGTTTGAAAAATGCCCGGCCAACAGCTGTTAACCTTGCATGGGCTGTTGACCGTATGCTTTCCAAGATTTTAAAAGCTAAACAAGAAGAAAGAATTGAAACAGCAAGAATAGAAGCAGAAAATATTGTTGAATTTGAAGCTGAAAATTGCAGAAAAATAGGTGAGTACGGGCTTTCTTTGATCCAGGAAATAAGTAAAAGAAAAGAGGGTAAAACCGTTAACCTTTTAACCCACTGCAATGCAGGATGGCTTGCCTGTATTGAATGGGGAACAGCTACCGCACCTATGTATGCAGCCCATAGAGCAGGTATTGACATTCATGTATGGGTTGATGAAACACGTCCCCTGAACCAGGGAGCAAGGCTGACAGCCTGGGAACTTGGTAAAGCAGGTATAAAACATACTGTTATTACTGATAATGCAGGGGGTCATCTTATGCAGCACAATATGGTTGATATGGTTATAACAGGGACCGACCGTACAACATATACAGGAGATGTGGCAAACAAGATTGGCACTTATCTGAAAGCCCTGGCAGCAAAAGATAATAATATACCTTTTTATGTGGCTCTGCCTTCCACAACCTTTGACTGGAACTTAAGAGACGGAGTGAAACAAATACCCATAGAAATAAGAGTTCCTGATGAGGTTTCATATATTCAGGGTCTTGTTGACGGGGAAATTAAAAGCATACTTGTTCCGCCTGAAGACAGCCCCGCAGGAAACTATGCTTTTGATGTTACACCTGCAAGGCTTGTAACAGGTTTTATAACAGAGCGTGGTATATGCAAAGCTTCTGAAAATGATATAAAAAATCTTTTTCCTGAAAAAATACTCTAAAAAATATTCTGATTTTTTGAATTCAGATTTCATAATAATTAAGGCTCAATTAATGTATTGGATAACCCGGAATTATTTTTTTAACAGTTTTTGCGTCATAATCCTGATGGTATTTACCTCTATTCAGGCTTATGCACATGACACTAGCGATTTGTCCTCCAATTGGTGGAATAATCCCTGGGCAGGCTTATTATTGTTTATATTGATAATCGGAGTAATTACAGGTGTAATAAAATGGCGAATCCGTTACATTGAATCAGATCGAAAAAAACTGGAGATTCAGATTGCAAAACAAACATCTGAGCTTGCCATGTCTGAGCTTGCTTTAAGGGAAAGTGAGCGGGCCATGAAAACTCTTGTGAGCAGCCTTCCGGGTATGGCTTACCGGTGTACTAACAACCCTGAACGTAAAATGGAATTTGTCAGTAAAGGCTGTTATGAGCTTACAGGGTATAGACCTGATTCTCTTGTCAATAACAATGAGATTGCCTATTCTTCCCTGATTCATCATGAGGATTTAAGCTCTGTCAGCGTAAATATTCAGGAAGCATTAAACGAACACCGCCCTTTTGCAATAATATACCGTATTCTTGACAGAACCGGCCTTGAAAAATGGGCTTATGAACAGGGCCAGGCTGTTTATAATGAAAACAGGGAAGTTATTGCATTAGAGGGGCTTATCAGTGATATTACTGAAAGAAAGCTGGCTAATGAAAAATTGAAAAAAGCAAAAGAAGATGCTGAAATGGCAAATCGCTTTAAAAGTGAGTTTATAGCCAATATGAGTCATGAAATTCGTACACCCATGAACTCCATTTTAGGCTTCAGCGAGCTGTTGCTGGATAAAATTGATACTCCTCAATATAAAAGTTATCTGCAAAATATTCAAAGCAGCGGAAAAGTCCTGCTTTCCTTGATAGATGATATTATTGATCTTTCAAAAATTGAGGCCGGTAGAATGAAAATAAACCCTGAACCTGTAAGTATCAAGGAAATAATTGATGGTATTGAAACAATTTTTTTCAGAAAAATTCAGAATAAAGGTCTTGATTGGAAAACTGACATAAGTAAAAACTGGTGGAAATGATGCAGGGTGAAATACAGGTGGAAAGTAAATCAGGAAAAGGCAGTAATTTTATATTTAGTGCTGTTTTTGCCAGACCGGATATAAAAGAACCAGATATAAAAGAACCAAATGGAAAAGATATAGACGAAAAATCTTCAATCAAGCCGGAAATACAAAATCTCAATATCCTGATCATTGATGATTCTGCCGGTTCAAGGGAAATGCTCAATGATACATTGCAGTATTTTTCTTCCAAAGTGACATCTGTTGATTCTGGTGAGGCTGCCCTTGAAATCTTAAAAAATAAAGCCGTAAAAAATAAAGCCGTAAAAAAGGCTGATAAAGAAAATCCTTTCCTGGTGTTGATGGACTGGAACATGCCTGGAATGAACGGGATGGAAACTGCAAAAAAAATCAGGACTCATCATGATCCTTCTGGAATTCAAATTATTCTAATGCTAACAGCATATGGAAAAGAAGAAATAATACAGCAGGCTGAAGACAGCGGTATTGATGGAATTCTTGTGAAACCGGTAATAATATCGGATTTGATAGATACCATTTCAGAGGTAATGGCTGGTAACAGGGAATTTGGAGCAAAGAAGAATTATACCGGAAAATGGAAAATTGATATCCTGGAAGGAAGGCAGGGAGCCAGGATTCTACTGGCAGAAGATAATTACATCAATCAACAGCTTGCAACTGAGCTTCTTGAGCAGGCCGGTTTAAGAGTTTCAGTTGTTAATAATGGATGTGAAGTATTGGATAAGCTGGCTCCCCACAAAAAAAATCAGGAAAATCAGGAAAATCAGGAGAAATTTGATCTTGTGCTCATGGATATCCTGATGCCTGAAATGGATGGTTATGAAACAACAAAGGCTGTCCGAAAGATACCAGAATTTGAAATGCTGCCCATTATTGCCATGACAGCCAATGCTATGGCCGGGGACCGGGAAAAATACCTGGGTGTGGGGATGAATGACCATATTCCCAAACCCATTGATCCGGGAAATTTTTTTTCAACCTTAAAAAAATGGATACCTGAAAAAGAAAGCAGGCAGATTTTCCGTTTCAAACAGGTTCAGCAGAAAATTGATACAAAGATTTTAAATTTGGAAAAAATAAATTTTCAGGATCACCTAAGCGGGATTAATATCTCAGAAGGTCTGAAAAGGGTGGGAGGTAACAGGGAATTATACATCAACCTTTTGATTAATTTTTTTAATGTTCATTCCAATGATGCAGACCTGATTATAAAAGCATTATATGATAATGATTTGTTCACAGCTCAAAGGCTGGTCCACAACCTTAAAGCCATAGGGGGCAGTATTGGTGCTTTAAAACTTTTCAATTTATCTGAAATACTCAATAATGCATTGAAAGAGAATGCCTTTCATGAAATTAATGAACCTGCGGCTGCCTTGAATAAGGAACTTGGCAAAGTGATGTCAAGTATTGCATCTTTTGCAGAGATAACAGAAACAAGGACTTTGGAACATACTGACCAGGGAATTTCTCTACCTTGTTTTGAAGAACTTGCTTCTATTACAAACAGCTTGAAAGTACTTATGGATGAGATGGATCCTGAATCCGAGGACAGAGCCGGGGAATTGTATCAATTATTAGGGCAGACCCGCCATAAAAAACTTGCACGCAAACTGGTTTTGCAAATTGAAGACCTGGAATTTGAAGCAGCCGGAAATACTCTTGAGGAATTGATAACAGAGCTGAAATAGCTCTGGAATATACCTGAAACAGTTTTGGGAACAGCTCCGAAAAAATTGATAATTTGGAGGAATATGATGGAAAAAACGGAACGCATCCTTATTGTGGATGATGAAAGTCATAACCGCAAGATACTGACAAACCTGCTGAAAAATGAATACAAGATTATGGTTGCCAAAAACGGGGCCCAAGCCATTAATGCTTCTAAGGGAAAAAACCGGCCTGATCTTATTCTCCTGGATTTGCTGATGCCTGACATGGATGGGTATGAAGTGTTCAAAACACTTAAAAATGAAGAAAGAACTATGAATATTCCTGTAATTTTTATCACTGCACTTGATAAAACAGCAAATGAAGTCAAGGGTCTTGAGCTTGGAGCAGTTGATTATATCACCAAACCGATTAATCCCATAATTGTTAAGACACGGGTTAAAACCCATATGACCCTCAAGCGAAAAACCGACCTGCTTGAAAAAATGGCATCCCTGGACGGACTTACGGAAATTCCCAACCGCAGGCGGTTTGATGAAAAGCTTCAAAGTGAATTAGGGCGGGCAGGCCGCAACAGGACAGCACTCCCACTGATATTGGCAGATATAGATTGTTTTAAACAATTCAATGATAATTACGGTCATGCCCAAGGGGATAGATGCCTTCGAAATGTAGCACAATCCATTAAAAAAATTATCAAAAGATCCAGTGACCTTGCTGCCCGGTACGGGGGAGAAGAATTCGGCATAATCCTGCCCACAACAGATTTAAACGGGGCACTGGCAATTGCCGAAGCAATACGTCTGACTGTTGCTGCGTTGAATATCCCCCACGCTTATTCAAAAGCCGCAGATTATGTAAGCTTGAGCCTCGGAGTTGCATGTATTGAACCGGAAAAGATAATATCTTCTTTAGAAACAAGTAAAGCTGGTGATGCTGCATTGGACAGGGTTAGAATAGAATTGATTGAAGCTGCCGATGCTGCGCTGTATAGGGCCAAGGAAAGTGGAAGAAATCAGGTAGCAGGATAGGTTATAAGAATTGGGCGGGATTTAGCGATATTGCAAGCATAAAGCTGGGGAATAAATCCCCCAGCTACAAGCTAAACCACCCTAAAGGGTGCTGAATAAATAACAAAATATGACTTTAACAGCAGGCTTTAGCCTGGTTCAGCTTATAGCCTGGAGCTTTAGCTCCAGGCCGCATGGGTAGATTAATATTTGGCAAATCCCTTATCGGAAATAAGGTTTGTAGTTAATTGTACTTATTTCAAAAAAAATATAGTTAACCAATCAGGTGTTTGTGCTGAATAATAGTGTCGAAAATATGATAAATTGATCTGACCAGATATACCGGCTGCCTGTTGCGGCTGCAAGAGAAGAAGTAATTGATTGATAATAAGAGGTGGTGATAATGAAAACAATTCGTAATGCCTGTAAGCTCCAGCCCAATGCTCTGGAAATCAATGTTGGTGACCAGATAGAAAAATTAGACCGGATTATTCACGACACAGACGGGAAAGAATATTTTGGAGAAACCTTTATTACTGAAGGTATGAAAATACTGCTTACCAAAGGAATGGCGAGACTTGCCGGTAAATCGAACGATACGGTTTTTCATCTTAAACAGGCTATGGGTGGTGGTAAAACCCACTTGATGGTTGGTTTCGGTCTTCTTGCTAAAGATGCAAAGTTAAGGACTCAGAAAATTGGTGAAATACCTCATCAGGGAGGATTTTCCTTTGCCAAAACGGCTGCTTTTAATGGACGTAACAATCCCCATACTTATTTATGGGGTGAAATTGCCCGGCAGTTAGATAAAGAAGCGCTATTCAAAGAATATTGGGAATCCGGTGCAAAAGCCCCGGATGAAAGTGCCTGGCTGAAACTGTTTGAGGGAGATGAACCGGTTTTAATTCTGCTTGATGAAATGCCCCCGTATTTTCATTATTACAGCACCCAGGTTTTAGGGCAGGGAACAGTTGCTGATGTTGTCACCAGGGCTTTTTCCAACATGCTCACCGCAGGTTCCAAAAAAAAGAATGTATGTATAGTTGTATCTGACCTGGAAGCAGCTTATGACACTGGCGGTAAATTGATTCAGAAGGCCCTTGATGATGCCACCCAGGAACTGGGAAGGGCGGAGATAAGTATTACCCCTGTAAATCTTGAAACAAACGAAATCTATGAGATCATCCGAAAAAGATTATTTATTTCTCTGCCGGATAATAGTGAAATTGTCGAAATTGCGTCAGTTTACGCAGGCCGTTTAGCTGAAGCGGCCAAAGCAAAATCAGTGGATAGAAGCGCAGAGTCACTTGCCAATGAAATTGAAATGACCTATCCTTTCCATCCGAGTTTCAAAAGCATTGTTGCGCTTTTCAAGGAAAACGAAAAGTTCAGGCAGACCCGCGGCCTTATGGAACTGGTCTCCCGTCTTTTAAAGTCGGTGTGGGAAAGTAATGAGGATATATATCTGATCGGTGCCCAGCACTTTGATCTTTCAATACATGATGTCCGGGAAAAACTGGCTGATATTTCGGAAATGCGGGATGTAATCTCAAAAGACCTTTGGGATTCGACCCAGAGCGCCCATGCCCAGATTATCGACATTGCCAATAGCAGCCAGTATGCAAAACAAGTCGGCACACTTCTTTTAACTGCGAGCCTTTCAACAGCAGTTAATTCGGTAAAGGGGCTTTTGGAAAGTGAGATGCTGGAGTGTCTGATAGACCCGAATAATCAGGCAGGGGAATTTAAAAAAGCTTTTCTTGAGCTGGAAAAAACCTCCTGGTACCTGCACCAGACCCAGGAAGGAAGGTATTACTTCGATCATCAGGAAAACCTGACAAAAAAGCTCCAGGGTTACGCAGAAAAAGCTCCGCAGAACAAAGTTGACGAACTGATACGGCATCGTCTTAATGAGATGTACGCGCCTACCACAAAAGAAGCCTATGAAAAAGTGCTTCCGCTTCCAGAGGTGGATGAGGCAGCGGCTGTTCTTAAATCATCCCGCGCCATGCTCATTATCAGCCCGGACGGTAAGGTCCCGCCGGATGTCATCAAAGAATTTTACGCCAATCTGCCTTGTAAAAATAATATTCTAGTATTAACAGGCGAGAAATCCATGATGGCCAGCGTAGAAAAATCAGCCAGGCATGTCTATGCAGTAACCAAAGCTGAGAATGAACTGTCCGAAAGCCATCCTCAACGTAAAGAACTTGATGAAAAAAAAGCCCAGTACGCACAGGATTTTCACTGATTCTAACGGATTTTGTTGAAAAATGCATAAAGAGATAGTTCGCATATTTTTATTCGATGCATGACAAATTTTATCAATATCTACCGGGAATATCGGAACAAGAATCACCGAATTGTGTCTCG
>JAUCGD010000156.1 GCA_030377945.1 Desulfobacterales bacterium HSG17 | reverse complement strand
AATTCCACCAAAAAGTCAGCTCTGAAAGAGCGTATTAAACAATAATTTCAGAATTTTATTTTTATAATAACACGCTCTTTCAGAGCTGAATAATTTTTGATACTCAAGTCCCAGGCCGTTGGCCTGGGCTGTATTAATCCGCCCCGTTGGGGCTTAAAAATCATAAGTGTCGTTGTAGGGTTAATAATACCGGCATCATAAAGGCGACCTGTTTGCAGAGATCAGATTTTTGAGCTGTTCAACCTGACAGAGGTTTACAATTCCGTTAACCCGGTCTCCTATGCAGGCAGCACTCCTGAATCCGATGATATCCGGGCCGATCTTTGATATTCTGGGAATATCAGCTTCAGCAAGAGAACCTGCAAGGGCGCAGACCAGTCCTTGTTTATGGCAGTTTTGGACAAATTTCCGCAATTCTTCTTCTCCAAGGTGAGAAAAAAGCGTTTTTCCATCCTTAACGGCTGTATCCAGCATACAGCCGTCTGCTCCTGCTTCACTAGATACAGAAGGTGATTCCATTGGCGGTAAAGCCCCGATTCTATGAGCATCAGCATAGGCTGCCGCTATAATTTTTATACCGGAATCATACTCTTTAACTGCCCGGCAGACTTCTTTAAGCAGAAATTCTGCCTGTTGCGGTGTTTTTGTTCCATACAGCCCAACCTTCACATACTGCACATTACAGACCGAGGCTCCAAGTGCGGCCAATGCCGTGGCACCCGGTTTATCCGGTGCATCACCAATGGCCGCACTTACAGAAAGAACAGAAGGTGTGCATTGTCGAATCCTGCGGATTACGTTGGGAAAATTTGCACCCAGGGCACCCTCATGAGGATTTTTAACATCAATTATATCAGCGCCTCCTTTGGAAGCGGTTTTTGCTTCATTTTCATTTACAACACTTATAAGTAGCTGCATAATAGACCCTCCTAATAAAATTAGGATTTTAGTATCATTGAAATGGAACCTGGGCAAGAATTTAATAAACAAAGATGACAAGAATAAGGAATAATAAATGAACACGTTACAACAAATAGGGATGAAAAGAAATTGGCTGTATGAGGTTGTTATTTCAAGCTATAACAATAATATCCCCCATGCAGCCCCTTTTGGGATTAAATCATCGGACTTTAAATGCATTAGCATTGAAATGTTTAAAGGATCAAATACCCTGGAAAACATTTTAACCAATAAAGAATTTGTTCTAAATCATATTGATGATCCAATATATTTTTATCACGCACTTTACGACAGAGAAAAAATCAATTTCAATACTGCAAAAATGATTAAGGCTCCTGTAATGACTGATTCACCCTCAAGCATAGAAGCCAGGCTGATCAAAGCCATTAACAAAAAGCAAAGTTTTACCATTGAAGCGGAAGTTGTACATATTCATATTCGCAATAAAAGTAAATTAACTAACCGGGCCAAAAGCCTGGTTCTTGAGAGCATTATCCTGTCCACCAGGGTATCTCTTTTTCCGGAAAAAAAACTTGATAAATTGATAAGAGAGAATTATCGAGTTATAAAAAAAGTCGCTCCCAAATCAAAATATGAAACCATTATGCAGGAGTTGATGGCTAATTGCGGTTGTTAATATAAAAGTTTGCAAGGGGATGCCAGGTTGGTTTCCTGTTTGAAAAGGTGCATATTGAGTCAAATCCAACTTGATATAGAATTTCCATGCCTTTTTTTATGCCGTGCCCAAGGGTTTCAGAAGAGTGAGAATCTGATCCGATAGTGACTATCCTGATGCCTGTGTCTTTAAGGATTTTTAAAATATCAACAGATGGATAGCACTCTTTAACCGGATGCTGCCATCCACTGGTATTCAGTTCAAATCCGATGTTATTTTTTTTCATTGAATTGGCAATATCCAAAATAATGTCCATGTATTCTTCAATGTCAGATGTTGTAGTATGCTTTTTAACGGCGTCAAGGTGTCCAAGGCAGTCAAAATAAGCATTATCAACCATTTCCTTTATTGTTGACAGATATTTTCTCATCCATTTTATTCTTCTTTTTGGGTTTTCATTTTCCAAAATTCCAGGGGTACTTATGACTTTGTCATCCAAAAAATGAAGGCTTCCAATAATATAATCAAATGGGTGCTGTTTAGTGAAGCGTATGATTTCAGATAAATACTCCCGGTAATATCCCAGTTCACAGCCCAGCTTTACAGACAGCATGGGAAAATCGTTCCTGGCTGTCTCAATTTCAGCTATGACCTGCTGCCATACATCTTTACGTAAAGCATAATCATAATAACCTTTTGCCACAGATGTCCATTCGTGATGGTCAGTAAAACAGATTTCTGTGAATCCATTTTTGACTGCTGCCTTGCAGTGCTCAATGATTTTTCCTTTTCCATCTTTTGAATACCCGGTATGGATATGATAATCAATAAGCCTGGAATTGACAGATGTATTATATTTGGAACAAATAGTCATTATTTTGCTTTGTCATTTGAAAAACCTGCTCTATCCCACATTTTATATGGCTGAAGGAATGGGAGACCGGCTTAATTCAGTTGTAAAGAATCAGTTAAAGGGTCATCCAAACTGGATTGGATAATAAAATAGTCCCTGGCTGCGTTTATTGCTTTTGTAAGTTTTTTCGATCTGGGAAGGGAATCACAGATAATATCAAGATCCTTGCGCTGATTAGCAATTACAAGGGACTGACTGAAGTTAATATCATAAACCCAGCTTAACTGAAGCAGTTTAAAATCATTAAGAGTTTTAATGTTTTCCAGGCGGACCATACGTCCCTGCATAAGTGACTCTATGGCGTTTTCAGAACAGACCGGAAGATCAGGAAGCCCAAGTTCAACAACAGAATTATGTTTTTTATCCTTATAAAGATCTGCAAAAACGCCCCAGATGTCCAGTTTATCAGCATCGCGGATCAATTTCATGAAAAATAAGTCTTTTTCATCAACATTTCCAGGAAGATTCAAAGCATTATGCCATGCAACAGCCTTTACAACAGTCCTGCGTTCTGTGCTTGAACAACCTGCCAGAACCTTGTTTAAAGCAAGTTCCCGCACACTGAGCTTTGCATGGTTTTCAGAATCAGCATCTTTGAAAGTACCATATTCAGCATACTGGCGAAATCTTCCAAGATCGTGAAATAATGCAATGGTTTCAGCAAGTATCATATCCTGTTCAGACAGGTTTAAAGCTTTTCCCAATTGTATTATATTTTCACACACCCGCTCAGTATGATCTTTTTTAAGTGTTACAGCATAATCATATTCTTGATCATTTTTTAAATATCTGCTCACATATTCCGAAAACCAGGCTCTAAAGGCTTTAATATCTTTTTGTTTCATAAATATTTGCTTTCAATAAAATCAGCAAGTTCCTTAATATCATTTAATCCAAACACAGGAATCCCCGGATTGAAATCAGAATTTAAATCAGGTTTTAAATCAGGTCTAATATCAACATTAATATCAGCATCCGTTACAATGGCAATAAAGTCTTTACTGCCATTATAGAGCGGTGTTTTATGTGTTTCCAGGCGAAAAACCTCAATCTTGGGTTTATCTTCTTTTTTAAATCCTTCTGTAATTACAATATCTAAATCCTTGAAATATATTTCAAGGCTTTCCAGGGTGTTATCCGGCATATCCCTGACCATAGAGAACTGTCTTAAACCGGCAAGGATAACCATTTCAGCCCCGGCCTCCTTATGCCTGGCACTGTCTTTTCCTTTTTTATCCATTTCAACTTCATGATGGGTATGTTTGACAATCCCTGTTCGATACCCCCGGCTTTTAAGCTCAGGAATAAGTTTTTCAAGCAGGGTTGTTTTTCCTGAGCCTGATTTTCCTACAAAAGATATTATGGGAACCATAAATTATAACCTTTTATCAAAATTATGTGCAGAAATTAATATATCAATAACCTGAAAATCTATCTGTAATCTTCCCGCACCGGATAAAAAACATCCAGAATTCTGCAATCTGTTATTGCACGGCCCGAATGACTTGCTTTGGACGGAATTACCACAACATCTCCGGGGGTTATTATTTTTGCCTGTCCGTCAACTGTCAGCTCAAATTCTCCTTCAAGAATATTTGCAACCTGCTCATGAGGATGGGAATGATCCGGCAGTTCTGCACCGGCTGTAATATTCCAGTAGGAAAATGTCATATTTTCCGTATGAACAAAGCGGGCGCGAAGCCCTGGAAGCATTTCTTTTTCATTAAGATCATTAAGGTTGATAAATGGCATAAAAATCTCCTTTAAAAGTTATTAAGATTTTGATTATAAAGATTTTACCACACGAAAACCAAGATGGCGATAGCTTGGCTCCAGTCTGCCCCGGCAGGCAGATCTGCAAATCCTGGCATGGTTAAACCAGCTTCCTCCGCGTATAACTCTGAAAGAACTGCCTTCAGCTCCTTTTGGGTCAATTATATCCCCTTGAGAATATTCACCATACCAGTCAACGCACCATTCCCATACATTCCCGTGCATATCATACAGGCCCCACTCATTTGGAGGAAAACTGCATGACTCCGAAGTTTTTCCAGGATTCATATCCTTGCATTCACTTGAAAATCCGTTTCCAAAGTTAGCCCTGGAGCAATCCAATAAATCTCCCCAGCTATAAGCGCTTTTTGTACCGGCTCGGCAGGCATATTCCCATTCTGCTTCTGTGGGCAGTCTGTATTCCTCTCCTTCCTTTTTTATAATCCATTCAAGAAATTCCTCAATATCACTCCATGAAATACAGGTGGCAGGATGGTTATCTGTCTGGTCAAATCCTGGATTATCCCAATAAATCCTTTCTTTTTTGTTCCATCCTGTTCCTGTAAGACCAAAAGAATTCATATCAATTTCCGCTTCGGTTTTATACTTTGTTTCATTAACAAAGATACGCCATTGCTTTAATGTCACCGGTGAAATCTGCATATAATAACCTTTGGTCAGAGTAACTTTATGCAATACTTCATTTTCAAACCTGCCTGTTTCATTTTTCGGACTGCCCATCATAAATGTTCCGGGAGAGATATAAACAAATTTCATGCTGATACTGTTGTTATATTCTTTTTCATGTAAGTCAGTTATCTTCAGATGCTGTATATCTCCGTTCAGAGAGTCATTCATTGAAGGCTGATTTTCCATAATTTTTATATTGTCCTGATAAATATTTTCTCGGTAAATTTTTTCTGCTGCTTTTGTTTCCATAACCTGAATGTTATTGCTGGCGAGAACAGCAGATTTGTTACCATTTTTTATATTCCCGGTTTTTATATTCCCGGTTTTTATTTCTTTGCTTTTTATATTTCCAGTTTGAATATCAATACATTCTGAAACATTGCCCTCATTTTCAACACTTAATTGTTCCCATTGCAGAATAAAATCTTCCGCCTTAAGCCGTTCATCCAGAAGCTGGTCAAGGAGTTCATTATATAAAACCTGGACATCTGACATTTCATTGACCTTTAAACCAACAACAGACAGAGCTTTAAATAAAACAATATCAGGAATCATCTCTTTATGAGCCAGATCAAGAATGATTCTGCGTATTTGCTTTCTTCGATCCTCTGCCGGTGTTCTTCCTATATGGGCAATATGCAGCAGTCCTTCCATTTTCAGGCTCCATAATATTGGCTTTGGCCCTGTATCTTCAAAAATCCGGTATTTGATATATTTATATAATTCCTCCATTGTAATTATGCCGTCATTATCAAGATCAGCTTTACCGCTTCTGATACCTTCAATCATATTACGGGCAAAAACTCCCTGGTAATCGGGAAGATTTTCCTGTTCCGGTTCATATTTGCTTGAAGAAGTGACAATATAAGTGCCGCGGCCTTTTGACATTAATTGCAGCTGAGTATTAACACCGCTTCTTGTAAAACTGTCACCTGCCGATCCCGTGTAATAACAGTCAAGAATCAGTATTTTTTTATCTGAAGCTGAGGCATCCATAAGGTTTATGATTGTTTCAATGGGAATTGAGGTGGTTTCAATCAGGCTGGAAACAGTATTTGTCATAGCCAGACAGAGATGCCCCTGGGAATTGAGTCTTCCATATCCTGAATAATATATCAAAACCAGGTCATTCTGACCTGCATCCCTGAGAACCTGATGGGTTTGCAGCAAAGCTGCATGATGATGTGAATTTTTTATTACAAAGGTATTGGTAAAGCTGCCCCTGTATTTGGATAAAAGAATTTCATTAAGTCCGTCCACATCATTTTCAGGAAATTGCAGATCATTAAGCTCCGGTTCATCAGGAAACCGGCTGCTGGCAATAAGAACAGCGTATTTTTTTTCCTTCATTTTTCCTTTATTTTCCCTGTTGCAGAATCTCTGCTTTCTTCAGGATTTCATCAAAAGCAATGAAATCCGATAGTTGATACTTTGGCTGTGAATTTAGCAAATAATATAATATTATACAATCAATTATAAGCTATCAAACAAAAAAACGGGCTGGAAAATTATGAAGGAAAACAGGAGGTATAAAAAAAGCTGATAAATTTCTTATGACTGTTAAATGCAATCTCAGGCAGTTTATCCGAGCTGAAAAATCCAAGATCAGAGGCATCATCCCCGGCAGCCGGTTCACCTGAATACTCTGTCATGCTGTAACATATAAGGGCAACAGTATTGTAAATAGCACTGGTGCTTGAATCAGCACTGATGAGCCGGTCAATTTTTCCAGTAAGACCGGTCTCTTCTTTTAATTCACGCAAAGCTGCCTGCTCAGGTGTTTCCCCCAGTTCCATAAATCCCCCTGGAAGACACCACAATCCTATTTTTGGTTTTACACTCCGTTTTACCAAAAGCAGGCGGCCTGTTTTATCTGTAACAATGATACAGGCCGCAGGAATGGGATTTTCATACAAAGGCTGGTTACAATTTTTGCAAAATCTGCGAACACGGCCTTCAAAATATTTGTCTGCAAGCAGATTGCCGCAAAAGTGGCAGAACTTTTTTTGTCGCATTAATCGTCAAAATCCCCTTCAGTTTAATTTTCATTATGTTGTATATCTCTATATTTATATCTCAAAAAAGAAATAAATGCAATATTCTCTCTGCTTAATGTATTTTTAATTTGTTTTTTTCTTTTACTTATATCATTAATTTCTTTCATTTTTTTTAAGCAGCATAACTATATAATTATAAAGGAATAATTCAGTATATGATAGGAAATACAAAAAAGTTATTTTTTAAGATTACCTTATTTCCATTTTATTGTCTGATTTGTAGATATTCAAAAAACAAACATCGTTATAAATAAAACTTGAATTAATTCTCATAACTCCCGAAATCCGTTAATATCCCA
>JAUCGD010000155.1 GCA_030377945.1 Desulfobacterales bacterium HSG17 | reverse complement strand
ATTTTTTAAAGGTTACATTTTTTTTATTCATTTTTTCTTGACTTATTTAAATTGGAGATATAAATAGCCCAAAAACTGACTGTCTAATCAGTCAGGCTGACTGGTCAATCAGTCAGAAATATACATTTGAGGAGATTATGACCAAAAAAAAAACCATACTTCTGGCTGGAACCAGACTTTTTGCAGAAAAGGGATTCAGCGGTACTTCCATGGCTGAACTGGCTGAACTTACCAGTATTGCCAGTGCTACCATTTTTTACCATTTTAAAAATAAGGAAGAGCTTTTTCTTGCAGTGCTGGCAAATGTTAAAAACGAGATAATACAATCTTTTGAAGAATATTTTGAAAAAAAGAAATTTGAAACGGGCCTGGAAATGGTTGAAGGTGTAATATCGTTTTTTATTTACATGGCAGGCCAGAAAGAAGAATGGTTTTTACTGCTTCACAGAAATTATCCCTACCGTTTGGCAGAAGCCAATTTAACCTGCCGAAAGCATCTTGAGGAAATATATAATTGTTTTGTTGATGTTTTTGAACGCGCCATAAGGCTTGGTAAAAAAGACGGCTCAATTAGGGAAATACCGGCTCACAAAACTGCCCTGATTATTTTATCAATGGTTGACGGTGTTATCCGTTTTAAAACATATCAGCTATATAATGCAGGTGCATTGTATAATGATTTAATAGAATTATGTCAGGCAATGTTAAAAGCTTAAATTTTATTTTATAACATTATTATTAATCTAATCATTAATTAACAACAGGTGGTAAAATGATCGAAAAAATTTTTCCGTTTATTGGATGGTTCAGGAATTACGGCGGTGATGCGCTCAAAGCAGATCTGCTTTCAGGACTGACCGTTGCTTTGGTACTGATTCCTCAATCTATGGCTTATGCACAGCTTGCAGGACTGCCGTCATACTATGGGCTTTATGCCTCTTTTCTTCCCCCTATGATTGCAGCCCTTTTCGGCTCAAGCCGTCAACTGGCAACAGGCCCGGTTGCAGTGGTTTCACTCATGACTTCAGCCTCTCTTGAGCCTCTGGCTACGGCTGGGAGTGAAGGGTATATTGCATATGCTGTCATGCTCGCTCTTATGGTAGGCGTATTTCAGCTTTCCCTGGGGATATTAAGGCTTGGTCTGGTTGTTAATTTCCTTTCCCACCCTGTGGTTAACGGATTTACAAATGCGGCAGCCATTATTATTGCTTCTTCCCAGCTTTCCAAAATGTTTGGAGTTTATGTGGATAAGGCTGCACATCATTATGAAACAATTATTAATGTATGCAAGGCTGCAATACACTATACCCACTGGCCTACATTATTTATGGGGGCACTTGCATTTGGGATTATGTACGGTTTGAAAAAATTTCTTCCAAAGATTCCCAATGTTCTTGTGGCTGTTGTTGTTACTACTCTGATTTCATGGGGCCTTGGTTTTCAGCATGATGCAAATGTTAGTATTGATGCTATCCAGTCTCCGGAAGCAAGATCAATGATCGAAGAATTTAACAAGGCTGTAAACCAGATTACTGTTTCAGGTGAAAAGCGGGCAATTTTAAATCTGGAAGTGGAAAAAGCCAAAAAATCAGGAGATGCTTTTGTTGCACTTAATGCAGAACATGATGTTAAGATTATTAATTATGATATGGATCAGCTTAAAAATACAGCCCATGAAAACCGGGAAAAAATTCGTTTTCTTCTTTTTAACGGGGTGTCCGGTACTGATGGTTCGTTAAAATTTTATCTTAATGACAATATGCCTTCAGGAGCAGAAGGAGACGGAAGAACCTGGCGCATAAAAGTTGGGAATAAACCGGTGAATACTGAGGAGTTGCTGATGACCGGCGGAGGAGCGGTTGTAGGTACAATTCCAAAGGGGCTGCCGTCTATGAGTATGCCCAAAATTGATACAAGCATCATGATGCATCTTTTGCCTTACGCAGCCATTATATCTTTATTAGGATTTATGGAAGCCATATCCATTGCAAAGGCAATGGCAGCCAAAACCGGTCAGAGACTTGATCCGAATCAGGAACTTATAGGTCAGGGACTGGCTAATATTTTCGGTGCAATAGGCAAGAGTTACCCCACATCAGGATCTTTTTCCAGATCCGCAGTTAATCTTCAGTCAGGAGCAATATCAGGGCTTTCAAGTGTTGTCACCAGTATTGCTGTTGTCATAGTTCTTCTTTTCTTTACCCCACTGCTTTATCATCTGCCCCAGTCAGTACTTGCAGCAGTAATTATGATGGCTGTTATCGGACTTATCAATGTGTCCGGTTTTGTACATGCCTGGCATGCCCAGTGGTATGACGGAACCATTTCAGTGCTGTCATTTATCGCTACTCTTGCTTTTGCTCCCCATCTTGACAAAGGAATCATGGTTGGTGTTGCTCTCTCGCTCATGGTTTTTCTTTATAAAAGTATGCGCCCCACTGTTCCCTCCCTGTCCCGTCATGATGATGAAGGTATGAGAGATACCATGACTCACGGATTGAAAGAATGTGAGTATGTTGATCTTGTCCGCTTTGACGGACCTTTGTTTTTTGCCAATGCAAGTTACCTGGAAGATAAAATAAGTGAACGTATGCTTCAGCGCAAGAATCTGAAACATATAGTTCTTGTTGCCAACGGCATTAATGATATGGATGCTTCAGGAGAAGAAGTGCTTTCCCTTCTGGTTGATAATATTCGCAGTGCAGGGGTGGATCTGTCTTTGAGCGGTGTTAATGAATCTGTTATGGCAGTTCTTGAGCGAACCCATCTTATTGACAGAATAGGCAGGGACCATATTTATCCAACTATGGAAAAAGCTATCTGTTCTGTTCATACGCATACACACCATGAAGAAGAAGAAATGTCATGTCCACTAACAACTGTATGCCGCATTGCTTAAATTTAAACCCGGGTTTCAGATAAAAACCCGGGTTTAGGAAATAGGAGATAATAAACATGTCAGTAATTACATTATTCAGCGGAAATTTCTGCAATGAGGAAGCATTTCTTAGTGAAGTTCAGGAAAAAACCGCCTGCCGTTTGATAAAAGAGCAGGAAATACTGAGCAGAGCTGCAAGCCTTTCCGGGATGCCGGAAAATAAGCTCCAGGGAGCTTTTTCAGCCAAACCTTCAATATTTAACAGTTTTACCCATGAAAAAGAGCGTGCAATAGCCCATCTCCGCATGGCTTTGTCAGAATTTCTTGTTGAAGACAAACTCCTGGTCCAGGGATTTGCAGGTCATCTGATTCCAAAAACCATTAGCCATGTCATGAGCGTCTGTCTTATTTCCGATGTAAAACACCGCATGTCAGCAGCATCTGATAAGTATTCGGAAAAAGAAGCATTGGGGCTTATCAAAAAGCATGATGAGGATTATGCTGCATGGATAAAATTATTATATGAAAGAAAAGACCCGTGGAATACCGGGCTTTATGACATTGTTATACCCACTGACAAGATGTCTCCCGGTGAAGCAGGTTCCCTGATTAAAGAAAATATGTCAGGAATTGTCTTACAGCCTACCTCAAGATCAAAAAAGGCTGTGGAGGACTTTCAACTTGCAGCAAGTGTGGAGGCTTCGCTGGCAAGGGAAGGCCATAATGTAAGTGTGGATGCAAGAGACGGTGTTGCCATTTTGACTATAAATAAACATGTTCTCATGCTCAGTCGTCTTGAAGATGAATTAAAAACTCTGGCAGAAAAAGTACCCGGAGTAAAATCTGCTGTTACAGTAATTGGTAAAAATTTTCATAAAACAGATATATACAGAAAATTTGATTTTGATGTACCTTCAAAAGTGCTTCTTGTTGATGATGAACGGGAATTTGTTCAAACCCTGTCTGAACGGCTTATGATGCGTGATATGGGTTCTGCTGTGGCATATGACGGAGAATCTGCAATAGATATGGTTAATGAACATGCTCCTGAAGTCATGATTCTTGATCTGAATATGCCCGGTATTGACGGTATTGAGGTTCTTCGACGTGTTAAACAGACCAGTCCTGAAATTGAGGTTATCATTTTGACAGGTCACGGTTCTGAAGATGACCGGAAAACATGTATGGGGCTCGGAGCCTTTGATTACCTTCATAAACCTGTTGATATTGATGTGCTAAGCAAAACACTTCAAGCTGCAAATGATAAGATTCATACGAGAAAAGAATCTTGAGATAATTACTTGGGATAAATAATTGCCGGGGATAGAGCTGCTTATCCCCGGTTCACTATCAAGGTTCACAACCATATAGGAACTATTCATGAGCATTTCCGATTTAAAAAATTCGGTTGTTAAGCTGCTGAAGAGATTATCTCCTGCTTTCTGGAGTCTGCCTGTTGAATCTTCAGGGCCGTTTAAGCATATGTTTGATTTCCGCAAAATGTGGAAAATGACAGTATGTATTATGTCTGTGGTTACTCTTATACCTCTGATAATAATAACCCTGATTGATTACAACTATACCCAGAGATCCATAGAATCGGAAAGTCTCTTAAGAACTGCCAGGATTACATCTAATGCTAAAAGAACCCTTTCCTTTTTTCTGGCTGAACGGAAATCCGCCCTTGATTTTCTTATTCATGATAACAGCTTTGAGAATTTGAATAATGAAAAGCATCTTTCCAAGGTTCTTTATGATTTACAAAAAGCTTTTGGAGGAGGTTTTGAGGATTTGGGAGTTATTGATGCTGAAGGACGGCAGCAGACCTATGTGGGGCCTTATAATCTCAAAGGAAAGGATTACAGCACTCAGCCCTGGTTTAAAAAAGTTGTGGAAAGCGGTATTTATATCAGTGATGTATTTATGGGTTTCAGAAAGGTACCTCATCTTGTTATAGCTGTTAAATACGAGATTATTGACGGCCCTTTTTATGTGCTTCGATCCTCTATTAATACCAGCAGGTTTAACGATCAGCTTTCCCAGCTTGAATTGAGCGGCCGTGGTGACAGCTTTGTTATCAATGATCGGGGAATAATCCAGACACCAACCCGTTATTATGGCAAGGTGCTTGAAAAATATCCAATAGAAGTCCCTGAATATTCGGAAAAAACCCAGGTGATTGAAAAAAATGACCCTAAAGGAGATAAACTGGTTATAGGTTATGCTTATATTTCAGGCACTCCTTTTATTCTCATGGTAATTAAACAGAAAGCAGAGCTTATGAAAATCTGGCGGCAAACGCGCTTGAGTCTTATAGGTTTTCTTACTGTAAGTATAACAATAATTATGATTGTAATACTTGAGGTAGCAACTTTCCTGGTAAACAGCCTGTATATGACAGATCAGAAGCGGCTGACAAACCTTCATGAAATCGAATATGACAGTAAAATGGCATCCATTGGCAGACTGGCAGCTGGTATTGCCCATGAAATTAACAATCCCCTGGCGATAATTAATGAAAAAGCCGGATTAATAAAGGATCTTTTTGTTTTTAAAAAGGAATACTCCAATGATCCCAGACTTCTTTCCGTGATAAATTCCATTATTTATTCAGTAGAACGATGCGGTATAATTACAAAGAGACTGCTTGCCTTTGCCCGGCATTCAGATGTTAATATTCAGTCTTTTCATTTAAAAGAACTGATACGTGAGGTTCTCAGCTTTACAGGAAAGGAAGCTGAATATCGGTCCATATGTGTGAGGGTTGAAATACCTGATGAAATACCGGAGATTGAAAGCGACAGGAGCAAATTACAGCAAATATTTCTTAACCTTGCCAACAATGCTTTTGCAGCCATGTCCACTGACGAATGCCTGTACATATCAGCTAAGCTTGACGAAAAAGGCTTTGTTGTAGTAAAAGTAGCTGATGACGGATGCGGCATTTCAGAAGCTGATATTAGCAGAGTGTTTGAACCTTTTTTCTCAACAAAAACCCAGAAAGGGGGAACAGGGCTTGGGCTTTCCATTACCTATAACCTTGTCCATGAACTGGGAGGCCGCATTGAAGTTCAAAGTGAAGAAGGAAAAGGAACTGAGTTTTTGGTAACTCTGCCCTTAAAAAAAGATAAAAAAGAGGAGATTTCCGGTGAAAATACTATTAGTAGATGATGAACAGGAACTTGTTTCCACACTTGCTGAGCGGCTTGAAATCAGGGGAATTGATGCTCACTGGTTTACCAATGCTTCAAAAGCTCTTCAGTCAGCCGAATCTGTTTCATATGACCTGGCTGTTTTAGATGTTAAAATGCCTGTTGTCAGCGGTCTTGAACTAAGGGATCTGCTTCAGAAAAGATACCCGAATATGAAATTTATTTTTCTTACAGGACATGGTTCAGAGGAAGATTATAAGCAGGGAACTGTTGACGGAGCCAGCTACCTGGTAAAACCCATCAGTATAGGAATATTGATAGCTAAAATGGATGAAGTTTTAAATGGATAAGGAATTGAAACCCATGAATGCTGAACAAGGTTTATTAGACAAAACAGACCTCCAATTTTTTGGTAAGGTCTCAGCATCTGTATCACATGATTTTAAAAATGCCCTGGCCGTAATAAATGAAAATGCAGGACTGCTCCAGGATCTTGTCCTGATGTCGGAAAAGGGAGTTCCACTTAATCCGGAACGGGTCAAAGCTGTTGCAGAAAAAGTAAAAGAACGTGTCAGCATGGCTGACGGGATGGTTAAAAATTTTAACAGATTTTCCCACAGTGTTGATACTTCTGTAACTGAGATAGATCTGAGTGAGTATCTGGAGTTGCTTATTGATTTGAGCAAGCGCATAGCTTCAAAACATGGGATGACCATTTTATTTGACAGACCTGAATCCCAGATAATGCTTAAAACTTCTCCTTTTTACCTTATATGCCTTTGCTGGCAATGTCTTGAAACAGCCATGAAATTTGCGGAAAACTCAAACGAAATTTCAATTATTATGGAAACAGCAGAAAACAATATCAGAATCTGTTTTGTAAATTCTAAAGATAAGTTTAATATTCCTGATACATTCCCTGGAAATATCGAAACATATCTTATTGAAATTCTTGGCGCAGAGCTTTCCACAGAAAATAACAGGGGAAAAATTTCATTATTATTTCCCAAAATCATTAAGTCATAAAAAATGATCAAATCGGAAAAACCGCTTGAGTCAATATTTAAGGAGATATTCCATGTCTGAAAAAGTATTAGTAATTGATGATGAGCAGGATTTTGTTGATTTACTGACTGAAGAAATGCTATATAGAGACATGGATGTTTTTACTGCTGTATCTTCTGAAGCAGCTTTTAAGATGATATCATCGGATTCTTTTGACGTAATTGTCCTCAGCCTGATGATTTCCGGGAAAAGCGGGCTTGGTATTCTTGAAAATATTAAAAG
>JAUCGD010000154.1 GCA_030377945.1 Desulfobacterales bacterium HSG17 | reverse complement strand
TGGTTGCTGACAAGCCTGTGTTTGGTGATTTATGGCCTGATCTTGAGCCGATTCTTGACGGGGCTGATTTTATTGCAGCCCATAATGCCCCTTTTGACAAAGGTGTTCTTAATGCCTGCTGCAATAACGCATGCTTAACTCCCCCGGATATTCCTTTTAAATGCACTGTTGTCATGGCAAGGCAAAAATGGGGACTGCATCCTGCAAAACTTAATAATGTATGCGATTATCTTGGAATTCCTTTAAATCATCATGATGCCCTGTCTGATGCCCTGGCCTGTGCAAAAATTGTTCTGGCTGCCAGGAACGGATGCTCAGGTAACGGGAAATAAGGTAATGGAAAACCGATAAAGAATTAAACCACGAATAACACGAATAACACGAATAACACGAATAACACGAATAACACGAATAAAAAACTATATATATTCGTGTAATTAGTGTTATTCGTGGTAAAAAAAACAAGAAGACAAGGATTATTATGCAGTCTTTTAATTTAAGCCCTTCACGCATTGCCCGCTATTTTTATCATGAATGTGAGCGTTATCTTCGTTATCATTCCACACCCTCAGACAGCAGGGACTCTGAGGGTATCCCGGAAATTGAATGGGATACCAGCCCTGTGACAGCCGCTATTTTAGAAGGGGGATATTCATGGGAACAAAATGTTATTAAACAAATTCTCAAGAAAAAAGCAAAGATTGCTCCTGGAAAAGGAGAGCTTTATGAACGAGCCCATAGTATAAAAAACTCCTTAAAGGTATTAAAAAACCTGAAACTCAATGAAGCAGTTTATCAACCCACCTTGCAGGTTCCCAAAAGCTTTTATGAGCGCTACGGCCTGGATAAAAAATTATGTGTTTTTCCTCCCTGCCGTCCTGACCTTATCCAACTGGTCATGGATAGTGATAACAAACTCTGTCTTCGTATTATTGACATTAAAGCAAGCAAGGCCCTTAAGGCAAGTCATCGCATCCAGGTTACATTATATGCTCTTATACTCAGGGAAATTATTAAAGAGCAGGATTTAAACCTGTCCCTTGACCTGGATATGGGTGGTGTCTGGCTTTATGAGCAGAAAATACCTGAATGGTTTGAGCTGCGTTTCAGCACCGGGGCTGTGGAGCAGTTTCTCAGCCATAAGCTTAATGATATTTTAAAACTCCCGGCCCAGGAAATTCCCTGGCATCTGTTTTACAGATGCGAATGGTGCGAATTTTATCAATCCTGCCGGACAGAAGCGGAAAACACAAACTGCGTTTCCCTGGTTCCCAATCTTACGGTCGGAGGACGAAGATACCTTCGCCAGCCTTTGATTAAGGGAAAAGACCCTGTTAATAGTGTTGATGATTTAAAAACATTGCTGGAACAGAAATCTGCTGATAAACTCCTGGATGTGTGCGGGTCACTCAGGGGAAGAAAAGACCGGCTTTTAAATTCAGTCAGGGCATTACAGAATGGAAAGGTTATTGCCCACGGAGGATCAACATTAGGGCTTCCTGTTTACGAAAATGTCAGCATTGTTATCACACTCCAGGAAGACCCAGTTTCAGGCCGGATTTATACGCTGGGATTTCGCAGGCTCAAGGGGAAAATAGTATATGGTAATGGAAGCCGGGAGGAGATATTTGTTGCCAAAACACCTGATGACTGTGCTGAGATTCAATTTGAATTTCTTGAAAGCCTGTTTGAAGAACTCAAGGTTCTTGATAAGTATAACAGGAATCTCCCATGGAAAGAGCAGCAGTCCATGCAGGCATATGTTTTTGACAGCTATGAACTTGATCTTTTTAACCGCTTTCTTCAGGAATCTGCTAAAGATGCTGGCCTGGCTCCCATGGCCCTGCAAATGCTTTTCTATTTTCAGGACCCTGCTTTAGCTGATGAAGATGAACATCCTGCCCAGGAAGTCCCTTTTCCTGTTATAGTTTTAACCCGTGTGATCCGCGACCTTCTTGCCATGCCTATACCTGTATCACTCCGCCTGCCTGAAGTGCTTGAAATGCTTCCGTCTCCAACTTTTAAATATAAATTTACGCCCCGCAATCTTTTCTGGTTTGATCTGAGCAATACATTAAAAAGCGATGCAATCTTTAATGTATGGACAAAAAAAGATGATGAACAGGTTGACCAGCTTGAACAACTTAAATGGATTAATGATGAAATCAGGAAAAGGCTTATTGCAGCCCATACAATTGTTGACGGCTTAAGGGACAAGGTTAAGGATAAGCTGTTTGCATGGCCTGCAAAATTCTTTTTTCCAGGTATTCTTGATTTTCAGAATAATGAGCTGTCCCGCCTGGCTTTTATTCTCAGATACGAGTCTTTTATGGGAGCTGTGAACATGAGAGAAGCCAGGACTGCTCCCTGGCCTGAAAGGGTGAGAGATGCAGCAAGCCTGCCATTAAGACTTGAAGGAGGAAACAGGTGGAAAGCTCTTTCAGATATTGATTCAGGGCTTATAGATGATACAGGGGGATTTTTGAATTACCTGCTTGTGCCTGACGGACAGACCGGGGAACGGGCACAGATGAGTTATGACGACTTCAGATACAGGGATAAAATGTATGGACCAAAAGGAGATGTAAGGCTTGCAGGTATTTCTGCACTGGAAGCTGATGAAAACTCAGGTCTGATAAAACATTTTTCTCTTAAAATAAGAAGCAATAAAGATCATAAGCCATTTGAAAAAAAGGATGAAGCTGTTCTCCATCAGCGGTTTACGGATTTTACTTCAGGAAAAATGATTAACAGGTTAGGAGAACTGGACATCCGTCCTCATAATGATTTCCTGTCTCTGGTGCAAGACCCATGCGGATTTGCAGCAAAAAAGAAAAAATCAGGTAAAGCTGCCATAGATATTGCAGAAAAATTTGCAGGTTTTACCAAAAGCCAGAGCTTTGCATTCAGCCAGTGCATGGAAAAATGCCTTACCTTGATATGGGGGCCTCCGGGAACCGGGAAAACTCATTTTCTTGCAAAGGCTGTTCTCTGTCTTGCCAGGACAAGAAAACAAGAAAACAGGCAAATGAAAATTGCAATAACAGCTTTTACCCATGCAGCCATAGAAAACCTTCTTGAAGAAATACGCGAAAATGCCAGAGCTTTTAGTCTTGCAAAAGGTATGCCTCTTTACAAGCTCAAATACACTTCAACACCAAGGGGCGAAAACCTGGAAACCTTGGGAGAAAACCTTCTTCATTTTGAAATGGGAGAAGATATTCTTATTGTTGGAGGTACTGTTTACAGTTTTAATAAAGCAGGTGTTGACAATCAATTCCCAATCCTCATTGTTGACGAAGCCTCGCAGATGAAATTCGGAGAACTTGCCCTGGGCATGAAACCCCTGGCCAAAGGAGGAACTCTTATTCTGGCAGGAGATGATTTGCAGCTTCCTCCCATAGTCCAGGGAAAATATCCAGAACCTGAAGACGGACTGCCGGGGCTTCATGAATCTGTGTTTGCCTATCTCCGTGCCAGGGATTCGGAAGACAAACCCTTTACATTCCAGTTAAAAGAAAACTGGCGCATGAATGCCACCCTGTCGGCATTTCCAGCCATGACTCTTTACGGAAAAGGGTATAAGCCTGTGAATCCAGAGATTAAAAAACAAAAAATCTCATTAAAACCAGTATTAAAATCAAGGAATAAAAAATCTAAATCTCCAGCAACAGACCTCTGCAACTGGCTTCTTGATCCCCAGTGGCCCCTTGCAGTTGCAATTTTAGAAGATATTCAGGCAGCAGTGGAAAACCCTGTGGAAGCAGAGCTTGTTGCCATGCTGTCTGAAAACCTGAGAAAAAATCTCATCCGGCCCGGCATGAAATCCATCTTTCCAGATAATGAAGCCGGAGATAAAGACTTTTGGCAAAAAGGGCTGTTTATAGTAAGCCCGCACAGGGTTCAGATAAGAGCCATAAGAAAGGCATTAGCAAAAAAACGTAAATGGCATACATCCCCTTTTGTGGATACTGTTGATAAAATGCAGGGCCAGCAATGCGAAAATGTTATTGTAAGCTATGGAGTAAGCGATGCTGAAACAGCCCTGGCAGAAGCGGAATTTATTTACAGTTTAAACCGGCTCAATGTTTCCATAACCCGTGCAAGATCAAAGTGCATTGTATTTTTGCCCAGGCCATTGCTTGAACCGTCCTTTGATCTGCTTCAAAATGAAAAAGCAATAAAAGGGCTGGGGCATATGCACTCTCTAATAGATTTTTGCAGAAATTTCGGCCAGGAAAAAGAGTTTGATCTGGATTTTCTTAATAGTTCAGGCAGTCTCAGGGTCATACGGGCAAAGAAAAATAAGGGCTAATCCCAGGCCGTTGTCCTGGGCTGTATTAATTTGCCCTTTCAGGGCCTAAGTGTCGTTGTAGGGTTAAGAACAATTTAAATATTCAATCCTAAAGAAATTGCCTCAAGAAGATCACATCCCCCAGACCATTATCATCCCTTGTTTAAAGCGTCTCTGATGGCAGAATATTTTTTCTTTACAGGGCTTTTGGCTTCTGTCAAATATTAAAAGATGGCCTTCGGAAGCCCCGGTTTTTTTCATATATGCCCAGGTTTCATTCAGTCCCTGTTTTACAATTGTTTCAAGGGGGCCTTTAAGTTCTTTCAGTTCAATTACCACTTCCTGAATTTTTCCGTTATTGAGCCATACAATAAGAAGGTCGGTTTTTCTCATTCCCAGGCCGTATTCTCTTTGTATCCTTCCTCCGCTGTTGATAATCCTGGTCATAAATGCCTGGGCAAGCAGAAAAGGAGCAGCATCTTTGTACTGGAAATTTTTTATCCAGTCTCTTGAATACCTGCAATAATAGTTTTGAAACACAGAAAGTATTTTTTTTACGTTTAACAGCCCGTCTCTTGTGATAAATTCTTTTGAATCCTGATTTATGGTTAGCTGAGTGCTGTAAGTAAGTTCCCTTGGGATAATTTCCCTGTAAAGCTGGTTGGCTATTCTTATTCCGCAGTCTTTTTTTATAAATCCGAGATCTGCCGCATAATTAAGATCCTCAAGAGCTATGTTAGCAGGTTCATCATGTCCTGCAAGAAGGGGTTCTATTACTCTTTGAACCCTTGGATCTGCAAGTTTTTCAGCAAGCTGTTCAATATGAGTATCTCTTCGCTGAATAAGGTTTTCCCCGGCCTTTCTAACCAAATCAGGTGTTATGGAAACAGACCTGTCCATGTTTTTTTCCATATTAAAGCAGACTTCATAACCCAGGGCATTAACCAGCCAGGGCTGGCCTTTTGAAAGCTCCCAGGCTGTTTCCAATGTTCCGTCAGCAAAATATTGCCCTGTCTCCTCTGTATGGCAGTACCATAGCCTTGCTAATTCTCTTTGTGTAAAATCCTTTACCCTGAAGGATTCAGCTTTTATATTAAATGCATTTCCCCCGGTAATAATTTTATGTTCACGGCCTGATTGAATCCTGTAAGACCGGACATCGCCTACACCGCAAAGGATAATGCTCTGGGGAAACTGATTTGGCCTGGTATCATAGCCTGAACGAAGCTGGCGCAGCAGGGAAATCAGGGTATCTCCGCTCAGGGAATCCATTTCATCTATAAGTAAAACAAGGGGCTTGCGACTGAACTCCGACCATCGTGTAAGAGCTTCGTTTAATGCACTGTCACCCCCCCATTTTTCCAGGATATTAAGCCAGATGTCATTTAAAAAAGTATCATTTAAAACCCTTCTTGCCCGTGAAACCATCTCACCAAGAATTGCCCTCATTCCCCTGTCAATATCATTTCTTGCTGTATGTGCTTTTTCAACTTTAAAATATAAGGCTTTGAATTTTTTTTGTTTATTAAGATAATCTGCCAGAGCTTTGAGATATGTTGTTTTTCCTGTGTGCCGGGGAGCATGAAGGACAAAATATTTTTTTTGTTCGATCAGATTAAGTATTGATTTAATATCAAATCTTTCCAAAGGAGGCAGGCAGTAATGATCTTCACAATTAACCGGCCCGGCAGTATTAAAGAATCTCATCAATGTCCTTTTCTTTTCAGGGAAAACAATAGTAAAATTGAATACATATATATTTTATAAAATCTCAAAAAAGTCAATTGGCAGTAAAATGTATTTTGGAGTAGGAATATCCTACTTAAAAGGAGCAATGGTATCTGATTAAAAAATAAATCTACAACCCGCTCTTAAAAAAGTCTTCTGGTTCCGAGATAACCACAACCGGTCTTGGGGTATATCTTCTGGGTTCGGTTCCGTCTTTAAAGCATTCATGGATTATATTTGAGGATTCAGGAATGGGGAGCAGTCCTGTGGCTGTGTCAATGCTGGCATATACAATGCCTTTGTCCGGGACACTAAACTTTTGAATCGGGGAATATTCAAGGATTTTTTTCATAAAACCCAGCCAGATGGGGCTGGCTGCTTTTGAGCCGGTTTCGGATTTTCCCAGGGGTCTTTCTATGTCAAATCCTACCCAGGTTCCTGTGATATATTCAGGTGTGTAACCTATGAACCAGGCATCCCTGAAATCATTGGTTGTGCCGGTTTTCCCTGCTGTGGGCCGTCCCAGGGCCTTGACTTTATACCCTGTTCCGTTTTGGACTACGCTCTGGAGAAGGTTTGTCATGAGATATGCTGTGCTTTGTTCTATTGCCTGAATTGTTTCTGGTTTATGTGTATAAATTTCTTTGCCTGAACGGTCTATTATTTTTGTTATAAATACCGGCTTAATAAGCATTCCCTGGTTTGCAAAAACCGAATAGGCATTAACAAGTTCAAGCAGGGATACACCTGAAGCACCAAGAGCCAGGGCCAGCCCCCTGTCCATTTTTGAATCAATTCCCAGTTTCCGGGCATAATTTATTGCATAATCCACGCCTATTTTTTTTAATACCTTTACTGCCGGAATATTCCTGGATTTTGCTAAAGCTTTTCGCAGAAGCAAAGGACCGTAGTATTTATTGTCATAATTGCCCGGCCGCCACATTTTGCCGTTATCAGGGTATGATACAGGGGTATCATATAAAAGTGTGGCAGGGGTATAACCCTTGTCCAGGGCTGCTGCGTAAATAATGGGTTTAAATGCTGAGCCTGGCTGCCGTCTTGACTGGGCTGCACGGTTAAACTGGCTTATGGTAAAATCACGGCCTCCCACCATTGCTTTTACATGTCCAGTACCGATTTCCATGCACAGGAGTGCGCCCTGGGGACGAATCCTGTGAGGGTATCTATGCCTTTTTTCCAGTTTCTTTAAGCCTGTCTCATATACACATCTGACGCTGCCGACGAACGCTAGGATGTAGATCTTGGTGGGCGCCGTGAAATTAAAAAAAAAAAATACAACTAAACTTTGGTGAATTCCACTTTGAACCAGATTAACAGCCTACTGTCAGTGCAAGAATAGTCATTCTGA
>JAUCGD010000153.1 GCA_030377945.1 Desulfobacterales bacterium HSG17 | reverse complement strand
CATAATTTTTATTTGCACCCTCAAGCCTGGAGGCAAGGTTTACATTATCTCCCATGACTGTATAATCAAAACGGTCATCGCTGCCAAAATTTCCAACACTTACCATACCTGAATTAATCCCGATTCCCACAGATATTTCAGGCAGATTTTGTTCTTTATAACTATTATGCAGATGGACTAACTCTGATTTGAGAAGCAGCGCTGTGTTGACAGCTTTAATGGCATGGTTCAAATCTTCTCTGGGAGCACCCCAGAAAGCCATAATCGCATCCCCAATGAATTTATCAACTGTTCCACTGTTTTTCATGATAATGCGACTCATACGTGTCAAAAAATCGTTCATGAAATTTCCAAGTTCAAGAGAACTCATTTTTTCAGAAATCGATGTGAACCCTCTGATATCGAGGAACATGACAGTTAATTCATTTTCCTCTCCCTTCAAAGAGAGTGTATCTGGATTTTTGATAAGCTGCGAGACTACATCCGGGGCAACATAATGGGAAAACGCTTTCTGAATAAACTTTTTTGTTTTTCTTTCCCTGAAGGCGCTGAAAATACTAATAATCAATAATATGCCTGCACAAGTTATTAATGGATATGTAAATCCTACATGCTGGTTATTCAGGAAAAAATAATAGTAATTCCAGATTAAAGAACCTGAAAAAAAAGCAATTGCACCAAAACTGCCAGCCAGTGGTCCCATGATAGAGAGGATTAAAGACAGAAGAAGACCTCCTGCAATGATCAAGGTATAAGTCAAACCAATCTCTGTAAAAATATCATATGTAAATGGATCAGCATTTATCAGATTGTCAACAATATTGGCATTGATTTCAATTCCAGGAACAGCACTTGAAAATGGAGTTGTTTTTAAATCAAACAACCCGGTAGAAGAAGATCCGATTAAAACAAATTTGTCTTTTAAAGCAGGTAACAGTGGATTGTTTAATACATCCACGGCAGAAATATATCTGAATGTATTTACCGGCCCCCGGTAGTTTACAAAAATCTGACCAAAACTGTCCGTGGGTATAAACCTATCTTTGATATGAATCCCCAGGATAGCTGTTTTGGGAGTTTTTATTTTACTTGAAGCCTGAATCGTAATTAAAGGAATTTTCATACCCACCCTAAAGGTTTCCATAGCAAGAGACGGGTAAGGAATATTATCCATTATCATCATTAAAGGAACCTGTCTGGTTGTACCTGTATCATCGGTAAATACGTTAAAAAATCCTTCACTTTCAGCCATGGATACAGAAGCATGATTTATCACTGCACGGTATGCAGGAATAAGAGAAAGGTCTTTAAAATTAATCTTATCTGGTTTGATTCTTAACATACTGGACGGAAAAGGAAGCTCCTCATATGACTTAAGGCCGTCTTCTTTGAGCAAAAAGGCATATCCCAGGATAGTGGGCCCCATGGAAAGGGCTTCTCCAAAAAGAGAATCATTATCCAGAGATTTATCTGTTAATAATTGTGACAAAATGTGTTCAGGTATCTGTCTGACAACTGCATCATCCAGGTTTTTAAAATAATATAAAGGTGATGACCTGTCTTTTTCTGCAAATACAATATCAAATCCAATGGCCAGTGCTCCATTCTTATTAAGATTGTTTGTGATGTCGGCAAGAATATTCCTTGACCATGGCCATTGACCCAGCTCTTTTAAGCTTTTTTCATCAATATCCACTATAACCACTTTGCCAGTGTCAGGTACAGGGCCTCTTATTTTGAACATTATATCCATTATTTTATTATCTAAAGCATCTAAGAGAGCCGGCTTCTGGTTGCCAAAACTGTAAAAACCGATACATGAAATAATGACCAGTGTACAGCCTAAAAAAAAAGAAGGTAGATTGAAAAAACGTTTCATATAATTATCCAAAGGTGTTAATCAAAAAATAAGTCAAACTTAACGATCTCCTGCAAATATACCATGGTACTGCTTGCCATCAGCCATTGCAGCTGCAAAATTACCTCCTACTCCTTCAGCTCCAGTTCCATAAAAAGTCCCATTAACATTACTTTGTGTTGCACTGGAAATCGTTGCCTGAAACCCTGACGAAGTGAGATCTCCGGTTGTACTTGTCACAGGAAGTGTAATTTGATCAAAGGATATGCTCCCTGATACAGGTTGAGATGCAGTCGATGCAAAATCAATAGTCAGATTGGTTGTTCCATTTGACATCTCCATCATCTGGCTTGAGTTGTCAAACATGACTCCCTGTGCACCACCGGTATAGGTTCCACTGAAACTGGTGGATATCAAGTTACTGATAACAGTGGAAAGAGTCTGTTTTCCTGCAATCCATCTGGATCCAGGAACATGAATATGATAATCTTCTGTGCCACCTGGCTCAGTATATGCCACTTCCCAGTATCCCCAGGTTGTATGATTTGAGAGTGCTGTTTTGTTAGAGGTTACCATGAAATTACCATATGTTTTAAGCCCTCCTGTGGAAGAAGAGTCGATGGTAATAACATTTGCACCACTAAGGGAAGCTGCAAAAAGTTGATCTGTAATATATGCTGAAGTTGTGCTACCCCCTCCTACAGTTAACCCGTCTATCCGGCTGTCGCTTTCAGCATCATAAAAATCAATCCCAGCAGACATCGTGCCTGAAAATATACCAGTGTCTTTATTTATGGATAAAGTATATTCACTTGAACTATTATTTAAAAAAGCACGCCTGTTTGTATTGGGAGAAGCCATATTCTCTGCAATACCAACATAAAACCCGTTCCAGGTTTCAGTTCCAGAATAGGGATTCGTTGTTTTATTATTTACCGTTGCGGCTGCAATATCAGACCAGAATGTGCTGTCAGTCTGATTTTGAATATTATAGTCATATCCCTCCATGGCCAGACCAAGTCCTTCCTGACCTGTGCCATAAAAACTGCCGAATGTTTCAGAGCCAGTTAAAGCCATTACAGCTCCAGCATCAGAATGACTGTCCGACCCTAAAATTGTCAGATTTGAAATGCTGCCTGATGCATTGACATCTCCAAAAGCAAATCCGCTGTTGATATGATTGTGATCAGTAGAAAAATCTTCAAGTGCCATAATCCGCTGGTTATCCCAGTTTACAATAAATTTCATATTCTCTGGAGTTTCATTTACTATGGTATTGTTCATTTTTCCTGAATAAGACCATATCCCGGTAGATGGAATACTGGTTGATTCTGTTCCAGTGAAACCAAGCTCAAGCAACATAAAAAGAATAGTCTGCTGGGTACCGGTCGGGGATATTGTTGAGCTTAGGTCTGTTTGAACCGAAGTTACAACAGCATCATTTATAACAGATGAGGTATCTGATAAAAAATCAGGACCAGAGACATCAAGTAAAACAGGATCAGCTGGCAGAGGTTCAGCTGGCACAGGATCAGTGCTTAAAGCATCAGGCTCGAAAGTATCAGTTGCTACAGTTTGATTGCCGGATTGATCGCCTGTCGGCTCTGTTGCCTCAATCACACTATCCGGCTGAGATTTATTTTCAGTGACGCCCGGTTCTAAAGGAGAAGGCTCAATAGCCTCAGAGCTGGTAAGTATTTTTATGGATTCTTCCTCTGGTGCTAATGCAAGAGTATTTTCAAGCTTGATTAAATCTTCCTGAGTAAGTTTAGCCGGCATTTCTGGTGGATCGGCTAAACTTTTTACCTTGGTGGCAAATCCTGGACGTGTAATATTAACCATCCCGGCTTTATTTCTAACATAAACACCTTTCCCTCCTTGAAAGACAACAGATAACATAGTCCCCTTGAGTAAGCCGGCATACATGGAACCACGGATACCTATTGTTCCAGATGGAGTATTGGTCTTAAAATTGTCTGGTGCAATACGGGTTATGGCACCTCCCATAATTCTGAAACTGCCTTCATTAATTTCAGTTACCATGGTTGAGTCAGAATTGTCAGGCTCCCATAAATACTTAGTAATTTTCATTTCAGAGTTGCGGCCAAGAGTGATAATGGTCTTATCTTTGAACATCATCTGAACCCGTCCCTGATTTGTTTTAATCGTATCCTGTAAAAAAACAGATGATTTTAAAACAAGTTTTCTACAAATAGAATCAGACCCTGTAGCTGTCACGTTGTTGCGGATAGCAACCACTTTTCCCACGGGTTCTGTTTGAATAGCAAAAGCCGGAGGTAATATGAATAAAACAAATCCAAAACAGATTATTACAGGTAACTGGAATAATATTTGAATTAATTTCATTTCACACCTTTTCTAAAAATTATAAATGAAAAACAACTGAATAAAATCTTTCGTATATTCATAGAGCTCAATATTGGAATAAGACCATGTATGCTGATACGTTAATCTACAGGAGACACTATGGTCTGGGTTTAATAAAGATGTCCACATTTTTTTTTCCAGACTCAATCCAGCTGAATGCAGATGGTCCTGACGTTTTTTTGTGAAAAGAGCTGCTGCTTTATCATAATGTGAATATTGATAGTTATAACTGGACGAACCTGTAAAGTGAAATGGTAAATTGTAAGTAAGGGATAAATTTGAGCCATATCGAGTATAACTGAACTCATCGTCAAAAGCATTCTCCTTTTCTGACTTGAGACCAAAATGACACATACTTTTCCCTAATAAAAAATGCAGGCCCAGTAATAGAGATTTGTTCTCTGAATCCATATCAGAATTGCCGGGAAAATCTTTTGTTTCATATTTTAAAGCAGCATTGGTAACAAGATTTGGGCTAATGATTCGATCCCATTTGGCTTTCACGCCAACACCCTTAAGATATTCAGTGTTCCCAAGTTCAATCTGATTTAATAATAATCTGAAACCAAAGGTATTGTTGCCAGATCTAAATGCGGGACCTGTGTCTCCACCAAGATAGCGAATATTAAGCGCGGTGGTTTCATCATAAATTGCTTTATAAAAAGTGCCATGGGTTTTCCAGAAATAGTTTGAATAGTGAAAGGGATATGTATGATCAACCCACAGAGTACTGTTATAGATCCAGTCTTGAGTTTTACTTGATGAAGCCCCTGTTAAGTTTACATCTCCAATAACAGTTTCTATGACCTTGACAGATGGGGAAGCCCAAATATTATTATTCCAGTCAACTCCCACAATAAACTGGCCATTCAAAAAGTGCTTTTGTTCTGTTTTATCAATATAAATCAAAAATTTTTTAATATTCTTTTTTACTGCTTCAGGTGGTTCTGCAGAGAGAACCTCAGTGCAATACTGGCGGGCGATATCATTTGCTCCCAACCGTTGAAATGCTCTGGCAATTTCTAACTTTACTCTATGTTCATCTGGGGATGTGATTAAAATCCTTTCAAAGGACATGACTGCCATTTCATAATTCCCAATCTCAAAGGCAGCTCTGCCAAGATAAAAATTTAACTTAGTATTTCCAGGATTGTTATCAAAGGCTTCTAACAGTTTTATATAGGAGTGTTGAAACTGACCAGATTCAAAAAGCTCAATTCCAATACGCAGATTATCTTCATCAGTACTGGAACATGACTCTTTTGTCACTAAGCTGCAATAAAAACAAAAGAGTATTGCTACAAAAAGAGATATTTTGCTTTTCATAAAAACCACAGTACTATACATTGTAGTTCAAAACAAATAAATTGTCAGAAAGAAGATTCAACTTGACAGACAGGTAAGAAATTGAATTATTCGACAGAATATTTCATGAAAAATATTCAGACAGGTTGCTAAAAAACTAAAAAAGCTCGCATAATGCGAGCTTTTTTAATAAATTTTATAAATATTGATTTTATAACAAATACATAACAGCCAGGAGGCCTGTAATACTCATAGTAATGGTATAGGGGAGAGCAAGTTTAACCATCTCCATATAAGAGAGCCTGATTAAAGGTGCGATTGCAGAAGTTAAAAGAAATAAAAAAGCAGCCTGCCCGTTAGGAGTAGCAACTGAAGGGATATTGGTTCCCATGTTTATAGCCACAGCAAGCTTGCCGTATTGCTCAATATGTGAAAGCTGTTCTGATGTGGGGTGCAAATCAGCTCCATGTTGCCCTAGAAAAGGAATGATATCTTTAAAATGAGATGCTGTTTCATTAATATATACTGTAGCAACAAACACATTATCACTGATGGCTGAAAGCACTCCATTGGCGATATAATATGCTGAAAGCTGTGTGCTTCCTTGCAGGCTTAAAACATAGTTAATAACAGGTTTAAACAAATGCTGATCATGGATAACGGCAACAATGGAAAAGAATACAACAAGAAGTGCAGTAAAAGGCAAAGCTTCTTCAAATGCATGACCAATCTGATGTTCTTCAACAATACCGTTGAAAGCTGTTAAAAGAACAATAACCATCAAACCTATAACGCCGACTTCTGCAAGATGTAATGCCAGAGATAGAATCAAGACAAGTCCCACAACAGCCTGAACTATTAACCTTTTTTTTGCATTCTCACTTCTTTGTGCATTTTCTTTATCCACATGATCTTTTAAAATAGTGCGGACAGATTCTGGTATTTGTGCCCCATATCCAAATTTTTTAGAGGTTTCCAAAAGTACACATGTTGACAGACCTACAATCAATACAGGAACTGACACAGGAGCACACTGAAGAAAAAACTCGGCAAAATGCCAATGAAGTTTAGCACCAATAATCAAGTTCTGAGGTTCTCCTACAAGAGTTGTTGCACCACCAAGAGCGGTTCCGACTGCGCCGTGCATCAACAAATTTCTTAAAAAAGTCCTGAATCGTTCAAGATCCTCTTTATACTTATTGTCTTCAATCCCTCCATCATCTGCAATTCTATGAGTTTTATGGGTTGAAACAAATTTATGGTAGATACCATAAAATCCCACGGCCACAGTAATCAAAACAGCAGTAACAGTCAATGCATCAAGAAAAGCTGATAAAAAAGCACCCATAAAACAGAAGATCAATGAAAGAGCAACTTTGGACCTTACTGATACAAGAAGTTTGGAGAAGATAAACAGCAGCAGTTCCTGCATAAAATAGATTCCTGCCACCATGAACATCAGCAGCATGATTACAGGAAAATTTGCAACTGTTTCATGATAAACTGACTCAGGCGATGTCATGCCCATGACAACACATTCAATGGCTATCAAGCCGGATGCTGGCAAAGGGTAACATTTAAGTGCCATGGCAAGGGTAAAAATAAATTCAATAATGATTATCCATCCAGTAACAAAAGTTCCCACAGTAAACATGAGAATGGGATTTAAGATCAGAAAACCTATTAATACTTTTTTGTACCAGTCAGGAGCGTTTCCCAGAAAATTATTTGCAAATCCATGCATTTTGAACTCCTACGTAGTTGTTGACTAAAAACCGCCAGCTTTTTCAGACACCCACTACTTAAATATATTTATATTATATCCTTTTTAAAATCCTCAAAGGTGTATATTCAATATGAAAAATATCATTCTTGTCAGGCATGCAAAATCCAGTTGGAAGGATCTCTCTTT
>JAUCGD010000152.1 GCA_030377945.1 Desulfobacterales bacterium HSG17 | reverse complement strand
TATAAATAAAGACCGCCTTGACTTTATGAACAAAACCTATGGAGTTTCAGTTATACCGGGTAATTTTGAAATATTTTCAAACTCTGATATTATTATACTTGCAGTCAAGCCGCAGCAGATGGCGCAGCTGCTTACTGAAATTACAGAAAAAACAGAGTATAAAATACAGGACAGAAAGCTTATTATTTCCATTGCAGCCGGAATTCCCATAAAAAAAATTGAAGATATTCTTTACAAACCCCTTGATGATATATCTCGGAAAAAACTGCCTGTAATAAGGGTAATGCCAAATACCCCGGCACTTGTTCTTGCAGGTATATCAGGAATGAGTCTTAACAAAAACACTTCTCCTGAAGATGCAGATACAGCAGAAACAATCCTTGAATCTATGGGAAAAGTAATTAATATTAAAGAAGAACTGCTGAATGCTGTTACTGCTGTATCTGGTTCAGGTCCTGCATATGTTTTTTACCTGATTGAAGCTATGATAAAAGGGGGAATTGAAGCCGGACTTGAGCCTGAAAATGCAGCAGAGTTTTCAATAGCAACTGTTGACGGTGCTGTTAAACTCATGATGGCAAAAAATGAAACTCCTGAGGAGCTTCGCAGAAAAGTAACCTCTCCGGGCGGAACAACTGAAGCAGCAGTCAATGTACTTGACAATAATGATGTTAAGCAGCACATTATAGAAGCAGTCGTTGCTGCTGCAAATCGCGGCAAGGAATTGAGCAGGTAAACTTTATTAACGGAAAAGAATTGTGTTTATTATTAAAAGACTTTTATATATTTTTTTATTTTGTCTGATTTTTTCAGGAACTGCTTATTGTGTTCAGGCACAGACAAATTCTTTGTTTCAGGATACTCCTGTTGAAAAAACAACTGCTAATCCATTTTCTGTTAAAGCTTTAATAGATCCTGAAATTATCGGCTATGGCAGGACAGGCACTGTCAGGGTGGTCTTCTCAATTGATCCTGGATATAAAATATATGCAGATTCAGCCGCTGTTATTCCTGAAAATGTTCTGGGACTTGAATTTGGAACTGTTAAAGCACCGTTGAGTATTACAAAAAAAGAACCTGACGGTACAATTGAAAAATTTTATCAAGGCAACGCTGTATTTGAACTGCCTGTAAAAGTCGGTATGGCAGCCAAACCTGGTAAAGGCTCCTTTTTGCTTAATATAGGTTTTCAGGGCTGTTCTGAAACCAGATGTTTTTTTCCTGAAAAAAAGAGCATCAATTTAAATTACACTATTGAGCCTGTATCTGCTTCTGGCCCTGAAAATGATTTAAGTCCGGCAAAAGCAGATATGTCTAAAAATATCAGTGAAGATAATCCTTACCAGAGAGCTGCCGCACGATTTGGTATTGCCGGGGTACTGGCTGCTGCATTTTTATGGGGTTTTCTGGCCAGCCTGACTCCTTGTGTATATCCTATGATTCCTGTTACTGTCAGTGTAATCGGAGCCACTAATTCAGGCAGTGTTTTTCAGGGCTTTGTGCTTTCCCTTTTTTATGTGCTGGGCATGTCGCTTACCTATGCAGGATTTGGTGTTGCAGCAGCCTGGACAGGGAGCCTGTTCGGAGCATATACTGACCATCCTGCTATTCGTATTATTGTAGCTGGTATTTTTCTAATCCTTGCCATAGGCATGTTTGATATTTTTCATATTCAAATGCCTTCAAAACTTTCATCAGCATTGAGCAGATACACAGGCAAAGGAAGGATTGGGGTTTTTCTTACAGGTGCTGCTGCCGGTGCAGTTGTAGGACCTTGTGTCGGGCCTATGCTGGTAGGGCTTTTGATATATATTGCTGCTATTGGCAGCAAGCTTCAGGGCTTTTTTATTATGTGGAGTTTTGCCCTGGGGATGGGCATATTATTTTTGCTCATAGGCACATTTTCAGGGGCAGCCTCTTCTTTACCAAAATCAGGGATGTGGATGGTAAGGCTCAAAAATTTATTCGGTCTGCTAATGCTTGCCATGTCTCTCTGGTATATAAAACCGCTTTTATCTGACCCTATTTTTTTTCTGTGCTTTGGAACATTTCTTATTGGAATCAGTGTGTTTTCAGGCGGACTGGAACAACTGGCACCTGAATCCGGCAAGTATGACCGATTGATAAAAACTATTGCTATTGTCTGCCTTACTCTTGGAATTGCATATTCAGCCCGGTTTGTTTTGGGGGATTCCATTATATCTTCCAAAAATAATACTTTGCCAAGCAAGGCAGGTATAAGCTGGCATACAGATGAAACAACAGGGCTTGAACTGGCAAAAACTAAAGATATGCCTGTAATGATTGATTTTTCAGCAGACTGGTGTGCTGCATGTAAAAAACTTGATAAAGAAACCTTTGCGCATCCTGAAGTTATTAATGCCTCAAAAAATTTTATTTGTATAAAAATTGACAGCACAGATGCAAATGCCCCTGTTATAAAAAGATTACAAAAAAAATATGGTGTTGTGGGTCTGCCCACAATTATTTTTCTCAAGTCTTCAGGAGAAATCCTTCCGGATCTTGCTGTTACGGAATTTATTAACTCAACTGAATTTTTACAAAGATTAAACCAAATCATGCAGGGACAGGTTTAAAACCTGGTCCTGCGGATATTTTAAAGTAACAAGAATATAAAAAAAAGGAATGTATGATGAATATTATAAAATTTAGTGTTTGTTTATTTACCCTTACAGTCTGTTTAAGTTTTTCGTGTTTAAGCTTTACATGCCTGAATGCGGCTGCTTTGGAAAAAGTAAGCAATGAAAAAGTTTCCAAAGTAACAACTCAAAATAGCCAAAAGATAAACTGGCAGAATTATGAAGACGGAATGGCGCGTGGTAAAAGTGAAAGTAAAAAGGTATTGATAAATTTTTATGCAGACTGGTGCCGCTATTGTAAAGAAATGGATAAAAAAACCTTTAAAGATGAATCTGTCATATCATATATAAACGAAAATTTTGTTTCAATTAAAGTTAATTCTGACAAAAATAAAAAGCTTGCACAGAATTATAATGTAAGGGGGCTTCCTGCAACATGGTTTATTGCTGAAACCGGGGAAAATATCGGAAACAGACCGGGATACATGTCTCCTGAAGATATGCTGAATGTTCTTAAATACATATATACAGATAGTTATAAGAAAATGAACTTTTCAGACTTTATGAAAAAAATGTAAATAAATAAAGAGAGTTAATATGTTTTTTTTAGATCCTGTGTATCTTATTGGTATGGGGATAAGCTTTGTACTCGGTGCTCTCAGCTATATTATTATAATGTTCTGGATTCGGCCTATATCAAAATACCGGAAAATAAAAGCTCAAATTTTATCTGATTTGAATTTATATGAAAACAGCAATGATAATGGCTTAATTGAAAAAATAAGGGAGGCTGCCAAAAAGTATTCTGTAAGCCTTTCAGACTCATATACACTTGAAGTGCCTGTCTGGTATAGAATGGTGGTGGATAACCGGGGAGAATTTCCTGTGGAAGCATCAAAGCATTTAATGAAGCTGTCCAATACAAAGACAAAAGAACATTTTCATGAACGTATAATAAAGGTGAAGCTGGCGTTGAGACAATGACCGGTAACCAGTGGTCACTGTTAACTGTTAACTGTTAACTGTTAACTGATAACTGATAACTGGTCACTGTATAAATGATTCAATAAACTTCTTTATCTCCTGTCTTCCTTTATAAATACCATAATGCCCTTCACATAAAATATCTGCTTCCAGCCCGGCAAGCAATTCAAGAGACTGTTTATACCTTATTTCATCAGATAAAAGGGAATCTGCAAGGGGGCCGTGAACATCCTGGGCAAAGATGACCCTTTTGCCTTCGGATTCCGTCAGATAAGCCAGGGAACCCGGAGAATGTCCGGGAATGTGGATGGCATCAATCTTCCTGTTTCCCAGTTCAATGGTCTGCCTGTCTCCAGAAAATTTTATATCTATATTAAACGGTTTAATAACAGAACCATACCATGATGCAGCAGTTACAACATTATCCCCTGATTCAAGAAAGGGCGCATCCAGTTCATGGGCTGCTGTTTTAAATTTAAAATGCTTTTTTAATTCATTAACCCCGCCTGTATGATCAAAATGGCAGTGGGTTGTAAGCATATATTCAACCTGTGGAGGTTTAACACCGCAGGCCCGTATATTTTTTAACAATTTGCCCACAGAATATCCGCACCCTGCATCTACCAGTGCTGCATGTCCATTAAAATTAATTAGATAAATGGCTGCATCTTCTGAAGAGGTTATACCACTGCCCCCTACCTGAAAAATCTCTTTTGTTATATTTTCCATAAATATGGTTTTGCCTGGTCTTGTTTTATTTGGTCTTATTTTAAGCCGTTTAAAAAAGTCACTTTTCGCAATTATTTTTTGCCCGGTTTTGTTCCCTTCGACAAGCTCAGGGAACGGTAAGCCAACCGCGCCCTGAGCTTGTCGAAGGGCAGTTAAAACAGTCCAAAAAGCGAGCAAAGAAAATTAGCCGGTTTAGACAGCTTAGTCTTATCTATACTGATTCTATTTTTGGGCTACTATTTTGTTATTTTCTGGCTGCGATGCTGAATATATGCATTTCGGAGAGATTCATAAGGTTCAAGTGCCGCTTCCTTAAGGGTTTCATAATCTCCCAGCCTGAAAGACAGGCTGTTGATCTTATCAAATGCAGTGATTCCGACAGATGCGCTCATTGGTTCAACATAGGTGCCAGGAGAAAGAAAACTGTCAGCAACGGTTCCAATGGAATCTCTCAAGGTTGAAGGCCCTAAAAAGGGCAATACAATATAAAAGCCATTGCCAATACCATATGCCCCCAGGGTCTGGCCAAGATCTTCATCAGGAGGCTGCTTCAGAGCCGGTTCATACCCTGAAAGATCTCCAAATCCAAGTACACCGAATGTAGTATTAACCATAAATCTGCCAAGTTCAGTACCCGCAGCTTCAGCTTTTCCCTGGAGAAGACAATTTACAACTCTCACAGGTGTTCCAAGGTTATTAAAAAAATTCTTAATACCGCTTCTAACAGGATTAGGGGTTATGGTTTTATAACCTGTTGCCACAGGTTTCATTACCCAGAAATAAAGCTTATCATTAAAATGAAATATTGCTTTGTTCCAATAATACAAAGGATCTGCAATCTGAATACTTGGAGCTGTATCTTCTTCATCTTCAAGTTCTTCCATAAGTTCTGCATATTCGTCATCTTCTTCAGAAGCAGAAAAGCCAGGTACAGGATAAAAAAGAAATCCCAATATTATTACAGTACAAATTATAACAATCTGTTTTTTTTTCAATCTAAGTCTGCTCCTATTTAAGATTTCTATCTTTCTCATGCTTTTCATTTTTTTCTTTTAAACGCTGAATTAGCTGGTCAGGGGAGTCTTTTGCCAAAACTTCTTTAAACTGATTTCGATAATTTTTAACAAGGCTTACCCCTTCAATATTAACATCATATACCATCCATTTTTTAACCTTGGAAAGTTTCATGCTGTAATCCATTGGAATTTCAACTTTCCCGCGGATTATTTTAGTATTTACACGAGCTTTTTTAGCTGACACCATATCCTGTCCTGTAAAAACTATTTCTTCATCATGAAATTCTCCCTGGATCTTATCTATATAGGTATTTTTAAGAAGTTCGGTAAAGACTTTGGTAAAATCTTTTTTTTGCTTATCATTGAAAATCTTCCAGTTTCTTGCCAGCGCTCTCATGGAAATAGCTTTGAAATCAAAGACCTGGCTTACAAGTTCCCATATCTTTTCCCGCTGGATCTCTTTTTTATCTTTGTACTGGGTGTCCTTGAGAATTGTAATAGCTTGCTCCATTGGAGCTTTAAGCTCGTCAAGGGGTTTTTTTTGTACTCCATATACAAAAGTTGTCATGCAAAAAAATACTGCTGTCATTATATAAATAATCTTTTTCATTTTATTCTCCTTTGTTATAAATAAGATCAAACTCCGCCAAATACATATTTACTTATCAAGTCTTCTATATCAAGGGCTGATTCGGTTTCAGTTATTTCTCCGCCATTTTCAAGTATATCTTCAGAACCTCCCTGGGATATTTTTATATATTTATCTCCTATTAAGCCGGAAGTTTTAACAGAAGCAATAACATCATCCGTCAATTCAAGATCCTTGCGTATCTTCATTTTTACATCAGCCACCATCCGTTCCTTATCAAGAGAGATGGAAGACACCTTGCCTATCTGAACTCCTGCCATTTCAACCTGTGCTCCTGTTTTCAGACCTGAAACCGATTGGAACTTTGCTGAAAGAGTATAGTTATCATCATTGGCTATCTCCATTTTCCCATACTTGACAGTTAAGTATCCAATGCAGACAAAGCCAATCAAAACAAATATACCAACGGCAATTTCAACGGATATTTTTTTCATAATTCCTCCGAAATATTAGCATACCTTAATACTAGCATACCTTAAATTCATAAAATACATTTTTACTTGATTCAGCATCAACAATAAGTTGTTCAATAGGTTTATCCTGCTCAGCCTCTGCAATACCAGCACTTACTGAAAAGCAGAAACCGGGAAAGGCTTTAATTTCCACAAGACCCATCTGGTTAATTTTATCTGCCATATTTTTACAAACCTGCTCAGCTCCTTCTTTGTTGGTTCGAGGAAGCACAAGCATTAGCTTGTTTAATCCCAGCCTGGAACATATATCTGTCACACGGAGATTTGTTCTAACATTATCTGAAAAATTGCTGAGAGCAGCCTGTTCTGCTTCGTATCCGGCCATTTTATTAATTTCATAAAGGTTTTCAACAGTCAGAATAACAATTGAAAATGCACTCTGATGGCGGCGCATTCGAGCCATTTCTTCCAGAAACCGCCTTTGGCCCTGAACCTGTGGTGCCATGCCTGTCAAAGCATCATGCCGAGATTCCACTCCCCTGATAAACTGGCGTATGATCGGCTCTTTAGATGCCTGAATTTCCTCTGGAGTTCCTTCAAAAATTACTTTTCCTTCGTCAATCATTGCAAGCCGGTGTGAAATATAAAATATATCCGGTATTTCATGGCTGACAACAATCCCGGTAAATCCAAATTTTTTCTGGTAGGAAGAAATCATGCTGTGAACAGCATTTTTGCGAATTGGATCAAGCCCTGTTGTCGGCTCATCAAAAAGAATAATTTCCGGTTCTGTTACAAGCGCCCTTGCCAGGGCAACCCGCTTTTTCATCCCTCCTGAAAGTTGTGAAGGGTAATTATTTTCAATATCATCCAGGTCTAATTGCTGCATTTTATCTAAAACACGTTCTTGAATTTCCAAAGGATTTAAAGAATTTTTTTCCTGTAAAGGCAGAGCAATATTTTCAAAAACCGTCATTGAATCAAAAAGAGCCATTTCCTGAAACATATAGCTGAATTTTTTTTTCAAATCTTTTTTTTCAGCTTTTTTCATTTTGGACAGCTTTTTTTCCCGAAATAATATATCACCTGAATT
>JAUCGD010000151.1 GCA_030377945.1 Desulfobacterales bacterium HSG17 | reverse complement strand
TATATCCATCATCATATTTATTCTGCTTATGATGGATAGTTACGGAAAAATAAAACTGGAGAAACCCGATGCAGAGAATTCTTTTTTCGGAACTCTTTATGCCTATTTTGCCACCATAATCATGGGAATCTGTATATGGATCTGTCTGGCTATCGTTTTTTGGATAGCGTTAATGCCCTCTGTTTATATTTGTATAGAAGGGTATGGATGGCTTTACAGCATTCGTTATGTTGATGCCCTATACAAGAGTACCGAAAAATCCATGATCGCATGGTCGCAATATTGGGGATTTATTATCATTTTTTCCCTGACTTATATTGGAGCGATGATTGAGATTGTGGGACAGACTAACACTCTTAAAAATAACCTCATCAGATTTTGGGAATGGCTCAAAGAATGTTATTTCGACCTGAAATGCGGCCGAAAAATGGAATTCGTTTTAGATTCTGTGGAAAATACAATTTTTGCCATTCCCAGTACGTTTCTTTTCAGCGGCATTATGATTACGCCGTTAATTTCCATTTTTATCGCTTTTCAGGTTTTGACATCTAGAGCGGTTTTTTCTGAGATTGGTCTTTCTTTTTTTGGGATGGTTCTTGGAAAAGCAATGATTTTTGAGACGTCTTTTTTCATTTTTTTGGCAGTTTTCGGATTTATTTTTCTTCTGATGGAGATTTCATTAATTGGAATACCTGGCCTTGATTGGGTTTATCCTCGTTCTTTGTGGAATTTTTGCGTTAAAAATGTAAAAGAAGTATTTCAGGTTTTGATAGGAAATGTCTTAACCTTAACAGTCCTTTGGGGAATCTTTCAGGTACACGCTGGAAAATATATTCCGAAGGAATGGTTTTATGTATTTTCGAATTTTTTAAGCGCATGGGGACTGACAATGTTGTATCTTTATCTTGTTGTCACCATGATTTTAAATTTTTTCGGGAAACCCGGACCTATCATTTTGGCAAAAAATATGATAGTTTCTCTGTCTCTTTTTATCAGAGAGTGGATAATGGAAAAATATGAATCTTTTTTGACTTGATTCGGCAAGGCATAATTATAAGGACGGAAAGCGGGTATTTTACCGCTTTCCGTCCTGTTTTGTTTTTAGTTGTTTAAAAATAATGAAAAAATAATTTGACATCATGATCAAGTTAAATATTAATAATAGCCGTTGGGCTTCTTTTTATTGCAGGAGATCTTTTTCCTCCGGTAATTTGACTCGATAAAATGCTATTTGACGTGACGTGGGAATAGTTAAGAAAGTATGGTTTAGGATTTGTGTTGAGTTACTAATGTTTTAGTAATTCCATGCAGATCCTAACCAAAAATTATATTTAAGGAGGTGAATAAACTGAGTTTTTATTTGGTTATGGAGCTGATTTTGAAATCAACCTACTTATATGAAATTAAACTGTATAAAGGAGAATGAAGCAAATGGGGAAAATATTTAAAGATGTAAAAGAAATGGCAGAGGAAGCGGGATTGACAATCGTTGATGAAAACGCCCAGGAAGAGCTGATCGTTGTGGAAAATGAAGAGGCTGGGATTAAAAATCTGGTAATTGATTGTGAAGACCCGATTGTGGTTTTTGAACAGCGGATAATGAAAATCGTTCCTGATGTGGACTTTTTCAAACGCCTGCTCCAGGTCAATCGTCTTCTTGTTCATGGTGCCTTTGTCCTTGATGAAGAAACGGGAGAGATGCTGAGCTGGTTTGTTAATCTCCAGCTTGAAAACCTGGATTTTAACGAACTGGAAGGGGCCGTGAATGCCCTTTCTCTGGCCATGGCGGAGTATGCCGAATTCTTGCTGGAAAACCAGGCTAAATAACGCCTTATTTCGTTTTTTAACTATGTAACTATTGAAACATCAATCAATTCATGAAGGAGATATGAAATATGAGTTTTTTTACACGTGTATTTAAAATAGGCCAGGCCGAAGCTCACAACGCAATTGAAAAGCTTGAAGACCCTGTGAAACTTACAGAGCAGGGGATCAGGGACCTGAAGAAAGATCTTCAGGGTGCGATGACCAGCCTGGCTGAGGTTAAGGCAGTTGCCATCCGGACCAAGCGGGACGCGGACAATAAAAAGAAACTGGCCGCCGACTACGAGCGGAAAGCAATGCTCTTGCTTCAGAAGGCTCAGAACGGAAGTCTGGATATGGCCGACGCTGAACGTCTGGCTACCGATGCGATGGGGAAAAAGGAAGCGATTCTCAGTGAATCGGGCTCCATCATCCAGGAAGCAGACCGGCATAATCAGATGGTTCAGCAGTTGCAGGCAAACGTTAATAAGATCAAGAGCAAGATCACCAAGTTCGAAAATGAACTGGTGACCCTGCGTTCGAGGCAAAAAAATGCGGCAAGTACCAAAAAGATCAATTCTCAGCTGGCAAAGGTTGACTCTTCAGGAACCGTGGCAATGCTGGAAAGAATGAAAGCCAAGGTAGAAGAGGATGAAGCCCTGGCTATTGCCTACGGCGATATTGTTCCTGTGGATGATGATGCAGCTATAAACGCCGCTCTCGAAGGGCCGAGCACAACTGCAACGGATTCACTTGCCGCATTGAAAGCTCGGATGGGCCTTCCTGCCCCTGGCGCAGAAACGGTGCATGAAGTAAAATCTGGTGAAACGATCAAAGTTGTTTAATGTTTAAATTTTTTTTAACCCCTACCCCACGTCCCGCCTAACACTCAGAACCCCTCGTCGTCCGACTTGGGGTTCTTTCACATGGAAAAAATTTTATGATTTGGTTAAAAATCAGAAATCGTTGATGTTTGATTCGTCTACGATGATTTTTGAATTGGTAATTTTTGAAAGTACAGTGATTTCAAAAAAAATAAAAGAAAACGGGTATTGCGATCAGGATGATTTTTCGATGAATGCAATGAATCGGAAAAGCATGCTGCAGAAGCAATCTAATTCCGATTAAATATCAAACCACCCCTGTGCCAAATCAAGCCATAGAGGATTTTGTTTTTCGATTAGTTGAATTTTTTTCTTTCTTGATCCAGCTTTTATCTTTTTTTCGTATTCAATAGCGACTGTAATGTCGTCTGTTTCATCAAAATAGACCAATTTTTTACACTTATATTTTTTAGAAAAAGCACTCCCTTGACCTGTTTTATATTGGTATATTCTTCGCAAGATTGCTTGTCATACCTGTGTATAAAACATTGTTGTAATGATTTGTGATGATGTGGATATACCCTTTTCCCATGTTTTCATTTTACGAATGTTAGAAGTTTTTAGGAAGTAGATTGCCACGATTTTTTTCTGTATATAGGCGGTATCTTTATCGGCAGTGCATCAAAAAATCTCGCAATGACGTTGGCATTTGTATTTTTAAAATTAAGATGAAGTACTAATTGACAAAGAGTGGGAAATGTTTACTATTGTGATACTGTGAAATTTTGGATCCATGTATCTTAAAAAAAATGTGAGATAGCATCGGTCCGAGGCAGTATTCGGATCTTTGATATTTCGCTCTATAAATATTATTTTTGAAAAATATAACGTTAATTGATCAACAAAGGAGGTAAAATCGTGAAATTTGCAGATGCTGAAAAGAATCAAGAGTTGGTAGAAAGGGTAGAGTCGTTCCTCATCACATTCGGCAAACAGCTGAGCAGGGATGAAACCATAGGATCGATTTTTTCGTTCATTTTCACAGCTATTGCGGGGATATTTGCCTGGATATTTAGTGAAGGACAAATGTCCGAAAGTATATTGGTATTCGTTCTCCCTTTGGCAGGACCGGTATTTGAAAAACCCTTTATTTTTCTTGCGTATTTTCTGGAGGGATTCAGAAACTGGCGCCATGAAAACAAGGGACCATGGTATTATTGGTATTTTTTCAGATTAATGCATCGATTTGAATGGAACGGTCTCTATTCTCAAGTCGTTATTGTGCTGAAAAAGGAAAAAGCAGGTCGAGTGCTCTGGGTCGATTTGATGTACCATGACACTATTTCATGGGGATTAATGGTCCTAGCAACCATGTATTTTTTCCCCGAACTTACTCAGGTCCCGCCCCTGTGGGATTCGTTAATAACCTGGGATTGGCCAGCCCTCCAAATAATTTTTAAGGCAGGCTTCTTGGGCGGAGTATGTTTTTGGATTGCCGTGACAATGGCAGTCATTTTGTCAACCAAATCAACGAAAATTCAGTTTGTAAAGTTTCAACAAGAACAACTGGCCAATAAAATGGGGCAACCAAAAAAATTTTGGCTCATTAAGCATCTTTCTATCTTAATTGATGATTATCCGTTAGAAACGATAAAAGAAGGAATGAAAAAATCATTCAATTTAACTGAGGAAGGTCATGCTCCTCACATGGAATGGAGCGTGAAAGATCATGCTCTTTGTGAATACAACCATTGGTTCCCTGAGGTTTTGATCAGATGGTCAGATGAAACAGGATTGTCTTTGCAGGTGACCTACGAATTGCCCCAGAAAATCCGCACTGCCAAAAATGCTATTTTTCGTTGTTTTGTAAGTGAAAAGCGAAAATGGTATTATAAGTTGTCGGATACGGCAAAAACACCCGAAGAAATCAGTGATCTTGAGGAAGTCATGAAAAAACTTGGTCTTTTGAAAAAGAAACAGTTTCTGTCACTCAGCGATCCGATAGAGTACAAGAGAGATTTTTACTACAATCCCGAGGATATCTCGGTTTCTTTTGACTGGATCAATGGGAACAAGTTTTGGATTGAGGGGCGCCTCTGGATGGTTGAAAATGCGAAAGATATATTAGTGCAAGTTAACAGTTTTTTTGCACGATACTTTCCGGTGGTTCCGACCACGCTTCGAAAATCTGAGACAGAATCTGTGCTTGCGGCATTAGAAAGTGATTTCGAATAGAGCGAAGATCAATAATCCGATCAAATCGCGGCGGTCCACCATAACCGCCGCCTCGCTCTTTTTAGTGTTTTAAAATATTTTGACATAAATATGAAAAAATATTAAGAATTAGTTAATTAATCATTTTTTTATGCTCACTCTCAGAAATGTATTCGACTTAGATGATCAAAATCACCAGTACGATAAAGAGATTAATCCCAAAGAAAATTCCGAGTCTTTTGTCTTAATGGTGAAGGATATCGTAATGAGATTAAAAGAGGCGAATGAAAAGAATCCTAATTATATAAGACTAAAAGAAAAGCTTCAAGAATGTGAACTTGATCTTTTAAAACTCAAGCAAACGCTTCAAGAAAAAAGTGAAAATGGAAATGCGACGGTAGATGGGATAGATAATAGATTTGAAGCATTTTTGCATGAAAAACAATCTACAGGTATTCATAGTGATGTAAATACGCAAGAACAGCTAGAATACTCTATCTCAGACAAAAAAAGTCAGCTTAAAGAAATTTATGAAAAAACTGTAGAGGCATTAACATCTGATACATTAAGCCAGTATGGAGTTGCTCTTGAGGTGCGCGAATTTAGTCAATTTTATACCTTTATTAATAGATTTTTTAAGCTTCAAAACGCTTATGAATTTTTTACCCGAGCGAATAGTCGAATATCAGAAATTATTGGTTCCCTCCCAAAGAATTATAGAACGGCCATGGATCTAATGAACAGATATACAGAAAGAATTAAAGAGGTTGATTTACTTAATGATCAAATGGATATCTTTAAGGCTTCGGATGGGGAGATTGTTAAAAAAATGTCTAGGAACGGATATGATTTGGATTTTATTCAAAACGCTCATAGTATAATTCTTCAAGTAACAAAAGATTTAGAAGCTCAGATATATCCGGAATAAATTTATGTGGTTCTTTTAAATATCAAAAAGATAACGAGGAGACGCTTGTCTCGGAGTATGGATTGGCCGTATCTCAGAGATAGACTCCCTCTTCGTTATGGGAGTTGAATGAAAATCGAAAGGAGTGGGAAATGCAACATTTTTTACAGCCTATTTTTGAGGAATGGTTCAGGCAACATCCAGACCATATGTATATTTTTTTGGGGGCCATCGGAGTGGTGTTGGGCGTCTGTGTTCTCATCATTATTTTTGTTCCGAAAAAAAAAGAAGATCATCCAATTCTGAACGCTTGGAAGGAAGGTCTTCAGGAAAATATTCGGGCACAAATGGAAAAACAAAGAAAAAGAAAGGAGGAGAAAAAATGAATTATTTTTCAACAACTGGCATAGAAGTTATGTTGATGGGAGGAAATTTTATCCTATTATTAATTTTTGTTGCTCTGTGTGTAATTGCGGAAAATCTTTTGGCCTTGGTGAATCAAGTAAAACTGATTACCAAAAACACTAATGATAGACGGCATCCCCGTCGTCGAGTCACCAGAAATGGCCCACTGTCTAAAAGAAGGCGACTTCGAAAACCTTTTCGTGTACAAAAAAAGAAAAAGCAATCAAAATTTTTAAAAAACAAAGTAATTTAAGGAGATAAAGTAGAAGAGGGAGAAAACGGGAGTGATCTATTCACAGACACTCCCTCTTCATCATGAAAAAATTTATGTATGGAAAATAACCCGGTACTGATCGTACCGGGGTTATCTTCGACGTACTTATGGGGATTCTATCTTCTTAAAACAGGTTTTGCAGGTAGAAAAATATTGACTTCCTCCGCCACGGGTTTGCTTTGCATTCTCTGGATCAGTCCATGTATCCAACACCGGAGAGGTGGTTGAAAAAAGAGCTTCCGTGGGCTGAGTTACCCGATAGTAAACAAGGTGACGATCTTTTGAATTGATACCCAATTCATCAGGCGTTGATCCAGGAAGTCCATAATAGTTCCCCTGTCTCCCATACATTTCCCATTGAATTAATGTTTTTCCAACCGGGAGTCTTACAATTTTCACCTTCTTCCAGGTATTAATTCCGTCGATTTCTTCAGGATTTCCCCCTACATCCTGGTAGAACTGGTAGGCCAATTCTTTTTGTTCAAAACACTGGTTTCCACGATAACCCAGTGCGGTCACCAGAAGTAATGTAATTACAATGAGTCCAAAATTTGTCTTGAATGCTTCCACTTAAAAACCTCCTTGTTATTAGTTTTTTATATAATTACCATTCCCAACAGAACGAAGATCGATACATAAAAATCAATCGCCTCTCTCATGGGAATGGTATCCATAAGCGTACGTCAAAGATCATAAGATCCTTCTCCAGTAAGGATTACCTTCTGTAAAAGGAATCTTTAATTTTGTATCAGATTTATTTAAGAATGTCAAAATAAATTAAATTGGTAAATTTGTAAAGATGTTTAATTCGTTTAATTTATTGATTATTTAAGTTATTCTACATCGTGGAGTTTAGAGATCCCTTTGTTTATTTATATAAAGAGGATAGGGTGGACACTATCAAGATTTTTTTCATGCAGAAAAGCATCGGGGTCCTCAAGGGCCCGATGCTTTTTATGGTTTTTCGCTAAATGTAGTGGGTAGAAGAAAAATAGAGTAAAGTAAAAACTCAAAATTTTTTCACTATCAAAAATATGGAAAATACAGAGTTATTCAAAATGGCCCTTGGAATAACAAAACCGTGG
>JAUCGD010000150.1 GCA_030377945.1 Desulfobacterales bacterium HSG17 | reverse complement strand
AGATGTGTAAAGAGACAGATTTATAACCTCTTTGCCAATTATTTCAACCTTATCAATGCCAATTTCCTTTTTTATTTTTTGGACAAGCCTTGTTCCTTTTATGCCGGTTAGTTTCCTATTTGTGAAAAGCAGATAATTGTCTAGTTCATTATTTTCTTTTAAATTCTTAAGCTTGGGTATTTCTTCGTTTTCAATTTTCCTTTGGAAATCATTATCTGAACACGATGCAATGGGATTATCAGTATGTTTTGCCTGGATAATAAACTTACCTTTCCATGATTCACGCTCTGATGGAAACTTATTTGCAACACCTGTAAATTTACCATCCCGACCGCCATCTTTACCTTTTGTAAATTCAATTACACCGCAACCGAGTATTTCATGACAAACCCTCTGTTAATAAGTTTTTCAAAATCATCTTCAGATATATATTCCAGCTTGTAATTCATAAAAAATATTTTCTTTTTTAGTGAGTTATGAAGAGACAATGCTAAGCATTGCTGTCTTTTATGCCAAAAAAGCACAAGATCATTTTTTCTTGATCGGGAAAGAATTCGTTTTACTGCCAAACTTTCAGTTTGGCACTCCTTTTTGAGTATAGCTTTTAAATATTAAACTGAAAAAAATTATCCCAGGTATAATCCAGTTTTTTGCAGGCATCATCAAGAGAAACGGCTATTAATATATCTTCTCCTGCTTCATTCTGGCTTGATGTTTTGCAGAGTTCCAGTTTTTGAAGTTTTTCCAAGGCATCTTTTATTTCAAAATCAATAAGGATATTGTGCTTTTTTTCAAACCAGGTTTCAATTTTATCATCAAGCTGTGCTTCTGTCAGACCGTTTTCAGAGCAAAGTAAAAAATAATAGCCTAAAATAGCTTCTTTACATTCTTCTTCTTCAGCATCATTGATAATATGAAGAAATACCCCGGAGTTATTGTCCATATTTTTAAAATAAAGATTATCCCCAAGAACTTTCATAAATTTAATCTTGCGGTTTTTATAATTGCTCCACTGCTTGACAAGAAAGGCACTTATGGCAGCCAGGGCGCTTATTCCCCCAACCATGCCGGATATTTCAGCAGGCCCCAGCCTGGGCAGTTCTCCTCCGGTCATTACAAACGAGCGGGCCATAAGCCATAAAACAGTGAACATGGCAATCAGACCTGCACCTGCCTTTAACACAACAGCAGCACCGCCGCCCAAGGCACTGCCTGCTATGAGAAAAATATCCTGCGGTCTCATTCTTACCTGTGTGTTTGGAAAAAGCATTTCCATGTCTGCCTTGGGAATATTTTTAAAGAGCTTGACTATCATAGTTCCAGGCTCAAACTTTAAATCTTTTCTTTTTTTTGATTTAAAATAATCTGCATCTTTAAACTTTATAAGCAGGGCAACCCTTTCAAAGACCGGAATCTCGACAGATTCTTTTTTAACAAGCCATTTTTTTAAACTGATTTTTTCATTATTAACACCCCTGCTGAAAATGAGCTGGTTTTCAAAATCATCAAAATCAACAAAAAGATTGATTTTAAACAGGGATTCTTCTTTCATGGCATAGCTTATATCTTCTTCGGAAATCTGTTCATAATTGGCGTCATTTAAGATTTCTCTGAATTTAATCAGGAAATTATTTTCACATGATTTGATTTCTTCTGAAGAATAGTTTTTTGTTGTCCTGGTATCTTTATCAGGATCAAGAGGATAATAATTTTCTTTGAGGTATTTTGTTTTTTTATGGAATTCAAAATGATAAATGCTTTCCATCAGCCTGCACAGACATTGAAATTTTGTATGATTATCTGAATCAATTCCAATATCTTTGCAAAGCAGCCTGATGATTTCCGATTTTTGAAAAGGAATAAATCTTTCTCGGTCCTGGTATTCAGCCATATTCCATACCTGATATAATTGATTTAAAGAATTTTAACACAAATTAATCCGCATACTCAAATCCACACTTCCGGCAGAATGTGTCAGAGCGCCGGAAGATATAATATCCACGCCAGTATCTGCCAGCCCTGAAAGATTATCAATTGTTACATTTCCTGATACTTCTACCAGGGCTGCTTTGTTTATGAGTTTAACAGCAGCCGTTATCCGGGGTATATCCATATTGTCCAGCATAATTATATCTGCTTTTGCATCAAGTGCCTGCTGTACTTCATCCATGTTTGTAACTTCAACTTCAACTTTTATAAGATGGGATATATTTTCCCGTACCTTTTTTACAGCTTTGTCAATACTGCCGGAAACTGCAATATGGTTGTCCTTGATAAGAACCCCGTCATAAAGGCCCATGCGGTGGTTATATGCACCACCTGTGCGGACTGCGTATTTTTCCAGGGTACGCCATCCTGGGGCTGTTTTCCGGGTGTCAACAAGGCGCACAGGTTTGCCTTTAAGTACATTTACATATGAATGTACATTGCTGGCAATACCGGAAAGACGCTGGAGAAAGTTTAGAGCGGTTCGCTCTCCTTTGAGAAGAGCGCGGAGAGTTCCACGCACCTCCAGTACCTTTTCGCCTTTGTTTACACTGTCGCCGTCTGAATATGCAGGAGTAAAGATTGTCCCCGGATCAAGTTCTTCAAATACCTGCCGGGCTATGTCAAGCCCGGCAATTATCAGAGGCTCCTTTGCAATGATTTCTCCTGAGCCAGACAGATCCGAGCCTATGATATTGTCAGTTGTAATATCGCCTGAACCAATATCTTCTTCCAGGGCTGTTCTTATGAGATTTTTTATAGAATACATAAAGTACAATTTTTGCCGGAAAATTTGGATTATATATAATAATTCCAAAAAAATCTTAAGGAATAAAAATGCGACCTGTTCCTAAATAGTTTTCCAATTCCAGAACTATTTCAATAATCCTTTCCATGCACCTTTCACGATAAAGTTTATCTTTTATCTGTCTCAAATTTCCGATTGTTAGAACAGGCAGAGAAAATAATGTGTTTTCTTCCCGAATGGTTTGCTCCAGGGAATCTTTTTCATTATCACTTCGGTTGTCAGTGAGTAATATCATCTGATTTTCTTGAGCAAAACGCCATACTTCTCTGTCATTACTATTTTCAGCTAAACCCACATCAGAAAACATAAATAATTCAATCGGCAATAACTCTGCCAGTTCAGATTTCCGTAGTGAGTCCCATAATAAAATAGCCTGACCTTCCATGTTATGATCTGATAGAATGCTTATCATCCAGATAAAGCCTTGCTTTCCATTTTTCCAATTTGTTCCATATTTCTTTATGTTCAGGTTTACGCGGGAGTCCGGAAATTTCATCAAAACGATTTTTATTTCGTTCTGTCCAGTAATATTTATTTTTTTCTGCTTGAATCAAAATATTACGATATTCTTTATCAACTTCATCATAATGTGCCTGAATATAGTTTATAACATCATCAGTTTGTTTAATTGTAAGCCGAAAATGGTCTCGTATGACTTCAGGAGGTTCTTCAGCTTTTAAATAATCCATTATCTGATAAAGCGTAATCCTGGTTCCGGCAATTGATAAGCCCCTGTCTGTTCTTATTACAGCGGGACGAAACTTTATTTGCTTTGCCATATACACCTCATTATTATTTAATTTTTTTCAAGCTCCCTTATCTTCTCCAGGTTTGCCTGAAGCTTATGATGTTTTTCAGAAAGAGTGCTGTGTTTTTCTTTTACCTTTTCCACAACATCATCAGGTGCTTTTGCAAGAAAATCTTCATTATTGAGCTTTTTGGAAACACCTGTCAGCTCTTTTTCAAGCTTGGTCATTTCTTTTTCAAGTCGTTTGGCTTCCTGGGCAAAATCAATAATACCTTCAAGGGATACAAAAATTGTTGCATTTTCTATTATAGCTGTTGCTGCTGATTTTGGGCGTTCTCCAGGAGCTTCTGCTGTAAAGGATTTAAGGCGGGCCAGGTCAATAATCATATCCTGCTGGGATTTTATTATTTCAAGGGTGCTTTCATCTGAAGACTGCACACACACACCAAGGGCTGCTGAGGGCTGAATATTCATTTCCCCCCTGATATTGCGGATACCTGTTATAACTGCAATTATTGTTTCCATCTGTGTTTCTGTTTCTGATGAAACAATAATATTATCATTTTCAGGATTATCGGTCGGAAAGGGTGCAAGCATTATGGAATCCTGGGTTCCCGGAAGTTTATGCCAGATTTCCTCTGAAACAAAAGGAACAAAAGGATGCAGTAAAATCAGGGTTTCCCTAAGTACACGCCAGAGAACAGCTTTGCTTGTTTCACAGGCTTCATCACCTAACTTACCGTAAAGTGAAGGTTTAACTGCTTCAAGATACCAGTCACAGAACTCATGCCATACAAATTGATATAAGGCTCCGGCAGCTTCATTAAATTTATAGTTATCAAGTGCTTGTTCAACCTTGCCAACAACCTGGGCAAGTCTGGAAAGTATCCACCTGTCATGGAGTGCAAGCTGGGATTCAGAAATTTCCGTATATGCTTTATCAAGATGCATGAGTGAAAAACGGGCTGCATTCCATAGTTTGTTTATAAAATGCCGGTATCCCTCAACCCTTTTTTCAGACATTTTAACATCCCTGCCCTGGGCTGCAAAAGCTGCTAAAGTAAAACGGAAAGCATCAGTTCCGTAATTTTCAATAACAGTCAGGGGGTTAATAACATTTCCTGTGGACTTGCTCATTTTTTTGCCATGTTCATCCCTTACCAGTGCATGAACATATACATCCTTAAAAGGCACATCCCCCATAAAATGAATGCCCATCATCATCATCCTGGCAACCCAGAAAAATAGGATGTCAAAACCTGTCACCAGGGTTGAGGTTGGATAAAAGGTTTTTAAAAGAGAAGTCTGTTCAGGCCATCCCATTGTGGAAAAAGGCCAGAGTGCGGAACTGAACCATGTGTCCAGAACATCGGTTTCCTGAACCAGATTTGTGCTGCTGCATTTGGTGCATTTTTCAGGTGTTTCAGTTGCTGCTGTAATCTCCTGGCAGTCTTCACATGTCCATGCAGGTATCTGATGGCCCCACCATATCTGGCGGGATATGCACCAGTCCCTTATATTCTCAAGCCAGTCATAATAGGTGTTTTCCCACATTTCCGGGATAATTTTGGTTTTCCCGGTTTTTACAGCTTCCAGGGCTTTGTCTGCAAGGGGTTTTGCTTTAACAAACCATTGCTTTGAAAGGTTTGGTTCAATAATTGTATGGCAGCGGTAGCAATGGCCTACGCTGTGTTTTAAAGGATCAATTTTTACAAGAAGCCCTTGTTCTTCAAGATCTTTGAGTACGGCTTTTCTGCACTCCATTCTGTCCAGACCTTCATACTTGCCTGCTTCTGCCGTCATTTTGCCGTCATCTCCGATAGCTTTAACAGCCGGAAGATTATGGGTTTTTCCAAGCTCAAAATCATTTGGATCATGAGCAGGTGTCACCTTTAATCCGCCTGTACCAAAACTTGTGTCAACATAGGTGTCACGGATTATGGGTATTTTTTTATCCAGCAGGGGAAGAATTACTTGGTCAAATCCAATATCCCGGTATCTTTCATCCTCAGGATTAACTGCCACAGCAGTATCTCCAAGCATGGTTTCAGGACGGGTTGTTGCAACGGTTATACCTCCTGAATTGTCAGGAAAAGGGTATTTTATATAGTAAAGATGGGCATCCAGTTCTTCATGTTCTACCTCAAGGTCGGCAAGTGCAGTATGACACCTTGGACACCAGTTAATAATATAGTTGCCCTTGTAAATAAGCCCTTCTTCATAAAGCTGAACAAAAACCTTGCGAACTGCCTTTGACAGACCTTCATCCATTGTAAATCGTTCACGGCCCCAGTCGCATGAAGCACCCAGGCGTTTAAGCTGGTTAATAATGGCTCCGCCGTATTCTTTCCGCCATTCCCAGACCCTTTCTATAAATTTATCCCGGCCAACTTGATGCCGGTCAGAACCTTCGCTTGCAAGCTGTCTTTCAACAACATTCTGAGTTGCAATTCCAGCATGGTCTGTTCCCGGCATCCACAATACATTATCCCCGCGCATTCTCCTGTAACGGCATAGAATATCCTGCATTACATTATTTAAAGCATGGCCCATATGTAAAACACCTGTAACATTAGGCGGAGGAATTACAATTGAATAGCCTTTTTGATCGCTTTCTTCTTTTGCTGAAAACAATCCTTGTTTTTCCCAGAAATCATACCAGCGTTTTTCAACCTCATGGGGTTCATAACCTTTATCAAGTAAATTGCTGCTCATGAAATAAAACTCCTAAAAAATTATTATATATATATCTGCTGTTCCAATAAACAGGTTGTTTTCAGCAGAACCTGAAAAATGTAATAGGGATTAATTAATAATCCCTATTGCTTAAAACGTTTAAATATAGCCATGTTCTCTGATAAAAAAAGTCCTTAAAAATTATCCTCATCAGTTAAATCTTCCATAAGAGATGCTCTGAATTTGCTGATTTCTTCAGACACAGCTTTTTCAACAACCTTTATCAATATCTTTTCAATTCTCTGTGAAAATATTTTATTTATAACTCGTTCAAGGGAAGCTTCAATCTGGGCAGAAGATATGGAGGAAGTTAATTCATCTATATCATGAACAGCTTCCTGGCTTAGATTATCTTCCGGTTTTGGGGTATCCTCTGTTTCAAGTTCTTCTGCTTCAGGTTCTTGTGTTTCAGGCTCTTTTGGGGCTGATATTTTTTCAGCAGGTATTTCTTCAACAGGTTCATCTATGGTTTCCATGCCTTTACCCAGAATCATGGCAAGGCCGTCTTCCTCCTGTGGAAAGGAGTCTGCTTCTGAATCAAGTACATCAAGAATACCTTCAGAATCCTCAATTTCAGGGGATTGGTCAGGGTCTCCCAGACTGTCTATAAGATCAAGGGCTGACATATCAACGTCTTGATCCTGTTTTTCATCTCCAAAAGAAGAAATGTCAGTTTCATTATCTGAATCTGCCGTATCTTCAGAGGTCAGTATGGGAATATCATTTTCAGTCTTGTCATCAGGTTGATCTTCCGAAGATATTTTTTGCAGAGTATCAAGATCAAGAATGTCGTCTTCATCTGTTTCAGGTTCATCTGTTTCAGGCAGAAGAGCTATGGTTTCCGCTGCCTGTTTAAAATCAATATCCTGATTATCTTCCGAATCTGGAATCAGGTTTTCAACAGGTTCAATAACAGCTTCTGCACCCAGATCAAGTACCATGTCATCATCATCAAGAATATCATCTTCAATCGTATCATTTTCAATAACAGCACCTTCATCAAGATCAAGTACGGTTGCTTGATCAAGGGAGACAACAGCGTCTTCTGCATCACGGCCATCCATTGTTGTTGAATCCCGGACAGAAGGTTCTTCATCGTGATCTGTTTCTTCAATAAAGGTTTCAGGATCAATTGCTATTGTTGTTTCAGCATCTAAAATATTTTCTGGAATATTTTCTGT
>JAUCGD010000149.1 GCA_030377945.1 Desulfobacterales bacterium HSG17 | reverse complement strand
TCAAGCTTTTTTGTTAGTACACCGTTTCACAAGTTTGTACACAGTTGATTATGTGTATGACTAATGTAGAGACAAGGCATGCCTTGTCTCTACAAGTTTGTACGAATTTATGATTTGGTGCTGATTATAAAGGAAGAATGTTTTGCAGGGGGCTTATTTTAATACCTGGTTTTGTAAAATCTGCGTTAACAGTCATTCCTCCTGTACTTTTTGTATTGAGTTTTGCTCCTGCATCTATAAAGACTTTTACTATCTCCAAAAAGTCATTGGCTGAGGCAAGCATTAAAGCTGTGTCTCCCAGGTTATTTTTTACATTGGGGTTCATCCCTGTGTTCAGGAATAAACGAATGGTTTCAATATTCCCCTGCTCCGCACTTTTCAGAAAACTCTCCTTGTTATAGGAAAGCTGCATTTCTCCCAATCTTCTTAGCGTTTGTTCAGTTCTGTCTTCATTATTCCATGAAGAAAACAATAGAAATATCAATTGAACGGATATGGATTTTTTTAAAGATTTTTCATTTGTATACGACATATAGCCTATCTCCTTTTTCCAGTTGAGACCATACATTATGTTAAGGTATTATGCAAAATAAGTGCAACAACAATACAAGCATGTAATAAATTTATAGAAGAATGTATTAACAGGAGTGTTACCTGTTAAATATATTCATAAGTTTTGTATTTTGTAAATACGTCTCCGGTATAAATGTTCAAAACCGCACATTCTCTGTATTGTTTTCGGACACTTTTATTTAGTATTTTTTGATGAACTGTTTGCGATCAAGGCATTTGGAAATATGGCACATGTTTTGCAGTATCTTTTGTTTCAAAGGTTTGAAGAATTTTATTAAACTCAAAAAAGAAAATGGAGGTAAGGGAAATGGCAGATCAAATCACAAAAGTCCCAAAACAGGCATGGATTACAACATTTGCAGGAACCGCAATCAACCTTTGTCTTGGTATTTTGTACGCATGGAGTATATGGAAATCCGCACTTGTGAACACAGACAGGGCCGGGGAAATCATGACCGGCATTAATGCCGGATGGACATTTCTGAATAATGCACAGGCATCCACACCATTTTCCTTATGCGTTATTATCTTTGCCCTGTTAATGATTCCCGGAGGCCGTATTCAAGACAGGATCAGCCCCAGGTTCGGAGCCACAGTAGGCGGTCTGTGTCTGGCTGCGGGGTGTATTGTTGCCGGGTTGATGAAAAGTTATGCAGGGCTGATTATCGGGTTTGGTATTCTTGGCGGGGTTGGAATGGGGATTGGTTATGCAGCGCCCACACCTGCTGCCCTGAAATGGTTTGGCCCCCATAAACGCGGCCTGATTGCAGGGCTTGTGGTTGGAGGATATGGCGGTGCAGCCCTGTATATAGGTGCATTGGGACAATGGCTTATTGACGGATGGGGCATTACCGGCAGTTTTGTGGGGCTGGGTGTATTTTTTGCTGTTGTTGTGGTTATTGCCGGACAATTGCTCAAGATTCCACCTGAAGGTTATGTACCCCCGGCAGCGCCTGAACAAAAAGCAGTAAAAGCAGGAACTGTATCAGCAACAACAGCCCATGACTGGGAGCCTGCTGAAGTTTTAAAAACCTGGCAGTTTTATGCACTGGCATTAATGTTTATCCTCACTACCCAGTCCGGCCTTCTCATTATTGCCAATGCCAACGGATTGATGAAAACAGCTGCCAAAGAACTGCCTTTTTTTATGGCAAACGCATGGATACTTGTATCATTTGGCGGTTTTGTAAATGCATCAGGCCGTGTTGGTACAGGATGGTATTCCGATAAAATCGGCAGGATAAATGCCTATACCATAAATTGCGGAATCTCTGCCCTTTGTATGTTCATGCTCCCTTTTGTTATAGCTGCCAAAAGCGTGTTCCTGCTTTTCCTGGTTGTGGGCGTAGGATACTGGCAATATGGCGGCGGCCTGGCTTTGATGCCTTCATTTACAGCTGATTTTTACGGACCTAAAAATCTCGGTTTTAACTACGGAATGGTTTTTATTGGCTGGGGAGTCGGTGTTTTTATGGCAAGAATAGGGGGAACTATTGAAGATCTTACCGGCAGCCTGGATTATGCTTTTTACCTGTCCGGTGCATTGCTGGTGATTGCAGTAATCCTGTCAAGAATCACCAAACGCCCCCAATGGTCAAAAGTAGATGTGCGGACTGCTGATGCATGATCTCAAACCCAGTTTCTTGTTCCCACGCTTCGGCGTGGGAGCGCATACCAAAGGAATTTAGAAATGGGACTCCGTCAAAAAAATATTGAAAAAACAGACAGCCTGGAACTGATTTATCACTGGTATGAACCTTACCATAAGGTTGGATGTATCTTTTTTATTGTGTGGGATTTTCTCAGCATTTCTTTGTACCATCTTGAAATAATTAAACTATTTAGAGGAAAATTTATTTTTCCCCAGAATTTTTTTGCTTTGTGCGTTTTTTTTATGTTGATTATAGTGCCAACTTACTGGATGCTTGTTTATCTGGTAAATAAAACCAAGGTATATTTGAATGAATCCAGAGTTATTGTTAAAAACGGCCCTCTTCCCTGGTGGAGAAATAATCTGTCTTTTGCATTAAAAGACATCAAATATATTTGGATTGAGGAGCATTGTCCTGACTCTATTGAAGACATGAGCAGGGATGTAAAAGCTATTATGAAAAACGGGGAAGCCAGAAATATTTTGTTAAATATGCAAAATCCTGAAGAATCCAGTCTTGTCCGTTCCAAAATTAATTTATGGCTTATAGAAATGAGGCGTGCAGGTTTATTTGAATGAAATTTGTATGAATCTGTAATGTTTATTCAGCTTAACTCCACATCCTCAACAACCCCCAAATCCCCTAAAATAGAATAAAGGCAGGGTACAACAACAAGCACCATAACAGTTGAAGCCATAATACCGAATACAATGCTGACAGCTAAGGGAATCAAAATCTGGGCCTGTAAACTTTTTTCAGACATCAGGGGCAGCAGTCCTGCTATGGTAGTAAGGGATGTGAGCATAACAGCCCTGAATCGTTCCCTGCTGGCCTGACATGCAGAGTCATGGATACTATGGCCCTGTCTTCGCTTGATCTTTATAAATTCCACTAACAGGATTGAATCGTTGACCACAATTCCGGCCAGGGAAACAGCCCCCATCATGCTGGGCATACAAAGATCAAGTCCCATAAGTATATGGCCCAATACCACCCCGATAAAAGCAAAAGGAATTGCCAGCATTACTATTACAGGTTCCATGTAGCTGCGGAATTGAAAACTCAGCAGTATAAAGACTCCAATAAGGCCGATTATAAAACCTTGCCTGAGACTGCCTCCTGTTTTGGCTGATTCTTTGGCCTCGCCTTCAAAAATCACTTTTATTTCAGGATAGTTTTCTTTAAACCCAGGAAGAAAGTTTTGTTTTAACTTATTGATTAATTCAGCAGTATTAATGATTTTTGCGTCAGTATCTCCCTGGATGGTAATTGTCCGCTGGCTGTTAACCGATGCAATTCTGGCATATCCCCGCTCCTGGGTCATATTTGCCACAGAACCCAGGGGAACCTGTTTTCCGTCCGGCAGGGTTACGTGAAAATATTCCAGGTCTGCCAGGCTGTTTTTATCTTCATCTTTCAGGCGCACGTCAATTTCGTATGATTCACCTTTTGCCTGTATCTCACCTGAGATTTTACCATAGTAGGCTGAACGAAGCTGGGCAGCAACAGTCCGGGCATTTAAACCCAGGGACATTGCTCCCTCTTTCATGCGAATTCGTATCTCAGGTTTGCCTGGACGGAGATCGTCCGATATATTAAAAACCCCGGCAAATTGAGTAATCCAGGACTGCATTTCAAGGGAAGCTTTTTTTAGCCGGTCAAGATTATCTGCCTGAAGCCGGATATCAATTGCCAGCCCCCCTGGACCAATTACAGGTTCAGTATATTTCAAATTAATTACATCAGGCACATTGCCTGTGATTTCACGCCATCTGTTAAGAACATCATCTATGCGCGCATTTCGTTTTTCAGCTTTTAAAAGATCAATAGTTACGGTTGATACATGTGCACCTTGTTCATGTGCATCTGCATTAACATTATATTGTACGGAAATGCTTTGCACCAGGGCCTGTCCCCCTGGCTGCTTTGGTGTAAATTCCTTATCCACTGTTTCCATTGCATCAGTTAAAACCTTGACAACAGATTCGGTGCGTTCAAGAGGTGTTCCCTGGGGAAGTAAAATCCTGGCCTGGAGTACATCTCCGTCAATATCAGGAAAGGGTTTGAATTTGAGAACACCTGAAGCCAGCATTCCCACTGACAAAATAAATGCTGCAATGGTAATGCCAACAAAAAGATAGCGCCAGCTCACAGCAATATCAATAACAGGCCCCATTATCTTTTCCCGTGCAGATTCGATCAAACCGTCAAACCAGAGCCTGAACCGCCCAGCCTTATTTGGGTTGTAATGTTTCAGGGAATGGGCCATATGGCTGGGCAGAATCCAGAAAGCCTCTATAAGACTAACAGCCAGAACCAGGATAAGGATAACAGGCATTACCTTTAAAACCTTGCCCATATTACCTTCAAGAAAAGAGATAGGCCCGAAAATAAGTACGGTAGTGGCAAAAGAAGAAAGAACCCCGTTTTTAACCTCTGCTGTTCCGCTTATGGCGGCCTGTAATGCGGTTTTTCCTTTTTCCATATGAGATGCCACGTTTTCAGCAATAACAATGGCATCATCCATAAGAAGCCCCAGGGCAATAAGAAGGCCAACCATAGTTATCATATTAAGAGAATAGCCAATATGGGGAAGAAAGAAAAAAGCTCCTAAAAAGGATACAGGCAGCCCCATTGAAACCCAGAAAGACAGGCGAATATTGAAAAAAAGCCACATGGTCAAAAAAACTAGAATCAATCCCTGCCATCCATTTTTTACCAGCATTTGAAGCCTGTCTTTTACAATTGAGGAAATATCCTGGGTAAGGGTTAATTGAACATCAGGAGGTTTAACCTGGTTTTCCCGGTCAATAAATGTCTTAACCTTATCATAAACCTTAAGTGCATCTTCGGATTTTGTTTTGCTTATATTCAGAAGCCCTGCTCTCTGGTAGTTAATATTAAATGAATTGTTAAATATAAATTTATCCTCATCAAGTTCAAACAAATCCTGGATCACGGCAATATCGCCCAGACGAATCTCTGCTCCGCTCTGGTTTGATACAACAATCAAATCCCTGAATTCATCAGGGGTTTTTCGTTCATCTGTAAATCGTATAAGCAGTTCCTGTTCCCTGGTTTTTATTGTTCCCAAGGGCATATCCAGGCTCTGCATGGATATAACATCTGCAATATCAGACATGGACAGGCCGTATTGCATCAAAGTTTGTGCAGATATTTGAATACGAATCTGACGGTCGGAAAATCCGTGAATTGTCACCAGGGAAATACCAGCCTCTGCTTTAAGCCTGTCTTTAAGGTTTTCGCAATAGGTTTTTAAATCAGTGGAAGACATTGGCCCTGTGACTGCTATGGAAATTACCTTGTCAATGCGGCCCAGTTCTTTTACTATGGGAAGCTCAGCCTGTGCAGGCAGGTTATCAATTGCATCAATTTCAGTTTTAACATCATCAATAAATGCCTTGAAATGCCCCTGTTCCTGCATTTCAACAACAACTATGCCTATGCCTTCCCTGGCTTCAGATCGAATTTCCTCAACATAATTAACCTGATCTAGCGCATCTTCAATGCGCTGGCATACGGCCTGTTCAACATCTTCAGCACTTGCACCCGGATAGATTACCCTGATTTCAACCTCATTGGATGAAAAATCAGGAAAGGTTTCCCTGCGAAGGGATGAGATACTCATTATGCCCATAACAACAAATATAATCATGAACAGATTGGATGCAGTGGGATGTTTTGCAAAAAAACTAATCATTATTATTATTCTCCTGCCTTATACCGGAACTTATATCAGATTGGCCTGTTGCCTGGACAATAAGGCGGGCAGCCAGTTCTTTATCCTGTTCAGGTTTCAGCAGCATATTTTCAACAGCAGGTATGAGATCTGAAACCACAATCTGTTCACCGGATTTGAAACCGTGCTTTATCACATGGAAATCTGCCTGGGAAAAATCAATCTCAGCTTTTCTCCGTTCCAGGCGATTTTCAGAATTTACTATATAAACATGGCTGTTATGAAGAGCAGATCTTGGAATCACAAAGGTTTTCAAAACAGGTCTGCCCCTTATCTCAACCTCGCAAAACATATTCCTGGCAAGGGGAGGACGAACTCCCACAATGACCTTTTTATAAGGCTCATCTACTACAACTATAATTCCAAGGGTTCTGGTCTTTGCATCAATAGTTGCATCAGCTCTTGCAAAACGGGCATCCCACTGGGCTTCAAGATTGCCGTCTTTGAAATGAATCTTTACTTTAAGGTCAAAAATTTCTTTTATCTTATCCAGGCTCTGGCCTGTAAAGGTAATTTTTTTCGAACTTATACTTTTAATAAGGATCACCATTTTTTCAAGGGGAATCCTCACTGTAATCTCAGCAGCAGCAGTGCCGTCAGCAGATGCAATATTCTGCCCTTTCTGGACAAATTGACCGATTTCAGCATTTGTATCTGTTATGCGGCAGTTAAAAGGAGCAATAATTGATGTATGCTTTAAGTTTAATTTCGCATCATCAAGTTTGGCCTGATTCAGTGCCAGATTTGCTTTAAGGGATTTTCGGTTTGCAGGAATCAGGGTCAGGGAATTTTTTATATTCTGTACCTTTGCTTTTTGTGCCTGATATGATAATTGTGCCTGCTCATATTGAAGGCTTGACACAGTATGTTCTTTTAAAGCCTGTTTATTCCTGTCCATGTTTTTTTTATTCAGCATCAATGCCTTTTTTTCAATAGCCAGGGAAATTTTATAGTTTTTTTCCTGAATATCAAGTTCTGCAATCTGGGCGCGGATGCTTTCAATACCAGCTTCCATCTGGGCACTTGCAAGTTCATATTGAGCAGGATCAATGCGGAGGAGTGCAGCACCCTTTTTTATAAAATTCCCTTGTTTAAATGCAGAATTGACCTCAATAATTTTACCGCTTACCTCAGGTACTATCTGCCAGACCTGACCCGGTTCCACATGTCCGTATCCTGTAACCCTGGGAATAACATCAATGGTGTCAGCGTTGATTACTCGGACTTTCCTGGCAGCTTCCTTTAACGGGAGTTTTTCCAGACCTTTGCGGTTACGTTTCAAGCCCCATACAATTATAATGGCCAGTATAATGGGAACAATGATAAGAAGCCTTTTTAATTTATTATCCTTTACTCCTGATTCCGGTTTCATGTTAGAAAGTATTCCTTTTTGTTTTTATTTAACCACGAATAACACGAATAACACGAATTAAAAATGCTAGTATATTCGGGCCACGATCATCGTTTGACCCGGCAGTAAACTGCCGGGCTATTTCCTGTCGTCCCTCTGGGACTTTAAATATTTTATATCAACTGTTTAAGTCCCGTAGGGACGACAGAAAGTAGCGCGGGAATTT
>JAUCGD010000018.1 GCA_030377945.1 Desulfobacterales bacterium HSG17 | reverse complement strand
TCTTCATGTGTATTCTGTACCATGCCATCTGTTTTTAGGCAAATGAAATGAGTCGTATCTGCTTTGGGTTGCGCTATTGTTAAATTAATAGCAAGATATATCTTATATATTTCTGCGACACGCTCTAATTATGAAGAATCTGCAAAAAAGGAACTGGGGAGAGACTACCCGGATGACACACCACCGGATTTGATGTCTAAACTCAAGGTGAAAACACCTTTGGAAATCTGGTACAAAGAAAACCCGGATGATGTTGTTGACTTTGAAAAGCAGATGCGGAGAAAAGTGCACTATGTGGTTAAGCCGGAATTCCTGTGGAATAATATTACAGAGCTTGCCCGTACCCACGATGGTGAATTGCTTGAAACACTGAGCAATGGTTTTAAATACATTGAAAACGAATCGTTTGAAAATTCTTTCCAGGGCTTGTTTTCAGAAATAAACTTAAACTCTGAAAAACTTGGAAAAACACCCACTGACCAGAATAAAAAACTCTGCACCATCATTCAAAAAATTGCGGAAGGCATTACCGATTTTTCAACTGACACCGACACACTTGGTGATGCGTATGAATATTTAATTGGTCAATTTGCAGCAGGTTCGGGTAAAAAAGCAGGTGAGTTTTATACACCCCAGCAAATTTCTACCATTCTTTCAGAAATTGTCACCCTTGACTGTCAAGACCCAGGCACAGGAAAGAAAAGTAAATTGGACAAAGTCCTGGATTTTGCATGTGGTTCAGGCTCATTATTGCTGAATGTCCGAAAACGCATCAAGGATAATAAAGGCAGTGTCGGTAAAATTTACGGTCAGGAAAAGAACATTACCACTTACAACCTTGCCCGCATGAACATGCTTTTGCACGGCATGAAAGATACCGAGTTTGAAATATTTCATGGAGACACATTGCTCAACCAGTGGGATATGCTCAACGAAATGAACCCGGCAAAAAAAATGGAATTTGATGCCATTGTTGCCAATCCGCCTTTTAGTTTACGCTGGGTCCCAAATGATACCCTGGCAGAAGATTTCCGTTTCAAAAGTTATGGACTTGCTCCAAAATCAGCAGCTGATTTTGCATTCCTGTTACACGGATTTCATTTTTTGGGGCAGGAAGGTACAATGGCAATAATATTGCCGCATGGTGTTTTGTTCCGTGGCGGTGCGGAACAGAGAATCCGCAAGAAACTTCTGAAAGATAATAACATTGATACAGTTATCGGCCTGCCTTCCAAGTTATTTTATTCAACAGGAATTCCTGTCTGTATTCTTGTATTAAAGAAGTGCAACAAAGAAGATGATGTACTCTTTATTAATGCAAGTGAACACTTTGACAAAGATAAACGTCAAAACTCATTGGGTGAAAAACACATTGAAAAAATTGTCGATACCTATAAGTTACGTAAAGAAGAAAAACGCTACTCCAAGCGGATTTCAATGGAAGATATTGAAAAGAATGACTACAATCTGAATATTTCGAGATATGTAAGTACTGCTGAAGATGAAGTGCCGGTTGACTTAAATGAAGTGAATAAGAGTTTAAATTCAATCAATGACCTGATTGAAAATAAGACAAGGGAGCATAACAAATTCTTGGAAGAGTTAGGATTAAAAACAATTTAAAAATGACAATAAATCCAAAGCTCAGTTCAAGCACACTGCAATAGACATTATCGGAAATAAGGTTTGTAGAAAAAAATCCCCCCTTGAGGGGGGCAGGGGGGTGTCGCACATGGAAATTATGTTCAAAACACCCCCCTTACCCCCCTCAAGGGGGGAATAAAAAAAGGTAAATTTTATTTCCGATAATGTCTAATCCTAATTCCTGCGGCTGCAAAGGAGATTTCAACCAATTTATCACCTTGTAACCCTATGGAAGGCAACCAGACAGGAGGTGAGGAATTATGCCGAAAATAGCTGAAAAAATTCCGACAGCTGACGAAATAGCTGAAATGGCGGACAGAGGAGAAGATATTTCAAAATTTTTTACTGGTGACGGTACAATGAAACCGCCTCTTAACAAAGCCGGAATGCAATGTGTCAATGTCGATTTTACTCCGGAAATGTTGCATGAATTGGATAATATCGTCAGAGAAGTAAATATTAGCAGACAGGCTGTTATAAAAATGTATATACGTCAAGCAATTGATCAGTATTATATCGCTAAAAAGGCGATGGCTTCATAAAATATAAAACCCAAAAAAATAATATCATGACCATCGGTTTATATGAAACACCAATCTGGGCAAAAAATAAATGGATCGTACCTGTTCAAGACTTGCCGGAATGGTATGACAGGAAAGATATCATACAAAATCACCGTGACCGACTCAGTCTGAAGCGTTAACACTGATGCCTGAACCCGACAAAAATATCGCGTTTGTTGGAACGCCTGAATATACAGCTATTTTAGATCACATCGGCCAGGAAATAGGCAGGTTTTGGAGCAAAAGACTTCACTGGAAGAGGCATTGCTAAATTCTCAGAAGTTCGCTTCCAAGCAAATGAGACATTAAATGTCTATTAAGATAAAATGGGATTTTCCCCTTTAGGGACTGACAGAATATGATGAACCAACCTGACCGCCACACCGCATCGTCTAAAACGGCTGATAATATTGAAAAGCCGTATTCCATATCGTTTCGATTGGGATTAAGCCTCACTGTAATGGTTTCTATTATTTCTCTGATCGCCGCAACCGGAATGTACTTCAATGCCCAAAAACAAATGAATGTAAAACTCGAAAAAGAAGCAGATGCCCTGATCGGTTTTCTTGTCGGTGCCGCTACAAGCCCATTATGGAATTTAAATGAACAATCTGTGCGACTCATTGGTGATACGCTGCTTCAGAACAATCTGGTCGCTTTGTTGGAAATTAAGAGCCGTCCCGGTAACCTGGTATACTCACGCGCCAAAAAAGAACTTGGAGAAACATACATCCAAAAAACAAGCCTGGTTTATTATAAAGGGAAAATAGTCGGAGAAATAAAACTTTCTCTGACAACCCGACCGCTTCAAGAACGTCTGAATGAGTTATTATGGAACATTGGCAAAATCACCTTGCTGATCCTCTTCTCCCTATTTTTTTTTGCAGGATTGCTGATTAGACGATACCTGAATAAGCCCTTAAAGAATTTTAATCTCATTACCCAAGAATATGCCGCCGGCAGATACGATTCATGGAAAGGACAGTTTCCCTATAAAGAGCTTAAAGAGTATGGAAAAGCTCTTGTTAAGATGGGGAATACAATCGAGCAGCAGATACGCTCACTGCGGGAGAGTGAAGAGAAATACCGGGTTTTGTTCGAGTCATTTCCGCTGGGCATTACCATTTCTGACTGCACCGGAAAAATTATCGCAACAAATAACATTTCTGAATTCTTACTCGGTATTACTAAGACCGAGCATGAACACCGAACAATTAATGGTCAGGAATGGAAAATTGTGCAGTCCGATGGCACACCCTTACCCCCAGAAGAATTTGCAAGTACTCGAACACTAAAAGAACAACGCAAAATTGATAACTCTGAGATGGGCATTTTAAAAACGGATGGCACAATTACTTGGCTCAATGTTACAGCCGCTCCAATTCCTTTAGCCAATTATGGTGTGGCTACCGCTTATGGTGACATCACAGAACGAAAATTTACAGAGGAAGCACTCAAAAAGAGCGAAATTCGATTCAGAACAATGATAGAGAAATCTCCACTCCCGATGGTAATCACAGATTCAAATCAGGATATATCGTTTTTAAATTTAAAGTTTACAGAATTATTCGGATATACACTCAATGATATTTCAACTGCTGAGAAATGGTGGGAGACAGCCTATCCCGACTCGGAATACAGAGCCAAGGTACAACAATCATTGATAACTGCTGTTAAGAACGCTGAAACCGATAACACCGATATCGAAATGCAGGTATGGGATTTAACAATAAAAGACAGAACCAAACGGACTTGTGAATTTAACATGGTTCCTTTGGGTGATTTTACTTTAATAATTATAAACGACATCACCGAACGTAATCGTGCAGAAAATGAACTCAAAGCGAGTGAGGAAATGTTCAGATCACTATTTGAGCAGGCCGGAGGCTATTGTATGATACTTCAGCCCACTGACAGCGGCATTCCTGATATTCTTGATGCAAATGAAGCTGCGTGCAAAGCACACGGATATACCCGAAATGAGATGATCGGAAGACCTGTTGCAGAACTTGATGATGATGAAGGTAAAAGATTATGCATTGAAAGAACAAAAATTATCATGTCAGGAAAACCTTTAATTATTGAAACAAACCATGTCCGCAAGGACGGTTCATCCTTTCCAGTAGCTGTTTGCGCTAATGTTGTTCAATTCAGAGACAAACCGCCTCTTATTCTTACAATTGAATATGATATAAGCGATATCAGGAAAAGTGAGGCAGAAAAGATGGCACTGGAAAAGAAAATACGTCAAATGCAAAAAATGGAAGCTATCGGGAATCTTGCAGGTGGAATTGCACATGATTTCAACAATCTCCTGTTCCCCATTGTCGGCATGTCAGAAATGTTAATAGATGATCTTCCTCCCAATAGTCAAGAATATGAAAACGCTCAGACAATTCTGAGAGCAGGACTCCGTGGCAGTGAACTCGTAAAACAGATACTTGCTTTCAGTCGTCAATCAGAGCATGAAATGATTCAGATTCGTGTCCAGCAAATTCTAAAAGAAGTATTAAAGCTTATCAGGAAAACGATCCCGTCCTTCATAGAACTGATTCAGGATATCCAATCAGACTGCGGTGAAATAATAGCAGATCCCACCCAGATTCATCAGATCGCCATGAATATCATTACAAACGCTTTTCACGCTGTTGAATCCAAAGGGGGGAAAATCACAGTTCAACTCAAGGAAGTTGAACTGAGGGCTGATGACCTGACAGCCGATTCCATGTGCCAGGGCAGATACGCCTGTTTATCAGTCACAGACACAGGGCATGGGATATCCTCAGAACATATAAATAAAATCTTTGATCCGTATTTCACAACCAAAGAACAGGGTAAAGGCACCGGTCTTGGACTTGCAGTAACCTATGGAATAGTCAAAGAACACAAAGGAGATATTAAAGTTTACAGTGAAGTCGGACAGGGGACTGTTTTCAATGTCTATTTACCGTTAAAGGATAAAACGGTCTGTGAAGACAAAATCAAGCAGGCTAAAACTGTTTCTGAAGGAAATGAACGTATTTTGTTAGTTGATGATGAAGAGCCTATTGTCAATCTTGTAAAACAAATGCTTGAGCGTCTTGGTTATCATGTTACAGAATTTACGGACAGTTCAGACGCCCTGAGAGCATTTCAGGCAAATCCGCAAGCTTTTGACCTGGTGATTTCTGATATGAATATGCCGAATATAACAGGTGACCAGCTTGGCAGAGAATTGAAATCAATCAGGCCGGAATTACCTGTCATAATCTGCACAGGGTTCAGCGAAAGGATCAACAAGGAGAACGCTGATGCTTCAGGAATCAATGATATACTTATGAAACCGATTATTAAATCTGACATGGCACAAATAATCAGAAAGGTGCTTGATGAGTTCTCTTGAGGGCATATATAAAACTTGCTTTTTGCTTAAAAATGGGAAAAAACTTTTAGTAAGGGATTTGCTAATTATTAATCTACCCATGCGGCCTGGAGCTAAAGCTCCAGGCTACAAGCTAAACCAGGCTAAAGCCTGCTGTTAAAGTTATATTAGACATTATCGGAAATAATTTTTGTAGGGTGCGTTAGCGCAGCGTAACGCACCGCAACCTTATAATAACGGTGCGTTACGGCTATCGCCTAACGCACCCTACGGTGGAAATCCTTATTTCCGATATGTCTATTTTGTTATTTATTCAGCACCCTTTAGGGTGGTTTTGCTTGTAGCTGGGGGATTTATTCCCCAGCTTGATGCGGGTATTTTATTTATTAGGAGTTTCCTAAGTTTATACTCGACTATCATGTTTTTCTGGTGACTATAATAATTCAGTAAGATAGGAGTCAAATATTATGGCATTTATTGACTATAAAACAATTTCTCAAGTCCAGTCTGAATACAAGATAAAATATGAGGAAGATAATTTTGTTATTATAAAGGATCATAAAATATCGGATATTTTTATTAAAGAATTTGAATTTAATCAAAAAAATATGGATATTTTTTCATCTGAAGCAGCCAGACGTGAAATTATTATTTTCCCTATGCTGGGTGAAATGTATAAAAATTATTATAAAAAAATTTCATTATGGATTCAAAAGTCTATTGCATATGATGAAAAATTGAGCGGCACTCCTGATTATTTGCTTTCAAAAAAATCCGACTTGGGAAAAACTATGCTGGAATTTCCATTAGCTGTTGTAGCAGAAGCAAAGAAAAATGATTTTGAACAAGGATGGGCACAATGTCTGTCAGAGCTTGTTGCTGCAAAATACCTTAACAATAACTTTGAACTACCTGTTTACGGTATAGTTACAGATGGAAAATTATGGGAATTCGGGAGATTAACAGGGCAGGATTTTACTAAAAATATTGACAGTTTTACTGTTAGCGACCTGAATAAATTATTTGGAGCATTGAAGTTTATTTTTGATAAAGCAGCCAAATCAGTCTGAGTTCTAAAGATGAATATACTCAAATTTTGATAATTCTGAACAACAAGGAGGATTCCTATGCAGGATCTGACCAGAGCACAGCAGGCCCGCATATCTGTCCAGTCTTTTAAAACCATTGCCCATGCACTGGCTTTAAGAGGTTTTTACCGGCCTTCGGAAAAGATGGGCCAATCCCTGGCAGAATGCCTGGCAAGCCTCAGCCCGGAAATATACGGAAGCATGAATGATTCCAGGATAGTTGAGCTTAACGGTCTTGAATATGTTATTGACCGTCTTCCGCGGGGAATTGAAGCATGTACCCGTATTATTCTGACAGAAGAAGAACAGTTTGGAAACAGCGTTTTTGAAAAGCTTGAGCCTCTTAAACGAAGGCGTTCATGCTATCGGATCAACAATAAAGGAATGTGCTTTGCCATAACCAGGGGCTTAAGCGAAATTTACGATATATTAACCCATCTTACCTTTTTAGACATTGAAGCAAGGAAAATTCATCGCAGGATAAATGATGAAGCAGGAAATAAAACCCTTGAATGGAAAGCACTGGAAAAAACAGCTTTATCCACTGCTGAACTTACCAAAGGAAAACTGGAACAGGCAATATGGAATTTAAGCATAGTTTTAGGCAGATCATATTTTGAAACACGAAGCACCTATGATTATTTTGAAAGCAATAAAATAAATCATAAAACTAATAACGGTCTTTTTTCATTAATATATCATCTGGGAAAAAGAATTGAAGATGAACGTGAATCAAAAGATAATGCCCAGATTATCTATTTAACTCCATCTTTGATGAGTGTAATCGGGCATCAAAAATACGGAAAAAAATGGGCAGATGATATTAAAACAAGATTAAACGAGCTGGATTTAAAAAATCGTCCACTGCATATCATCAGTGCAAATCTTCACAGTGTTTTAAATCTTGTTTACGGATTTTCAGCTGTTAAAGCAGATCAAAGAGGTAATCCCACAGATAATATTTTTGACCTGATACAACTATTGAGAAACCGGGGCAATGTTGTTCTTGATTATGCAAAAAAACATGGATTATATGAGATTAAAGATAAATCAGGAACCCATATTGACTGCCAGCTTATTGACACAGCGTATCTTGAATCAATGCCGTTTCATCCTGAAATCAATATTGACCCTGAAATAATCAAAAACGAAAAACCTGTTATCCTGGTTATGGACTATGCATTTGGAACCCAGGCATTTGAGGTTATGGATTCCCTTCTTAATCCGTATTTAACGGACAGCCACACTGACCTGATGAATGTCAGCTCTGTGTCTGTTATGGGCAAAGCAGGAATTCTGCCTGGAAAGAAAGGAGATATTATGCTGGCCACAGCCCATGTAATAGAAGGATCTTCTGATAATTATATTTTTGAAAATGATCTGAAAAAAACAGATTTTAATGATGATATTAATATTTATTCAGGTCCTGTGATTACTGTTTTAGGTACATCCCTGCAAAACAGAGATATGCTGGAAAAATTCCAGTCAAGCTGGAATACAGTTGGGCTTGAGATGGAAGGCGGCCATTATCAGAGAGCGATCAGCGCGGCAATTATTAAAGGTCATATTTCAAATACAATTAAAGTACGCTATGCCTACTATGCTTCTGATAATCCGCTGATAAGCGGTCAAACCCTTGCAGCAGGGGATATGGGAGATGAAGGAGTCAGGCCGACATATATGGTGACAAAGGTTATTCTTGAAAAGATTCTTCATAAAATTGAAAAGGAGCAGCAATGAATAAATTTGTAATTATTATTTTTATAACTTTTGCATTGTTATCATGTTCTTCAAATACAAAAAAACAGGAAATAAAGCCCCTTTATGATAAATCAGGCAAACCAGATAAATCGGTTTTGACAAAATCCCCTGCTGCAAACTCAAACTGCTATGACATAGGTTTTCAATGGGGAGTATGTGCTGCAAAAAATACTGAAGACAGGAGCTGTATTCCTGGAAAAGACGCGGCAATCACAGAAAACTGCCTGGATGCTCCAATGACCCAGGAAGGCATTAAACAAGGAATAAGAAGTATTCAAAGAGGAGTTCAGCAGTAATAAACAAGGATTTCAAGGCCTGGTCTTAATTAAGCTGGTCTCAATTTTAGATGCTGAAGAATTTCAAAATCAGCTTTATTGCTTTTTTTCTAACAGCAGAATGGGAAAGATAATGATCTCCATCCAAAATCTTAAATCGGATTTGAGGGCATATATTTTGAATAACATGTTCATATTTTGATTTTGACCCTGAATCAAATATTTTTAAAATCCTGTCTTCAGAACTATACAGACATAATCCGGGAGTATTGCTTAATCTAACAGAATTAAGAGGTTTTAATGTAAAAAAATCATAAATAGTTTTAACCAGCCTTGTCCGTTTTCGTTTGAGCATTCCAAAAGAATGCCTGTTTTTTAATATATCAGGAAACATGAAATCCGAATATTGATAAATAACATCCATAAGCCTGGGAAATTTTTTTTGAGAATGGTATATCTCCTTGTAATAGGATATAAAAGACCGGGTAACAGCTTTAGGATTAAGATCACAGACAGCATTGATAAGAATTATTTTTGTTAAAGGTTCTTTAAAATATGCACATCCATAAAACAAGGGAATGGAAGCATAGCAGGAAGCAATTCCGTAAATTGGTATATTTTCTTTCCGGCTGATCCTGATGGCATGATCCAGTATGTTAACCGTATCTCTCAGACTGGCTTCCAAAGAAAATTTATTTGTGGATTTTCCATGTCCTGAATAATTAAATGAAATAATGTCAAAATTTTTGTAAAGCAATGGCCGGAAATATCGAATCTGCTGTGCATAATGTCCGCCTATGAGGGGAGGTATGAAAGCTATGGCTTTGGGACTGGGTGTTTTTATACGGATCCATTCCAGGCTGTGGGTTTCAAAAACAGATATTCCTTTGTCAAATATAACCCTCATATGACAAATTTTAACCCTGTACTTTTTTTCCACCTATCAAAATTGATAAAGCATCTAACAGACTTTTCATGTATTCTGCCTGGGCATTCATCTGCTCTGATGCAGCAGCGGTTTCCTGTGAACTTGCTGCATTCTGCTGGGTAATTCTTTCTATTTCCGTAACAGCCTTGTTAATCTGGTTTATGCCCAGTGCCTGCTCCTGGGAAGCTGCTGCAATCTCTCCAACAAGGTTTACCACCTTTCCTGCATTGGTGCGCACCTGGGCAAAGGTCTGATCTGTTTCAGAAACAAAATCACTGGCAGTTTTGATTTTATTAACAGTACTTTCTATCAGGTTTGAAGTATTTTTTGATTCCCTGCCTACTTTCAAAGCCAGACTTCTTACTTCTTCTGCAACTACTGCAAATCCTGAACCTGTTTCTCCAGCCCTTGCAGCTTCAATGGCAGCATTAAGAGCAAGGAGATTAGTCTGAAAAGCAATCTCCTCTATATTTTTTATAATTTTTGATATTTCCTCACTTGAATCTGCGATTTCTGACATTGATTGAGTAAGATTTTCAATGGAACCGGCGGTTTTTTTTACCATATTTCTATTTTTATCTGCCAGTTGATTTGCAATAGAAGCATTGTCTGCATTCAGCTTTGTCATTGCAGATAATTCTTCCAGGGAGGCTGAAGATTCTTCAATGGAAGATGCCTGCCCTGAAGTACCGTCTGCCAATATATTGCTGGCAGAAGAGACCTGGCCTGAAGCTGACATTACCTGTTTATAACTTTCAGTGAGCTGCTCAATAAGCTTTTTTATGGGTGAAACCATTTTTATTACTGAAAATGTCATCATTATCAGCACAAAGATGATAAGCCCTGACAAAAGCGAAATAATCTTTTTTGCCCATTGAACCTTATTTCCAATCTGTTCTTGAATAATTCCGGTTTTGCTTATAATTTCAGCATTGCTTTTTCCCAGTAAAGCCATAAAATCTTCTTTAGCTTTATTCATTCCTATAAGCTGTTTTTGGAATTGACTGAGAAGTTGCAGGTATTGAACAATTGACTGTTTATAATTTCTTACAATATCAGTAAGCTGTTTTCCCTGCTCCTTGATATCAATATCTGTTGCAGCCAGAGTCATAAGTTCCAGTAACAAACTGTCCAAAGCAGCAACAACAGGATGGGAATCTATCTGTAATTCACTTTTATCGGAAAAAAGTTTTTTATCTTTTAATAAATGAACCTGACCTGCTATATTGTAAAATGTTTCACGATACCTGGTATTCATGGCCTGAAGCTGTGTAAGATAACTAAGAAAAGGCTTGTTATCCTCTGATATTTCTATTTTTTCTTCGATAATATCGTGTAAAATTTCAAGATTATATACAAATTCACTTTCAAGTTTTCTAAAATTGTCTATAAATCCCTTTAATTGAGAGGACTGCTCAAGAAGTGTCATCATTTTATTTGTGAATTGCTCCAGTGCCAGATTAGATTGCAGGGATGTGCTTTTTATATCCAGAGCATTAATTTTTTGTATGACATTGGTAATTTTCTCTTTAACCTCTTTTTCTTCACCATACAGCATACCTGTAAGGAGGTTTCCAAAAACACCTGCAAGTTCGTTTCCAACCTGTGTATTTTTCAATATCTCGCTTATATCTTTTTTAAAGGTGGTAGCAATCAATGATTTTACATTATCAAATGATACAAATACTATCAGAAGAACCACGCTGACAATGAAAATAGCCAAAAGATTAATCAGAAAAAGTTTTGTTGTTATTTTTAAGCGCGATATACGAATATTCATTTAAATATCCTCCTGTAAATATCATAATAGGCCGGAAAGTATTGATATTATTTCCCTGAGAATAAAACAAATTCACCGTTTTTAACCTGCAATAGAAAAGTTTCTCTTTTAACATCTCCATGTTCTGTGAATTGGATTTTTCCCACAACACCTGAAAAATCTTTAATACCTGCAAGTGCATCCCTGATTGCCTTGCGGTCGTCAGTACCTGCCTGTTTTATGGCCTGTGCCAGAAGATAAACACAATCATATGCCAGGGCTGCAAACATATCAGGAGCCTGTCCGTATTTTCCTTCATATGCCTTAGCAAATTTTTGAACCTCAGCTCTTGGATCTTCAGGAAAAAATATGGCATTGATATAAATTCCTTCCACAGCATCACTTCCTAATTCAATGAGCTTTGGGTTATACAATGATTTCGGCGACATCACAATAAGATCATTCCAGCCAAGCTTCTTTTTTTCCTTGAGAATCAAAGCAGCAGTATTGTACATTGAAGGGATAAAAAGCACTTCAGGTTTTGCTTTATAAATCTTTTCCAAAACAGGCTTAAAATCCTTTGTTTCAGCAAAAAAGGATTCCAGGGCAACAATTTCCGCACCAAGACGTTTAGCCTCATCAACAAAGAATTTCTGGCTTGCAATCCCCCAGTCATTGTTCATGAATAAAACCCCCAGTTTCTTTTTTCCAAAGACACTAACTGCCTGCTTAGCCATAAAAAGGCTTTCTCCGTCCTGGGTTCCGATAATTTCAAAACTGTAAGGGCTTCCTGATGCATAAGCAGGATGGGATGAAGTTGGTGATAATTGTACAAGGGTATTTCTGTCATAAATTGGACGGGCTGCCATTGAGCTGCTGCTGGAAAAATTACCTATTACTGCCGCAATTTGGTGATTCTTGCCAAATTCCCTTGCAATTCTTTTGGCCTTTGTGGGCATTCCTTCTGAGTCTCTCACAATCAGTTCAAGAGGTCGTCCGTCAATACCCCCGGTTTTATTTATTGATTCAATGGCAAGATCAATTGCTTTTTGAAAATTATTTCCATACCCTGAAAATTTACCGGTTAAGGGGGCTGAAAGCCCTATTTGAACCGGCTCTTTTGAATGTGCATTGATTATTAAAAAAATAAATGAGCAGGCCAATACAATTAAATTAATCCTGAAACTTTTTTTCATGATTTGTTCTCCCTGTTGTTTGAGGAATATTATTTTATCGTTTAACATTTAAATATACAATTAATGCCCCGCTTTTACGTTTAATACCTTTATCCCATTTATAAGCAAGTACAATATTTTTTCTTTTTAACTCAAGAAGATGATTCTCAATAACATCGGGTAAAACAGCTTTCCCATGAGTACCTGTACCTTTTCCCACAATAACCAATAAAGTGCGTTTGCCTTTATGTCTTGCTTTTTTTATAAATTTTTCATTTTCTTCTAAAGCTTCTAGTGCTGTATAGCCATGCAAATCAAGCTCTTCTTGGGGAAGAGGATAATATTTAATTATTTCATTTTTTCTCAGGGGTTTATCTTCTGACTTCCCACTATTTTTTTCAAGTAAAATCATTTCCCTGGATTTTCCAGCCAGACTTTTTTCAAGCATTTCTCCAAAATTTTCTTCAGGTATATTTTTTATATTTTTCTTTTTTAAAATATTCTTTTCATTGGGTAATAAATCAGAATTATTACTATGTTCATCATCCATAAAATACTTAAATAAATCATCATCATTACTTAATACAGGCAATCCGTTTTTATTTACATTGAAAGAAGTTTTTTTGTTTTTTTGTTTTTTTGCCCTGTTTGTTTTTGGTTTAGTTTTTATATCCTGTTTTTTTGTTTTTTGTTTTTTTCCTTTTTTTACAGAAACCTTTGGAATCTCATTTTCCTTATTATCCTTATTTTCCTTATCTGTAAAATATTCACATAAGTCCGTGTGTTTGTCTATGACAGGGATTTTGTTTTTATTCAGTTTTTTAATTTTGATTTTTTTGATCTTTTTATTTTGGGCAGATTTCTTTGCAGGTATTTTTTCCCTTGTTTCTTCCTGGCAGATATTTTCTGGGTTCAGCTCTTTATTCAAAGGCTTTGGTGCTGTTTTTTGTTTTTTAAAACTAAGTTTGTTTACAAAATTTTGGAGGATGGAAAACATAATTAAATTTTAAAAGGAGGGTATAAAATGGAAATGTTAAATTATTAAAAAAAATCTATTAGTTAATTACAACAATTGTTCTATTAACAATAGTGCCGTTATCAAGAGTATAAGTCATTTTCTTTGTTTGCAAACGGTTTTGGGCAAAAAGCCGGATGCACTCAGGATAAAGTTCCCATTCTTTTTTCAGACCTTTTTTCTTAATATCATCAAGTGTATCGTTTTTATCTATATCATAAGATTTCTGACCTATGATTGGACCTGTATCTTCTCCATAGTCAATAAAATGAACTGTGCATCCCCCAACCCTGCATCCATAACGAAAGGTATCACCATAACCGTCAACACCCGGAAATGAAGGAAGCAGAGCTGGATGTATATTCATGATGCGTGGATTTTCAGAGTCTGTATTAATTCTGTCTATAAAATAGGGAGTTATATTTCTCATAAAACCTGCCAGTACCAAAAGATCTAAATCATAGGCTTTCATTTTTTCAATGAGCTTTGCTTCGGCAGATACACGGGTTAATAAGAATTTTTTTATTGTGTCATAATAATGATCTGAAGAAAAAAAGGTCTGTTTTTCTATTGTTTCATCAAGGTTAAAATCATCCGGCAGGATAATACTTTCAGGTTCTAGTGCATATTGTTTTATTATTTGCCCATAATCTACAATAAAACTTGGAATATTATGGCGCCCTGCCCTTTCAAGCCCTTTTGCATTTGGGTTATCGGTTCCCACAAAAACCATTTCCCCGTCTATTGCCCCGGATTCACAGGAATCTATAATCGCCTGAAGATTTGTACCGCCGCCTGATATAAGTGCTCCTATTTTTATACTCATATTAAAAATGCCTTATCTTGTTTATTTAGATTTAGAAGATATTTTAAAATAATAACAACAAATTTAACAGAGCTTTAAGAATATGTCAATTACTGACATTTATGTTAATTCCGTAGCTTGCCTGTTTCAAAGTGAGTATTAATAGGCGGCAAAAAAGGTTAAATTCAGGCAAAACAAGCCTGTGGCTGTTGAATTTCGGGCCATGATCATCATTTCACCCGGCAGTAAACTGCCGGGCTATTTTCTGTCGTCCCCCTTGGGACTTTAGATGCTTTTATATCAACTATTTAAGTCCCGTAGGGACGATAGAAAGTAGCGCGGGAATTTATTCCCGTGCTGCTGGACCAGATGATGATCAAGGCCGAATTTCGTTTTAATTTAGTCCTTTAAACTCTTCTATCATTTCAAGTAGTTCAGAATCAATATTACCATTTTCTTTAATTCTTCTTGCAAGCAAAAAACGATAATCATCGGTTAAACGATTATGATTTTTAAGTCTTTCAAAAAGTCTTTTACCATCAATGATTCTATTTATTTTATAGAATGATTCTTCAGTAATTTCATCTGAATTAAATTTGAAATTTTCGATTTTTGAAATAATATCTTCATAAATTTCTTTTTCTTCTTTGTCTATCTTCTCTTTTATAATTTTTTCACTATAAATTCTAATGGTTTCATTAACGCAGTAAGCAACAGGCAGTGCATCTTGACCGTTTATATGACGCGATACATTATATGCCATAATTGGAATCAAAACATCACAATGGATAATCAGCTCTTTAATAACAATGGATTTTTTTCTTGTCTCCCTTGGTGAACCTTTCCCGATATCTGCAAGTAGATGTTCAATTTCATCAATATCAAATAGATAGTTTTCAATTTCCCATCTGCATAAGGGGCGAATATTCTCTCCAAATGGGCGGTATTCTTTATATTTGGAATCATCCGTTTCCCAGAATTCTTTCCATTTGTGCTGTTGCATGAGCGCATCACGATCTACAATACCAAATGAAGGAATATTCTTTTCCCGGTCGTTTTCTACATCTTTTATTACATTTGTACAACCGCCTCCACTGCCAATATCTGAAGGTCTAAACTCAAGAAATTCTCCTTGATCGTAAAACCAGCGCTTAGAAAAAATTTGATAATCCTCTTTAGATTCAAGATAAATAATTGCCCGTCCAGAGTATTTTGAATTTACAGACTCACTATCACCTATATCTTTAAAGCTGCCCATTGTGATCAGATTCTCCTTAAAAATCTATTTTTTCTATAAATTATCACCAAGATAATGCCCACCTTTTCTCAATCCCTTTTCTTCAACTTCAAAAGCAAAACCGTCTATAATATCAAGAGAATGAGTAGTGGATATAATAGTAAGGCCCGGATTATCTTTGACCAGTTCTTTTAAAATATTTAAAAGTCTATGCTGCCATTTTAAATGAAGGTGTACATCCATTTCATCAATCAGGAGAATCGTGTTTTGAGTCATATGTGTACCTATTCTCAAAAATAGCTGGATCAGACTTTTTTCACCGCTGCTCAACCTGTCAATGGAATGTTCTTGATTTTCAATCTTGATAACAGCTTCAGGAGGAGATTTTCTTATTTTACCTATATATTTTTCAGAGCCTTGAAAAATCCTTGAGTTAATAATTTCAACGGCCTTTTCAAAGCGGCCGTCATCAAGCCAGAAAAGCCAGACAAGAAGATTGTCTAATGAATGAGTCCATACATCGCCTTCTGATGTAAATCTATAAACAGGTTTGTACTGCCAGGCATCAGGTTCTGCAATACTCCTGCTTGAATTTTTTAAAGATGGAATATCTCTGTAAGCTGAAAAATAAATAATTGCTGGTAATGGTTCAAAACTATCCTCAAAACCGGTTGTTTTTTTCCCATATTTTATCTTATGATGAATCATGCTTAACAGATCATTTACAAGATCATCTTTTCTTCCTAAACGTTCCAATCGACCGGTTGAATATCTCCTGTATCCAAATCTATGCCATGACATTGCAGCAGCATCTTTTATATCGTCCTCTGTCCAGGGGGTTAATAAATAATCATCTGGCCCTGCTACTAATGAAAGTATTACGACTTCTTCCATCCCATTTCTTAAAAATTTAAGTAAAATATCAAGTTGTACACGTCCACCGTCAATTTTATCCAGGTCTTCATGACCGAGAATCTCAGGATCTTTGTAAGTGAGCATATCCATGAGAACAGTCATTATTTCAAGCACTGTTGTTTTTCCTTTACCATTTTCCGAAATCAGGAGAAAAAAATTACAAGGATCACTGTTTTTATCTGTAAAATCAAATACAGCCGGTTTTTCCTGAAAAGGGCCGATTCCTTCGATGCTTAGTTTTAAAGGCTCAAATTTCAAAATAGTTTTCATTATTGTCCCTTTTTTACTGAATTTAGGCAAGAAGCGATATCAGCAGGTTTAATATTTAAACCATGAATTCTCTTAACTTTTTTTCCAATAAGTTTAAGCAGCATATCACCTTTACCTGATAATTTTTCTGCCCCTGTTTCATCTATGATTATTTTAGATTCCGATGACTTTTGAACTGTTAATGCAATACGTGAAGGAATGTTTGATCTTAAAAGTCCGCTGAAAGTGACTGAGTCAGGACGTTGAGTAGCCAGTATCAGATGAATACCGGAGGCTCTTCCTTTTTGTGTTAATCTAACCAATGGTCCTTCAATTGATTTATCCTGCATCAAAAGGTCTGCTACTTCTTCAATGATAACTACAATCCAGGGAATATTCTTAACATGATTGTAATGCTTTCTATACTCAATAATATCTCTTACACCTGATTCAGATAAAATTTTTTCACGGGATTCCATTTCATCAAGTAATTCTGACAACACTTTCAAGGCGTTACTATAATCAAATATCACACTGTTTCCAAAAAGATATTGGATGTTATCATAATATGAGAATTCAACCCGCTTAGGGTCAATCAGGCAGATTTTTAAATCTTCCGATGATTGATTGCATAACAGTGACAGAATCATTGAATGGAGACAAACACTTTTACCGCTTCCGGTTGTGCCTGCAACAAAAATATGGGGGGCAAGAGCAAGGTCAAACACATAAGGTTCACCTTCAATATCCACACCTGCACAAATTGGAAGATTTAATGTTTCTCCATGTTCCTGTGTCCATTTTTTTATTTTATCTGCACGCACATTTTTCCAGGTTGAAGAAGGTCTTGGAATATCAATGCCTATAAGTTTTGGAGTTTCAGAAAATTTTAAAAATACTCCCATTTGTTTAAGACCAAGAATAAATGACAGTTTTTCAAGCCCTTTCTTTAATTTATCAAGATCATTTGCATTATTCAGATGCAGCATATATCTTGTAATTCGCGGGCCATTCCAGATACTTTCAATTTCCCCGGCCACACCGATTTCTGTAAGTGCTTTTTCAACATTTCTATTTTGATCCGGATTTTTCAAGTCAGACTCATCAGTTTCAGATAAAAATTCTTTATAAAGATATTCGTAAAAATCAAAGTTTTCATCCCAGTTTGCTCTGAATTCTTTTAAGCCTCTTCGTATATGTCTTTGTAAAAGTTTTCTGAATGTGTCATCATCTGAAAAAAGATCAATATTGTGATAAACACTTAGCATAGCTCGATAAACATCTATATAATCTATTTCCTGGCTGCGGCCTGTTACTGTTGCAATGTTATATTCACCGCCATGAATCCTTCCAGCGATATTATCCAGGTCTTCCTCCGGTGCATCTGAATTTTTTAAAGAGTTTGCAAGAGCAAGTCTTAATACAACCCATTTGTGCTTTGTTTTAACAGCAAGACCTTTGTCCTTTATAGATTCAATAATGCGTTCATCTTGTTCACTTGTATAAATTCTATCCATGATTCAATGCCTTTTAAGATATGTTATACATGGGCTTTTCAATATATTCAGTACTTTCTCCATCATAATTTCTTAATTGGAACTCCTGGCAGATATGAGGTTTAAGCAGCTTATATTTTTCCATATCCAGCTCCGAATCTGTGGGAAGTATGATTACCTGTTTGCCTACTGAAGGATAGTAGTATTTTAAAAGATTTTCCTGATGTTCTTTATCAATACGTCCTAAAGGAGTATCAATGACAAGAGGAACCATTTTTCTTGAAACATCTTTTAAGGCCCATAACAATGCTGTTGCAATCAATTGCCTCATTCCTGAAGATAATGAATTTATACCAATAGGTTCCCCGTTTTTATTAACAGGATGCAGAGAAAAATCATCATTAAGTATAATTTTCCCTATTTGTTTTTGAGAAGTAATCAGTCTTTGTGAGTATTTATTCAATTTTAATTCGATTTCTTCTCTTCGCTTCTTTTTTATTTCTTCCTTATAATTTTTGAAAAAAGATTTTAATTTCTGAGATAAATCAACTTTATTTTTTGCGCTACCACTTATCTTAACCTGCTTTTCCTGATGTTTTATATCTTGTTCCAGTTTTTTTACTTCCTTATTTAACAAAATGATATTATTGTTTATTTCTTTTATTTCTTTTTCTTTTTCTCCTTTAATCTCAGACTTTTGAGACAATTCTTTTTTTGCATTTTCAAATTCTTCTTTCTCCTGTTGAAATAAACTTGGAATACCATCCAGTATGTGTTTTATTTCTACAATACGCTCTTTGTAATGATTTATTTTCTTTAAGTTTTCAGAAAGTGATTGTTTTCTATGAAACACACTCAAATAAGGAATTATTATTTCTGAAATTTTATCTGCCCTGGTTTTTCCAATGGAAAAGAGTTTCTTTTGGCTGTTATGAACAGGTTTATATGCTTTCAGAAGTTGAATAAGACGCTGCTTATAGAAATCTGTTTGATATTGAGAAATTGGTGGATCAGAAAAAGGTGCACTATCAAACAAACCGGTTGGAAAAGTCTTTATTAAATTATTAATCAGTTCAGACTGTGCTTTTGTATTACTTTCCAAAATTATTTTAATAATATCATTTACTTTTGTTATTATTTCAGTATTGAAAAGCAATGGACTATCATTGGTTAGCTCATCTGCAATACTATATGTGAGCTTTTCAATATCATCTTTAGTATCGTTATACTCCTGTTTCAGTATTTTTTCATTTCCAATTTGTGAATCTTCCCTTACCCGGTCAAGACGTTTACTGATATTTTCAATTTCATCTTCAAGTTCGGTAATTATATCTTCCAGGTAAGACCTTTTTTCAATATTTGAGGCAATTGCGGTATTTTTCTGTTTCTGTTCATGCTGTAATTCCTGGAGTCTTGCATTTTCATTTTCAACCATTGCTGATTTTCGCCACTCTGATTCAGCTTTGGCAATATATTCACGGGCAGTATCTATTTGTGAAATATTAAGAAGTCTTTCCATATGGTTTTGAAGGAAGCCCTGACTGATATCAATCGGTTTATTAATCTGTTCGCCGTCAAAATAAAAAAATTGGATATAATCCTGGGGTAATCTTTCATCAAGAAATTCTTGAGCATCATTTCTTTTTATTGTTTTTTCCAAGAAACTTATTTCAAGATTTTCATGGTAAGCATCATTTCCTGACATCAACCATTCTCGTGTTGCTTCAACAGTCCCACTATCCTCTTTCCATTTTATTTTTATATAAAATTTATTTTGACCTTCTTTTTTAGCTTTTGTGTTAAACACACCTGCCCATAAATTGGTTCCCAGCAGGTAATTTTTTATTCCTATTTGTTTAGCTGAGCCAGGAATATTAGACCGCAATTCATTACTTGGACCTGAAAAAAGAAGTTTGATGCTGTTTATAAAACTTGTTTTTCCATGACCATTTCTACCTGCAATTAGAATAATATTTTTATTTTCTTTTGAATCATTCAATTTAAATACAATTTTTCCATAATAAGAAAAAAGATTGTATAATGTGATTGTTTTAAAGATCATGATCGTCCTGTGTTTGGGTATTTAATGCAGCCGTTTCAATAACATTGGCGATTTCTCTTTTAAGATTAATCTTGGCACCATAAACATCCAGAGAAGCATATTTTTTTGTAACAAGATAAAGAATGTTTTTGATCAGTTCCGGTTGTAGATCTATCCCAGTTATTAGATTATCAATAATCTCCTGATCTTCTGGATAAAGACTGAAATTATACATTTTTTTATATTCCCCCTATATTGCTTTACAATATGGATAGTTGATTTTTTCAAACCAATCTGAATTGTTAGTAACAAAAATCTAACAGTTTCCTGAATATCCAATTTATTATAATAATACATCTATATTTTGCAGGATTATTAGTCAACAAAGGAGGACTGTTGCTTGGAAAAAAGATGATTATGTGTCTCAAGCAATACATAAGGCTATATGTTACCAATAAAAAATCAAATTTAACCCAATAAACCATTTGAATTTTTAGGATTATTTATAAACCTTGCCATTTTTACATGTCTGCATTAAAATGTAATATTTAATAAAAGGAAAACTTATAAAATAATACGTTTATAGGAAAAAAATGGACTTTAATGATTATTTAGATAAATTTCAAAAACTAAATGTCGCATCCAATGGTAAACACAAACGCCCACATAAACCAGTAATGATGCTGGCAATTATGTCGTTGATTGAAAACAAAAAAAATGAAGATAATCAAATTGAATATTCTACTCAACTTCTTGAATTATTTAAACGATATTTTGATATTGTAAAAAAACATAACGATTCATTAAGCCCAATTCTACCCTTTTTTTATCTTCGCGGTGATAAGTTTTTTCATCACAAACCGTATTCTGGCAAAAAGCAAGTATATCAAGCATTGAGTAATCCTGGAAGCATTAAAAAGTTTATGAATATTGTCGAATATGCCTATTTGAATGATGAACTTTATTATTTTTTTAATGATCCAGAAAAGTTGAATGAATTGCGTGATGTTTTAACCCTACAACGACACTTATGATTTTAAGCCCCAAAGGGGCGGATTAATACAGCCCAGGGCTTCGGCGAGCTCAGTCGAGTCGCCAACGGCCTGGGACTTGAGTATCAAAAATTATTCAGCTCTGAAAGAGCGTGTTATTATGAAAAATAAAATTTTGAAATTATTGTTTAATACGCTCTTTCAGAGCTTACTTTATGGGTGGAATTCCGATCCCAGGCCGCTGGCCTGGGCTTTATCAATTTGCCCTTTCAGGGCTAAGTGTCGTTGTAGGGTTAATTAAAAAATATTTTAATGATTTTCGTGATAAAATAATGTCTTTAATCAAAGAAGAACAAGATATTACTAACTATTATAGTATGTTACTAAATGGATCGGATGAAAAAGTTAAAAACTCTTATAATACGGAATACCGAGTACGTTCAGCAGCTTTTTCCAGAACAATTAGAGAAGTTTATGATTACAGATGTGCAGCCTGTGGGCTACGAATTAACTTAAATGGTTTGTTCATTATTGATGCTGCTCACATAATTCCGTTCAGCGAATCATTTGATGATGCTCCAAGTAATGGGATCGCCCTTTGTAAGAATCATCATTGGGCAATGGATAATTTTTTACTTGTTCCTGGTACAGATAAACTTTGGCATGTTTCTTCAGAACTTGATGATCGTATTGAAGGCTTAAAAGATATTATTAGTTTAGAAAAACGAAAAATTCTGCTACCTCAAAATAAAAATTTTCACCCTAAAAAAGAATCCCTTCTATGGCGTCAGAAAAGGATTTTAAAATAAATTACAAATATTTTGCATCATCAATAAAATCCTGGGAAGATAGACTAAATAGTGAAGGTGGACATTTCGCATTAAATCGAAATTCTTTAAAAGAAAAAACAACAACGATTTTGACAGAAATTAAGGAATTAGAAGAAATGATTGAAGAAGAATGTAGCGATATTTATCCTTTTTCATTATGCCCTACTGTAAATTCTTTGCTAATAGATCAAATTAATAAAGAAACTCATCTTAAACATCATCTAATTATTCAAAAAGAAATCAAGGAGTTTAAATCCGAAATTATTTCCTCTTTTGAAAAAAACAGAGAAATACCAGATTCAAAAAGATTAAAGCTAAATCAACTTGTATCCTCACTAGCAAGCAAAAGACTAAGAAAACCAAAACATCTTAAAGGGGTAAAAGAAATTTTAGGATTCTCAGAAAATATTTCAAAACAGGCTCTTTCAACTATAAAAAAAGCAGAAACTATTTCTTTGGAAACAGTTAAGCAGTATAGTTTTGATCTTGATAAAAACTATTCAGAACTGAGAAAAACTACTAAAGACTTGGAAAAAAGCCCAAGAGACACTCAATTACAGCCTATTTATGAGGAATTATCATTATTAAATCAGCGTCGTGGAGAACTTTTGCAAAGAGAATATGAGATTAAAGAAAATATTGCTCACAAGGAATATAATCTAAAAAAGATGCAAACAAGTTTGGCAAAATTGATTGAACAGCAAACAGTTCAAAAAAAGATTCAAGTTAAATTATCAAAGGTAAAAAGAATTCAATCAATTTTAGATCAATATTACAGTATTTTAAAAAATAAAAAAATTAATCAGTTAAAACTGAGTTTTTCCGAGACCTTTAATAATTAGGTTTTTGTCTGTCCCTTGAGGAACCTGGAATACCAGCTAATTTGCCTGATGAATTTACTCAGGGTAAAGAAATAAATCGTTATACACTTCTTGGTAAGCATGACGCAATCTATATTAGTCTGCTAATAACTCGTATTCAAAAAGATAATTTATCTTTAAAATCTATTGATAATTCGTTTTTAGCTCATCTTCACAGGGGGATTGAAATTTTATCAGCGCGGGTGAAAACTATTGGTGATTTGGGACGATTGTAATAATAAAAATAGCATATAATGGATAGCGCCCTTGTGTCTGCCCCTATCTGGATATTAAAGGATTCCACACGAAAAGATGTAAGCGTAATCTTTATAGCAGGACACAGCATGAACGATGAAAGATGATTAAGCGATATGACTGCATCCACAGGAAACTATATTTCCGATTGCTGTTTAATAATTTTTTGATGAATCAAGGAGGCATCTAATGGAAACACAAACACTCACAATGAACATAGACATTCAAACATACCAAAATCTTAAAACTCTGGCGGCCAACTCCGCTTCCTCTGAATCAGAACTGGCAGCGGAAGCTGTCCGTATTTTCATTGAAGATCAATCCTGGCAGATTGAAGCAATAAAAGAGGGAATACGGCAGGCTGATGAAGGTAAATTTGCATCGGACCAAAGAGTAAAATCCACATTTTCGAAATGGGGAGTCAATGTCTAAAAAGATACACTCATTACCAAACTGTGGAGTTTGGGAACGAACAAATCATGATTATCATAATCCATCACGGTTATCTGCGGTTCGGACAGGAAGACAAAATCTTAATTTCAACCTTGACCCAACCCCTTATCTCCAATATATAACCCATAAAAAGATTAACTGAATTATATTTATTATATTTTTAACCTTAACCCTGATAGAAAAGATATTATGTTTGCATTTGTAATTAGACGTACAACACAGGCTGTAATTGTTATGCTTATTGTCAGCCTCCTGGGTTTTTCCATACGTCATCAGATCGGTGATCCTGTCCGGGATATTGTGGGAGTGTCCGTATCTGTTGCAGAACGGGAAGTTCTCAGGGAAAAACTGGGCTTAAATGATCCTTTTCCGGTTCAATATCTCAGATTTTTAAAAAATGCTCTTCACGGAGACCTTGGCAATTCATTTTTCTTCAAAAAACCGGCTCTTGAGGTTATTCTTTCCAAAGCTCCGGCAACTTTGGAACTGGTTTTTTGCAGCAGCATTATTGTTATCTTTCTTTCCATTCCCATTGGGATATTTGCAGCCATTAACCCTAAGCACTGGTTTACCAGATTTATTATGGGATTCAGTATTGTTGGAGTATCTATCCCGGTCTTTCTTACAGCCATTATGCTGATTTATTTATTTTCAGTAGAACTCAAATGGCTGCCTTCATACGGCAGGGGAGAAACTGTTAACATTGGCGGATGGAGTACAGGTTTTTTAACCCTGGACGGACTGATACACCTTATCCTGCCAAGCATTGCCCTTTCATCTATCATGCTGCCTCTTTTTATAAGGCTGATACGTTCGGAAATGATGGAAGTGCTGCAAGCGGAGTATGTCAAGTTTGCCTGGGCCAAAGGATTAAAGCGCTGGCGCGTATGGTTTGTTCATGCTTTTAAAAACACTCTTTTGCCGGTTATAACTGTGGGCGGTGTTCAAATAGGAATTATGATAGCCTATACAATCCTCACAGAAACGGTTTTTCAATGGCAGGGAATGGGTTTTATGTTCCTGGAAGCAGTGGAACGCTCCGACACCACCCTTATTGTTGCTTATATGATTGCTGTGGGGGCCATCTTTGTGGTGGTTAATACAATAGTGGATATTATCTACGGACTGGTAAATCCCACAGTCAGAATAACAGGGAGAAAATAGTATATATGTGGAAACGGTTTAAAAATTCCTATTTCTTTTTCAGCTTTCGGCAGGACCCTGTGGCTATTGTCAGCTTTATCATCTTTGCCGTCCTTGTATTGCTGAGTATTTCAGCACCTTTCATTGCTCCGTACAATCCATATGATACAACCGGTATTGATATAATGGATTCGGAACTTCCCCCGTCCTGGCTGGATGGAGGTGAAAAACGGTTTTTCATGGGAACAGATACCCAGGGACGGGATATGCTCAGTACCATGCTTTACGGGCTGAGAATATCAGTGGTAATCGGATGCTGTGCAGTGATGTTACAGGCTGTTATAGGCATTCTTATAGGGCTGATTTCAGGATATTCAGGGGGCAAAATAGATGCTTTTCTCATGCGACTGGCTGATGTTCAGCTCTCTTTTTCAACCCTTATGGTGGCTATTTTTATAAGCGCCATATTTCAACTGGCATTTGGTGTGGGATATTATGAAGATATGGCAGTGCCGCTGCTGGTGGTGGTTATCGGTCTGGCAGAATGGCCCCAGTATGCAAGGACTGTCCGGGCATCTGTACTTGGTGAAAAGCAAAAGGAATATGTGGAAGCAGCCAGGGTTATCGGTCTGCCTCCTTTTCATATTATGAGAAAACATATTTTGCCCAACAGCATGTCCCCGGTTCTGGTAATATCTACGGTTCAGATTGCCAATGCTGTTATGAGCGAGGCTGCTCTTTCATTCCTGGGACTTGGAATGCCTGTTACAAAACCGTCTTTAGGTTCACTTATAAATGCAGGATTTGAATATATATTCAGCGGGCTTTGGTGGATTACATTTTTTCCGGGCGTTCTTCTTGTGCTTTTTGTTGTTGTAGTAAATCTTCTTGGGGACTGGCTGCGGGATGTGTTAAATCCGAAATTATACAAAGGATAAGTTCCCTTCGACAAGCTCAGGGAACGGTTCGGCTCAGGAAACGGAAATGTTTACTGTGCCCTGAACCTGTCAAAGGGCAGCGTTATGAAAAGGAATCGAATAATTTATATAGTTATTGTAGCAGGAGTAATATTTTTAGGGCTGGGAACCCGGTCGAATCTTGCAGGCATTCCAGAATTAATAAGGCTGTATGGAGGTGATACCCTATGGGCACTTATGGTTTTCCTGGGGTTTGCAATTCTTTTTCCTTCCTGCCCGACCTGGAAGATTGCAATAATGGCAGTTTCTTTTTCATTTATAATTGAAATAAGCCAGTTATACCACGCTCCCTGGCTGGATAGAATCCGGCATACCAGGATAGGAGGTCTGATCCTGGGTTTTGGCTTTTTGTGGAGCGATCTGATTTGTTATACTCTTGGGGTTTCAATTGGAGCAGGCAGCGAAACCCTGGTATTAAAAAATAAAAACTTAAAAAAGGCTGTCCCGGATTAATCCTGACTATCCTTTTTTTTTAATCCCGGACATCCTGGCAAAGAAATAGAATTTATGGGACACTTACTGGAAGTTAATGACTTGGAAGTAAAGTTTGCTCTCCGCTTTGGCGACCTTATTGCCATTAACGGCGTTAATTTTACACTGGATAAAGGCCAGCGCCTTGGCCTGGTTGGAGAAAGCGGGGCAGGAAAATCCGTAACCGGATTTGCCATTATCAACCTTATCAGCAAACCGGGATTCATCTCCAATGGAAATATAATATTTGACGGCACTCAATTAAACCGGCTTTCAGATGAAGAAATGAGACATATTCGGGGAAACCGTATCAGTATGATTTTCCAGGACCCTATGATGACACTTAACCCGGTGTTGACAATAGGCACACAAATGACAGAAACTCTTCATACTCATATGAATATTTCAAAAAAAGATGCTGAAAAAATTGCATTGGAAAAACTGAAAAAGGTTTATATTTCCTCTCCTGAACAAAGGCTTAAGCAATATCCCCATGAATTTTCAGGGGGAATGCGCCAGAGGATTGTCATTGCTATTGCCCTGCTTACAAACCCTGCCCTTATCATAGCAGATGAACCCACAACAGCTTTAGATGTCACTATTCAGGCTGAAATAATGGAACTGCTTCTTGAACTCTGCGAGTCTGAAAATATGGGACTGGTTTTAATTACCCATGATTTAGGAGTTGTATCACAGGTGACACAAAAAATTGCAGTAATGTATGCAGGAAAAATTGTAGAATCAGGCTCAACCCGTGCAATTGTCAATAATCCAAAACATCCTTATACTCAGGGACTCATAAGAGCGCTGCCCGGAAGCCTGGAACCTGGGGCACGTCTGTATCAAATACCAGGCACCATGCCTAACCTGACTTCCATACCACCTGGATGTGCATTTCATCCCAGGTGTGAATTTAAAATGGATATATGCGATCAACAAACGCCTGAACTTGTTGATATAAAAAATGCCAACCAGCAGGCTGCATGTCATCTGCTTAAAAATAAAACCACGAATAACACAAACAACACGAATTAAAAATTTTATTATATTCGTGTAATTAGTGTTATTCGTGGTTAAAAAAAAAAATTTAATTTCCTATATAATGAATTATCAATTATGAATAAAGAATTATTAACAATAAAAAATCTCGTAAAACACTTTGATATTTCCGGGGGCCTTCTGGACCAGCTATCTTTTTCAGGAGGAAAGATTGTACGCAAGCAGACAACTGTTAAAGCTGTTAACAATGTAAGTTTTACAATCAATTCAGGAGAAATATTCAGTGTTGTGGGAGAAAGCGGATGCGGCAAATCCACCCTGGCAAGAACAGCTATGGGGCTTTATCCTCCCAACAGCGGAGAAGTATATTATAAACAGGATAGAATAGATAACCTGTCTTCCAGGGAGATGCTCCCCTTTCGCTCCAGAATGCAGATGATTTTTCAAGACCCTTACGCATCCTTAAACCCCAGGATGACAGTACAGCAGACTCTTGAAGAACCTTATGTATTTCATAATAAATCAGCGTCACAGCAGGAGGTAAGAGACAAGGCAAATGAAGTAATGGAGCAGGTAGGGGTAAATCCCAAATGGGCTTCGCGCTATCCCCACGAGTTTTCAGGAGGACAGCGCCAGCGCATCAGCATTGCAAGGGCACTTATGGTAGATCCTGAATTTATTGCAGCAGATGAGCCGATCTCTGCTTTGGATGTGTCTATCCAGGCCCAGATTCTTAATCTTTTAATGGATGCCCGCGAGCAGAGGGGGCTGACCTATATGTTTATTACCCATGATCTCTCTGTTGTAGCCCATATAAGTACAAGGGTTGCAGTTATGTATTTAGGGACATTATGTGAACTCACAAAAGCTGAAACCCTTTTTAATTCCCCCTGCCATCCTTATACACAGGCATTATTAAGTGCCATACCCAGACTGGGCCAGGAAAAACCCCCTCATGTCAAATTAAAGGGCGAGGTTCCAACACCTATTAATCTGCCTTCAGGATGTGTGTTTCATGGCCGCTGCATACATGCAGACAAAAGATGCTCCCAGGAAATTCCCAAACTTGTTACATTGGAAACAGGAACATCTGTGGCCTGTCACGGAGTTGAAGAAAGGCGAATATAAACTATCTCCGCATCCAGTCAGGCATACCGTCATCTGAAGATTTGCTCTGAATTCCTCCGGCACTGCCTGAACCTGATTTTTCAGCCTTTAAATCAAATTCAGCCGGATCTATTCCCAGTTCTTTGCAGATTTCAATCACAACACGTTTTTCATTATTGTCAAAATCATTGTCAGCAGCTCCGATTGCACAGCAAACACGGATTAGAAGCCTTGCTTCATCAGAAGCCTTTTTTATTTTTGCAATGGCTTTTAAAGCCTCACCTTTTCCAATAACATAATCAAATTCAAAGCCTTTTACATATTTTTCAAAGCTGTCAATTACTTTTCTAATATCAAAAACCTTCAAAGCTTCATTGCGTTCAATAAAACCTGCCATTTTCGCTTTTTCCTCAGGCTGCACTATTCCGTCAGCAAAAGCCACCATAGCACACCCTGCTGTTGTTGCTTCTAGAAAGTCTTTGTTTTTATACTTTTTAACCCCGGCTTGAAGCTCAGCACTTTTTTCCTGTGTCCATCTTTTAACATTATCCAGAAAACTCATCAGTTATCTCCTCTATTTAATTCATTTCATGCAAAAGACCATGACCTGTTTTTAGCTTTAATTATAATAGACTTTTTCAAAAATGCAATATAAGCACTTCCAATTATATTTCACATCCAATTATATTTCACATAAAGTTTTCAAATTTACGGGTTTGATATTTTTCTTTTTCCCAATTATTTTCAAAAGTATCTCAAGAAACTCAAAAGCATTATCATTCATATTTTGATGATGAATCATTATTGCACAATAACTATGTGAAATAGTATATTTTAATTCAACATACAGTTTCCCCCAATCTATTGATTGATTTTGTTCATCCCTGGTATGTAAATCCACGTTAACCGGGAAATCAGCCAAACCTTTTGGAGTTAAAGGTTTTATACCCTGAAATCTTGAAATACAATTATATTTCATTTCTCTAATTAATTGAATAGTTGCATCATCACATGTATTCCACGGCGGGATAAAGGCCGGATAAAAATCCCGGCCCAGCACAGATTCAAGCCGAAGCCACCCGCTTTCCAGATCATCAATAATATCTGAAAGAAAACGGTTTGATCCAAATTCATATCTTGCTCCGTTTTCACCATTATTAACATGACGCCATCCATGCTGATGCCAGCAAAAAAGAGACTTTTTCTTATCGGGAATCAATTTTTTTATAACATTCCATCTGGATTCATAAAGCCATCCAGGAACAACTGCAAGGGAAAGCGGTGTATTATATTTCATAAAAAGCTCCATAAGCCGGGAAAAATTTTTCCCAGGCACCCCAACACCATCAGCCCTGAATAAAAGGACAGCAATTTTATTGTTAACGCGCTCTGTCAAAGCTTTTGCAATACAATTTTCAAATTTTTGTTCAATATTATCGGGCAATGACTGCCAGATAGGTGAGATTACATTTTTCATTGTTAAATATCCATTATTTTTAAAGCCTGCAAAAGAGGCAAGGCAAGTTACATCTGGTTATAAAAAGCAGGTATTACTGGTAATATGCAAATTATTAATCGGAAATTACTGAATATTATCTGCTAAAAAAACAAGAAATCTGTCTGAGGTTCTTCATTAAATAATGTTGTATCACCCATTACTTCTTGAGGACTGCCTCCGTTGATGATAATTTTCAAATTGCCAAAATGTTGTAAAACATGATCCAATTGCTGCCCCAGTCTATCAAAATTTTGACCTTCTGCAAAAACAACAGATTCAATTATATTTTTGATTTCCGATATTTTTTTTACATCATGAGCCGACTCTTCAATAACTTCATCCAGCAGCGGCAGCACTTCAAAAAGTCGAGATACTATATTATTACCGGTTTCATTTAATATTGATCGGGTCTTGCCAAGTTTTGAATCAACTTCGGATTCATCCAGAACACTGACAACAAACTGATAACCTTCGGTAATAATCTTACTTGCCCTTCGAAGCCTGTCTGCAATAAGAATAGCAGCTCCTTTGTAAAAAGAATTATTTAAATTTGGATATTTTTGAAGATGCTTAATAAATTCATCTTTTTGACAAAATAAAACTTCGGCAGTTTCACTTGAAACAACAATACTGGCAGATGCTGTGTGACCTGCTTCCAAAAAGGACATTTCTCCGAAGATAGCTTCTCTGCCAAGGACAGCAAGAGGTGTTTTTCCATACTGGCCTAAAACAGTCACTTCACCTTGAGCAAGAATAAAAACTCCAGGCACTTCTTCACCATAGTTAATCAGGAATTCACCTTTTCTATGGGTCTGGATCGTAAAAATTGCTTTAAGCAGATTTGATGAATGACTATCAATGTCGGAAAAGAGCTTCACATTGTTAAAATTAATCTTGTTTTTCATTTTTAAAACCTTCCTATCTATTACTGACTTTAAATTTGGATAAAAGTATAAATCAGTTTACACTTTTCACCATTAATTTGCTATAAAAAAATATGGACCATGATTAAATGATTAATGTGATTAGAATGAAGATTCATAGCAAATCACTGAAATCATGAACTTAAGGCGCTGACATATAAACGCACATGGCCGCAATGAAAACTAACGGTAGCGCCTCCCTACGAGGAGGCAACCGGCGCGTAAACAAGCCGCCATATAAGGCGGCGCTACCGTTATAGCATAAAAGTTACATCAGGAGTCGCTTGATAGATGGGCATTTTGTGAACTGCTAGACCATTATACAAAAATGAACGAATTGTTTAAAAAATATAATTTGGAAGGAATTATTACCATGCCATACACTATGACAGATTATATGAGAGACTATGTAATTACTTATTTCCCTGTTCTTACACCGGATGAAAAGAATGAAGTTCTGGAAAGTATTCAGGTTGAAGAACGTATGAAGGGAATTTCAACTGAAAAATTATTAGAGGGAATTTCAATTTATGAGCTGCTCAAATGGTTTACAGTTGAAAAATTTCTAAAAATTTTATCAGATGCCGAAAAAAAAGAATTTTTTAAAGTACTCACTGAATATGAAACAGACAAAGAGATATAGTATAGGCCGTCTAAAAACACTGTTTTTAGTCATTATTTTTTCCCAATTTATGGCCTCTACAAAATTTTTTTTTAAAGGAGTGCAAAACTGAAAGGCTTCGGCGAGCTCAGTCGAGTCGTTTGGCAGTATTTTTAAATCTTTCTGTATGCCAAACTTTCAGTTTGGCACTCCTTTTATGATGATATTCAGCATAACAAGGTTCATCTCAATTGTGAGGGATCAAAAAGCGCGCAAATAAAAATAACTGATTTAGTTATTCTATGGAAAGTCAACTCATTTCGGGCTAAGTTATGCCCGAAAAAATTTAGCATTGTTCTTTGAAAATTCGGCAAAGTATTTTTTTGTTTAGATAAGTCATAACATCCCTATAAAATTAAAGATATTGTCTTATTTTGTTTATTACATAGGAAATTATAAAAAAAGGAGTCCGAAAATTATTTTTCGGACAGTACGGCCTATATTATAGTACATCAATAATCTATTGCCTAAAATTAGATCTTAAATTATAGATTGATTACGTTTTTTGTACCCTTCCTAAAAAAATGTGACAGAATTTATACTCGGGTGCTTAGGGAATTCCTAATAAATAAAATACCGGCACCAAGCTGGGGAATAAATCCCCCAGCTACAAGCAAAACCACCCTAAAGGGTGCTGAATAAATAACAAAATAGAACTTTAACAGCAGGCTTTAGCCTGGTTCAGTTTGTAGCCTGGAGTTTTAGCTCCAGGCTACATGGGTAGATTAATATTTGGCAAATCCCTTACTAAAAATTGGAGAAATAAATGGGAAAAAAAGAACTGGATCAGTTTGTCAGGGAAAGATCAAAACGCAAAGAAGAATCCCGGAAAACAGACTGGCAAAAGATAAAAAATGAATGGCTGGAGTATCTCAATAAATTTTATAAAAATGTTAAAACCTGGCTCAAAGACTATGAGGATAAAGGGATTGTTACTTATAAATTCATGCCCATTGACATCTATGAGGAAAATATCGGTCAGTACAAAGCTGATAAACTGATTTTAACCATTAGCAATGAACAGGTTGGTTTTGAACCAGTGGGAACCATATTAATCGGGGATGCCAAAGGCAGGATTGATATGAAAGGTAAAAACGGAATTGTTAAATTTCTCCTGGTGGACGAAGATGCAAATGGAGCAATTGTAAAAATATCCGTAAATACCGAATCGGAAAAAGAAAGTACGCCCGTAAAATGGCAATGGAAAATTGCCACACCTCCCCCTTCAGTCAGATACCTTGAACTCAACAGAGATTCTTTTGCAGATGCTGTTCTGGATATTATAAATGATTAAACGGGTTTCTTTTTCAAATCGGGCTGTTGAACTTTATGAAATATGGGATTATTATGAGACAACATATACTTCCCTTCGTAATTATCTGAAAAGAATAAGGAATACTAATATTACGGACAACAAATTTACAGGCATGACAGCAACTGAGTTAGAAATGTATTTTGATGAAAAATTTAACGAACTTGAATATCAGGCATCTCTTGTTACATTAAGTGCGATTGAGGCAAAGTTCAGGATGGATTACCTACAAAGGGTTTATAAAAGATACCGGGATGATCTAACCGGAGAATTCAGAAAATTATATAATACCAAACTCAACAGGGCATCTTTGGAAAATGATATCCTTGAAATATGGAAAAAGTATTACCCTTCATATAAAATCATTATTTCAGACTACAAAAGTGCATTAAAGTATAGACACTGGCTTGCTCATGGAAGATACTGGGTTCCGAAATTTGGCAGAAAGTATGATTTGGGCACAGTTTATCATATTGCTGAAAGAGTGTATTTAAATCTTCCTTTTGTTATTTGAAGATTAAGTCTTTCTTGAAATTGGATAATAAAATTACATCAACAATTTATTTTTTGATAGAACCTATGGCTTGACCGGATTAAATAGATACACTTTTGATGAGGTTAACCCATTAGAAGTCATTATAAAAAAATTTAATTTTAGTATCTATCTAATCCGGTCAAGCCATAATTCCTCATTTTTAAATAATTCTTTATCCATAATATTTCCTTCTACATTAAAGAAGTTCAATTTTATTTCTGTTTTTAAATCAAAAGTTTTTCATTTCTATGGTTTTGCAAATTTAACCATATTATTATCACAGTATAAAATTCTGAAATATATTAATATAGTAGCCCAACTTAGGTTTTTCCGGGCACGCTTATTGCCTATTTTAAACAGATTGTATTTTCAGAACAATATTCTGATAAAATCTAAATATCCTGAATAAAGTTCGGTCGATTAGTACTCAGCAAAAGAAATGCCTGGAAAAACCAAAATTGGATGACTATATAATAGCATTTGCTACAAATTTTGTAGTTTTGATAGTTATCTAAAAACCCTATAATCTTAATATTTATTAATTTCAGATAGATAGCAATATTTCTATTTATCTACAAAATTTGTAGATTTTAATAATTATTTTAAATTTATATGACAAAATTGTTTATAAATATAATGCATTATTTAATTCGATTCCGCTATGATTGGAAATTGAAAAACTTTTATTTGATTATAAAATTTATTCATATATAGTAGTCCAACTTAGGTTTTTCCGGGCACGCTTATTAGACATTATCGGAAATAAAAAAAATCGTTTGACAATCCTTTAAATAGATATGTATCAAAAAATTTTAAGATATATACCACATTAAGCTGCACCTATTTTTTGAAATTAGAATAGTGCCATAATGATAAACTCCTCTCATTTCATTAAAAGATATTTTCCGCATTATTCCGAGTAATAGACAATATTTTGAAATTCAGAGCCTAAATCGCCTATCTTCTAATAA
>JAUCGD010000148.1 GCA_030377945.1 Desulfobacterales bacterium HSG17 | reverse complement strand
AAATTCATGCCAATTAAGATAGTGGCACAGAAAAAAAATCATTATCTCATTTTTTAAAATATTTGCAAAAATGATGTTAATCATATATTGATGACAATTGAATTTCAAGCTAAAATTAAAATTGCTGGTTTCCAGTCCGGCTTTTTTATAACGTAAAGAGCAGGCACGGCACTTCGACAAGCTCAGTGACCGGCCTTTTCTCAATAAATTTCAAACAAATACTACATTAACCCCGCCACTCCGTATCATCCACAGTAGTTTTAAAGTCGGCTTCCACAATTTTAAACAGCTCCCATGATGGCTGCTACGGATTCTGCACAGGCAGAACCGCCTACCGGACACTTGTTGACAGGTGCGCCGTCATTGACAACTGCCTCAGAGTTCTTACTGCCAAATTAACATAAGATAAGTAGCTATAAATCATCAACAGATACTCCCAACTCTTTTAGCTTTGCTGTCAGCATTCTGGCTTTTGCTTCAGCCTCTTCTGCTCTTTTCTCAATCTCAACATAACTTAAAAACCTCCGACCGTCAGGTCGATATATAATAAGTTCCTCATCCGTAAGTTCAAACCGGATACCTAACCGGGGGCTTTTCCATCCCTGAATTTTTCTTATTTTCAGCAGTCTCCCATTGGTATGTGACCACCCATCAAAAGTAATTTTATCAGGATCATACAAATAGTATTCTTCAACACCATGCTCCCTGTAAAATTTCAGTTTTTCCTTCATCTCTGATTTTGTATTGCTCGGAGATAATATCTCAAAAACCACCTGGGGTGCAATATTATCTTCTTTCCATTGAAGGTATGAACCTCTGCGGCCTTTAGGTCTTCCAAAAACAACCATTGCATCAGGAGCTGCACTTTTATCTTTCTCTTTCCTGGTCTTTTTTTTTACCGGATACCAGAGCAAATCCCCGGCAACAAAAACATCAGGTCTGTCTGCAAACATAGCCTCAAGACCTTCTTTGATTTTTACTATCCAATTGAATTGTTCTGTATTGTCTGCCATAGGCTTGCCGTCACTTTCAGGGTAGATTATGTCATCTTTGCTGTACGGTGGTATATAAGGTATGTCAGATGGTCCCTGTCTTTCAAGGGCATGGATTGAACGCGGCATATTTCACCTCGCTGATGTAAAATTCAAGTTAATTTTCTTTTTCTGAATATAACAATTTAATTGGTATTGTTCAAGAAAATATTGGGAGGCTTTTTTCCCATAAATAATAAAGGGCTGAAAATAAAACATAACGGTAGAGCCTCCCTACGCGGAGGCACGTTTGCGCTCCGGTTGCCTCCACGTAGGGAGGCGCTACCAAAAAAGGCCGGGTTGTTTCCAACCCGGCCTTTTTTATTCATTTATATAAATATTAAAATCTTTATCCCCGCCACTCCGTATCATCCACAGTGGTTTTAAAGTCGGCTTCCACAACTTCGGGAGCTTCTTTTTCCGATACTGCTATTATATCATCATCTGAGGGCTGGCCTACAAAGATCAGGCGGTTTCTCGGACATTTTTCACATGCTTCCATTACTTCCAGGGAGCATTCTGCATTCCAGTTGTCATAGTCAATGGTGGGCAGGTTGTCCACTATCTTGAAAAGTTCGGATTTACGGGCACATGCCTTACATCCTATACATCCCACATCACACACTGCCATAACATTTTTGCCGCTGTCTTTGTTGGCACATCCTACTGCAAGGATTTCTGATCTTTTAAAAGGTGCAATGCTTATGATGTTTCTGGGGCAGACCTTGCCGCAGGCTCCGCAGCCTATGCACTTGTCATAATCTACTGTTGACAGGCCGTCAATAATATGGATTGCATCATATATACATGCACGGGTGCAGTCGCCTATTCCCAGGCATCCGTAAGTACAGCCCTGGACATCGGCCACCATATTGGCGCCTTTGCAGGTCATTTCTCCGCGATATTCGGTACGGCCTTTGCGTTCTGCTGCTTTGGCTGTACAGTGAATTATGGGGCGCTGGGGAATGCTTTCTCCAACTTCTATTCCCATGATGGCTGCTACGGATTCTGCACAGGCAGAACCGCCTACCGGACACTTGTTGACAGGTGCGCCGTCATTGACAACTGCTTCAGCATAATCATTACAGCCAACAAAATTGCAGCCTCCGCAATTGGCTCCGGGAAGGGCTTCGTTTATTGCATCAATCCGGGGATCAACCTCCACATGAAATGCCTTGTTTGCCCATCCCAGAATATAACATATGATCACCGCCATACCGAACAATGTTGTGGCGGAAAGACCTATGGTTACTATGTTCATATTTTACCTCTTCTCTTATTGACCGCAGATAAGCATGATGCCTTTGATAAGCATGATAAATCAAGATTATCATAATAAATCATGGTTATCTGCGGTTCAGACAATTAATCTATTTCCCTGCATCCTGAACTGCCGGAGCTGCCTGGGCTGTTATTTCAGGTTCCGGCATCATGGCTTTTCTCAGACCTGTGTCCACACCAGTAAATCCCATAAATCCCAGAGAAAGAATACCTGCCACAATCAGGGTAATGGCCGCACCTTTAAAAGGTTTGGGCACATCGCAGAGATCAAGTTCCTCGCGGATACCGGCCATGATTACTATGGCAATGGTAAAACCCACACCGCCGCCAACTGCCAGGGTAAGACCTCTTCCCAGATCCCAGGCATCAGCCGGATTGTCAACACCTACAATCTTGCTCATGATTACCAGACATGCAAACAGGATGGCACAGTTGGTTGTGATAAGGGGCAGGAATACGCCAAGGGCCTTGTACAGGGGCGGAAAGAACTTGCGTACATACATTTCCACGAACTGTACTGATGAGGATATTGCAAAGATATAGACAATATAACTTAATATGGTCAAATCAATATTTGCGGCTGCCTCAGCAGGCATGAACATTCCTGCAACCCATTTTGCCAGGGGAGCGCCAGGCATGAGAATAAATGTGGTTATTGTCCAGCTTATAATAGCTGCAATTGAGATAACAAAGATAACAGCGCAGCCCATGCCAAATGCCGTGTCAATACGGCGGGATACCCCGATAAAAGGACAGATACCTACAAAATAGTACAGCACAAAGTTGTTAATAAGTGCAGCACTAATACCGATCAAAAATATATCAATAAGATAACTCATAGCTTACCCCCTTGCCTTTCGGTCACTGTACCAGTTGATTGCGCCAAGGAGCAGGCCGAATGTCAGGAATGCGCCCGGAGGCAGTACCATGACAACCCAGTCAGGCCATACGTCCGGGAGTACGCGGATGCCGAACAGCATACCGGTTCCCAGGAGTTCCCTGACAGCTGCAATACTTGAAAGTGCAAGACAGAAACCGATTGACTGGCCGATGGCATCAGCACCGGCTGCAACAACTCCCTGTTTGGAAGCACATACTTCGCAGCGGCATATGATAACGCAGTTAACAATAATAAGAGGAATATAGGGGCCAAGCACCTTGCTCATCTGATACACATAAGCAGCCAGGAAACGGTCTGCAATGGTAACAAAGGTGGCAATGGTAAGTGTGAATATCACGATTCGCAGATGAGGTTTGAGAAGATCGCGGATCAGGCTGACTATCACATTGGCACAGAATAATACAAATAAAACAGCAGCAGACATGGTAATGGCTGCTTGCAGGCCGTTGGTAACAGCCAGGGTGGGACAAAGCCCCAGGAGCTGGCGGTAAACCGGGTTTTCAGGCAGAATTCCCTGGATAAACCTTTCTCCGGCAGTTGGTTGATCAGCCATTATTTACCTCCTTTAGCTTTTTCAGCCAGCGGGCCTTTAAGATCTGCTACCGCAGTATTGATAATATCAGAAACAGCTTTTGATGATATGGTTGCACCTGTTATGGCATTAATGTCATCAGGTCCGGCTCCGCCGCCTTTGACAACTCCCACAGGTTTTGAAGTGGATTTTCCAATATACTGGCTGCGCCATTCATCTGTTACAATCTTGTTGCCAAGACCCGGAGTTTCCTTCTGGTCCAGAACAAAAATACCTGTTATCTTTTTTATATCAGGATCAAGGCCGAACAGCAGTTCAATCCTGTCTGCATATCCCTGGCCTTTGGCCTTTACTACCCAGCCGATACTTTTCTTTTCAGTATCAAGAGCTTCATAAACATTGTATGCAGCTCTTTTGCCCGGCTTTTCCACTACAAAAGAATGGGGCATAACATTTAAAGACCGGCCTTCTTCTGCCATTTTCAAAGCAGCTTGTTTTCCCAGTACCAGTTCAGGCACTTTTTCACGGGTTTCGTTTATCTTATTTTCTTCAATTTTGGGTCCCAGTGTAATCTGAATACCTGCCAGGGAGCCTCCAAAAACAATGGCAAGTACAAGTACCAGCCATGCCTGGACAATATTATTATTTTTAATCCGCTCAAATGTGCCAAGCGGCATGGGTTCCATAGGTTGTATTGGTTTCATATGCTTATTTCCCCCCTAACGGTCTGGGAACTGTCCAACGATTAATCAACGGTGTCAGAGAGTTCATAATCAGTACCGCAAACATCACGCCTTCAGGATATCCGCTGAAGATACGCAGGAGCATGATGAAAGCGCCCGTACCTGCTCCGAAGATCAGTTTGCCTTTGGGTGTCAGCGGGCTTGTTACTGGATCTGTTGCAATGAAAAATGCACCAAAAAGAAGCGCCCCGCCGCAAAGGTGATGAAGTATTGTCCACTGGGATTCAGGATTGAGCATATTTGCAATGCCGCCCAGCACAACTACTGTGCCGATAACACCGGCCGGAATCTCCCATGAAGCAGTGCGTCTGATACACAGATACAGTCCGCCGATAAGACAGGCTATGGCGCTGGTTTCACCAAGGGAACCGTTTGTTGTTCCCCAGAACAGGGATGAAAGAGGAGCAATTGCACCGCCCTGTTTAAATACATCCATAGGAGTTGCCTGGGAAATTGCATCAACCGCACTTTTTGCATCCTGATAACCAGATGCACCCAAAGCACTTGCAAATGCAATCATAACAAAGGCACGTCCAACCATTGCCGGGTTGAATATGTTCATGCCAAGGCCGCCGAAAATGATTTTGCCGATTCCAATTGCTGTAACCGAGCCTATTACGCCCACATACCAGGGAGCTGTTCCGGGCAGTGACATGGCAAGAATTATACCTGTTATTGCTGCTGAATAATCGCCTAATGTGGCTTTTCTACCCCGCATACCTGTAAAAAGCATCTCTGCTGCAAGGCAGCTTATCACACAGATTGCAAGCTGGGTCACAGCATACATCTGGAACACATATACAGACATGCCCACTACCGGAGCCAGAGCGATCAGAACATCACGCATCATGGTTTTCGTGGTCTGGTCTGTATTGGAAAGATGCGGCGACGGAGCTACGTGGATAACAGGAGTATCCTGAACCCGTTGATCCCGTAGAGACGTTGCATGCAACGTCTCTACTACCGTTTGTTGTTTATCTTTTGCCATAAATTTTACCTTTGGGGATTTATCCCCTTTTTGTCCTTATCTGTTAATTATTTCTTGCCTGCTGCAATAACCACAACCTTGCCTGTTCTGACCAGTTGAACAATAGGAAGGCTTGCAGGGCAGATATAAGCACATGAACCGCATTCAAAACAGGCCATGATATTATAGCGTTCAGCCAGTTCAATATCCTTGTGCCTTGAAGCCAGTGCCAGTTTTGTGGGAACCAGGTTCATGGGACATACATCCACACACCGTCCGCACCTGACACAATTGGTTTCTTCTTCTTTTTCAACATCCTTATGGGTCAAGACAGTGATACCGCTTGTTCCTTTGGTAACAGGAGCATCATAACTTGAGAATGCAAACCCCATCATGGGGCCGCCTGAAACCAGCCTTGCAGCATCTTTTGTAAGACCGCCGCAGAATTCAATCAATTCACCAACACTTATTCCGATTGGAACCAGCAGGTTTTTGGGATTTTTTATGCCTGCGCCTGTTACTGTTACCACCCTGTGTGTCAAAGGCTTTTTTCTTACAACAGCACGGGCAATTGCAGCAACTGTGCTTACATTGCTCACAGCAATACCAACATCCAGGGGCAGTCCGCCCAGGGGTACTTCCTTGCCTGTGACAGCCATAATTAACTGCTTTTCACTGCCCTGGGGATATTTTGTTTTAAGAACCGCTATGGTAATCCCTGTGCCGGCAGCTGCTTTTTTCATAACTTCAATAGCTTCGGGCTTGTTATCCTCAATACCAATGATTATGTCTTTGGCATTTGCAGCACGACCGGCCAGCAAAGCTCCTGTAACAATAGGAGCAGATGCTTCAATCATCATCCTGTAATCTGCTGTCAGATAAGGCTCACACTCACATGCATTGATTAAAACCGTGTTAACAGGCTTTTCATCATTAGGAACAAATTTTACATGGGTGGGAAATGCAGCCCCGCCCAACCCAACAATACCGCCTGCACTGATTGCATCAACAATCTCCTTGGGAGAATAGCTGCTGACATCAGTGGGCCATTCACCTCCAAAAACATCATCCCATAATGCCTGACCGCTCAATTGTTTCTCTTTCCCTGCTTTGATGGGAATAGCCGGAACATGCCTGCCATTGGTCAATGTCACCACACCGGTCTTTATTACCTTGCCGGAAATAGTTGCATGATGGGCAGCAGAAACAAACCCGCCAGGTTCAGCAATCTTATCTCCAAGAGCCACCTCGGTTTTTGCTTTAACTGCCTGTTTGGCAGGAGCACCAACATGCTGCAGCAATGGCAGCATTACTTTTTTGGGCGGCGGAATCATCTCAATGGGAGCACCTTCAGAGAAACTCTTTCTCTCAGGTGGATGCACCCCATGAGCAAATGTCCCGCTGCTTCCAAATCCTTTAAATATAAAACCCATATCTTCTCCTTAAAAAAACTTAGCCAAAAGAACCAGTCTTTTGGCAGACCAACATTAGTTTCAACCCTTAATTTGGATTAAACCGATACAATTATATAAGAACGGGATATATGTCAAGCAGGAAAAATTGAGTTTTATTTGACTTAAAAGCACTTTAAATTGTAAATAATATTTATAAAAAAATCGGGAGTAAATATGAAAAATAAATGCGTTCTTGTTTTTTTAAAATCACCTGTTATGGGAAAGGTTAAAACAAGGCTTGCAAAACATATTGGAGATAGGCAGGCTGTCAAACTATATAAACATTTTGTAGCAGACACCTTAAAAATGCTTGAAAACGGAACACACAGCATTATTATCTGTTATTATCCTTTTAATGCTGAAAAGGAAATATCAGAATGGATCGGGAATAAATATCCTCTGTGGCCCCAAAAAGGAGATACTCTTGGCAAAAAAATGTTACATGCTTTTGACAGGGCGTTTAAACAGGGTTTTGAACAGGTTATTTTAATAGGAACAGATACTCCTGATCTCCCTGAAACAATTATCAAAAAAGGATTTAATGCCTTGGGTGAAAATGACGCAGTGATCGGCCCGTCTGTTGACGGGGGATATTACCTTATTGGTTTTAATACTGAAACATTTTTACCCCAGGCTTTTGAAAATATTACATGGAGTACGGAAAAAGTTTTT
>JAUCGD010000147.1 GCA_030377945.1 Desulfobacterales bacterium HSG17 | reverse complement strand
AGCGAAATTACAAAGGTTCCCGGAACTCCAGATTTTATGCGGGGAATAATAAATGTGCGCGGAGCTGTTGTGCCGGTAATGGATATGCGGACAAAATTCGGACTGGCGGAAATAGAAAGTACGGTCAATACACGCATTATTGTCATGGAAATATCCATTGATGAAGAAATGGTAGTGATCGGGGCTATTGCGGATTCCGTTCATGAAGTAACTGAACTGAAAGTCGGACAGATTGAAGATCCCCCGAAAATAGGAAGCCGCTGGCGTACTGAGTTCATTAAAGGGATAGGCAAAAGAGATGATAATTTCATCATTATCCTTGATATTAACAGAGTTTTTTCAGCAAAAGAACTGGAAATGGCTGAAGCGCTTGAAGTGATTGAGCCTGAAATAGCTCTTAATGAAGCTGCCTGAATCTATTGAATTGCAACGGAGATATTATGTTTAAAGAAATGAAAGTGAGAACTCAAATAGGAACTGGATTTGGAATACTATTATTGATACTTGTGATTGTATCGATTTTTAGTTTTACCGGGCTGAAAAATTCAAGCAGCGGTTTTGATGAATACAGGAATCTTGCAAGAGACACCAATCTTGCCGGGCGTCTTCAGGCCAATATGCTCATGGTCAGGATGAATGTTAAGGACTTCCTGATAACCAGGAGTGATAAGGATGTTCAGCAGTATAATGAATACCTGGATAAAATGAACGGGTATCTCAGGGATGCTGAAAAGGAGATTCAGGACCCTGAACGTGCCAAGAAGATTGCGCTGGCTGCAAAATCGGTAATTGGTTACGAAAGGGCATTTGAACAGATTGCAGATCTAATGAGGAAACGAGATATCCTTGTGTATGAACGCCTGGCTCCCGAAGGGATAGCCATGGGGGAGGCCCTTACCGAAATTATGAAAACAGCACATGAAGATAATGACCGGGATGCAGCTTATTATGCAGGGCGTTTACAGGAACATGTACTTCTGGCACGTCTTTTTGTTCATAAATTTTTAGACACAAATGACTATGAAGCAGCTAAAAGGGTAAAAAAAGAACTTGGAACTAACTTAGATACCATTTCTGAATTACTTGATAAAAATCTTGAGAATTCCGGCAGGCGGACTTTACTCAAAAAGGTGTTGGATATGAGGGAATCATATCAGGAATTTTTTGAAGATCTGGTAAAAACTATTAATGAACGGAATAAACTCATAAAAAATGACCTAGACCGCATCGGCCCTGTTGTTGCCGGGGCTGTGGAAGATGTCAAGCTTTCTGTAAAAGCTGACCAGGATACACTTGGCCCTGAATTGCAGAAAGATAACCGGCAAACCGTTAACATGGTATTCATTATGACAATCGCAGGTTTTATAATGGGTATAGTATTTGCCCTTGTTATTTCAGGAATGATAACAAAACCTCTTGGGGGTGAGCCAAGGATCATGGCTGATATTGCCCAAAGGATTTCCCAGGGGGATCTTACCATTGCTTTTGATTCCACCGGAAAGAAGGAAACCGGGCTTTATGCTGCAATGAAAGAGATGGTTGAAAAACTCAGGGGGATAGTTGGAGACGTAAAGCAGGCAGCAGGCAATGTGGCATCCGGCAGCCAGGAACTCTCATCCTCTTCTGAAGAGATGTCCCAGGGCGCATCTGAACAGGCTTCCTCTGCCGAGGAAGTATCAGCATCTATGGAACAGATGGCCGCCAATATCAGGCAGAATACGGACAATGCCATGCAGACTGAAAAAATTGCAATAAAATCTGCCGAAAATGCAGCAGAAGGCGGTAAAGCAGTTAGTGAAACAGTTGATGCCATGAAGGAAATTGCCGAAAAAATAACCATTATAGAAGAAATCGCCAGGCAGACCGACCTGCTGGCCCTCAATGCAGCAGTCGAGGCCGCAAGAGCAGGAGATCACGGCAAAGGTTTTGCAGTAGTAGCCTCTGAAGTGCGTAAACTGGCGGAACGAAGCCAGATATCTGCAAACGAAATCAGCAAATTGTCAAAATCAAGTGTTGCTGTAGCGGAAAATGCAGGAAAGATGCTGGACAGGATAGTGCCGGACATACAAAAAACTGCCGGACTTGTACAGGAAATAAGCGCTGCCGGCAGTGAGCAAAACACCGGAGTTGATCAGATTAACAGGGCCATTCAGCAACTGGATATGGTTATTCAGCAAAACTCCAGCGTATCCGAAGAGATGGCCTCAACATCCGAGGAGCTTTCAAGCCAGGCAGAACAGCTTCAGGACTCAATGGAATTTTTTAGAGTTGATGACAGTCAAACAAGAGGAACAAGTTATTCAGCCCGAAGTTCAAGAGGGAGACAGGCACAATTTGCCCATTATCCAAAACATAATGTAAGTCATATTCAAAATGATGCCAAGCTGATGAGAAATTCAGTTAAAGTTGACACTGGTGAAAAACACGCAGACCGCAAGCAGGAAATGAGAGAAAGAACAATTGATAATGACTTTAGGGATGAAGAATATGAGCAATATTAATAAGGATTTTCAAAATAAATAACCAGGCCGAAATTGCAGGGCGACCGACCGGCCGCCCCTGCTGGAAATGGGTATTTTATTGTTGGAGATTTTTCCTGAATCGTTAATACACAGTTATCCTGTATATTATCAAAATATATGAAAGGCGGTATAAAATGGCTGTACACATTCTTGTGGTGGACGAAAATGAGAATACACAACAGGAAATTATTGAAGGTCTGAAGCCGGCAGGATACACTGCCAAAAGCGTCGGAGATGCCAAAAAAGCATCGGAGATTCTTAATAATGAAAGATTCGACCTGATAATAACAGAAATCATTATGCCTGACAAAGATGGCCTGGAACTTATCATGGAAGTCACTAGTCAGTTTCCTGGGATTAAAATTATTGCCATGTCAGGGCATAATGAAGGAGGAATGAACTATCTTGAGATTGCCAGGGGACTCGGAGCCAACGGCGCATTTGCCAAACCTTTTACAATCCCGGAATTATTAGATGCAGTCAAAAAAACAATAAACCAAAAGAATTAATGTTAAAAACCATTATTTTATATATTTTCGAAATGTTAAGTGATTTATACTATAAATGCCTTGCAGCACGGATTAAGGGACCGAGGTTATTTTAATAAAATTACATTAGTTCAGTTTGCAAGAAATAGCTTCCCAAAATGTTTCCAATATTGATTGGGAATCTTGTACAAAGGTTTTGTCTAATATTGAAAAAAGGAAGTATTTTAAGGAAAACTGGTAATTGGATTTAACAAAGCCCTCTTCGCCCAGAAACCGGGCATTTGATAATATTTTTGTTGAGCATTTGTGGAGATCAGTTAAATATGAGGAAATTTATATCAATGACTATGAAACTGTTAAAGAAACTGCTGCCGGATTGCTTCGTTATTTTGAATTGAGGCTTAAAAAATGAAATGTAACCCTGTTTTTTAAGGTGGTCTTTCAATTTTCTGTCTCCGTCCAAAACTCGGCTTTCAAGTGCAGAGACAAAGCAATAAATGGAATATCATCCTCATCAATATTCTGGCATAACCTGATATCACGCATTTTCACATTTTCCCCCAGCAATAAAGAAAAAATCATGTTGGTATCAATCACTATCCGCATTTATCATGCCTTTTAAGTATTGATCCCTGTTATTTTTCCACCAGCTTTGTTTAATTTCTCTTCCTAGTTCAGTGACTTCTTCACTGAAATCCGCTTTCCTAATCAACTGCTCGGTTCTCAGCCGATCAAACATCAGATTTAAAGATTCGATATTCATAAACGAAAGATCAACTGTTATTACTGCCTGGTTTCCAATAGATTGTATGCTGAAATCTTTCATATTTATTCCTTTCCGACTGATAAAAATATTTAGAGAGGCAAATTTTATCACTGCACTTTGAAAACTGTAAAACAATGAAAGAAGGATGGCAAGTTTTATTCTTGAGGAGTTTGAAAATTCTGAAAAGTTTACTGAAAAACAAGAATTTACCATGATTTACATGATTAAATGATGACCATGAAAAAATCATAGTTAATCACATAAATCACATAAATCATGGTTCAAATTATTTTTCTACATCACATCAGAAAGAAAAGAAGCCTTAAGATACTCCCGATTCATCCTTGCAATGTTAACAATGGAAATCTCTTTGGGGCATTCTGCCTCGCATTCTCTTTCATTGGTGCAGTTACCAAACAGCAGGGCATCCATTTCTTTTACCATGCTGAGAGCTCGTTTTGCAGCTTCGGGTTTTCCCTGGGGAAGTAATGCAAGCTGGGAAATCTTGGCACTGGTAAAAAGCATGGCTGAAGCATTGGGGCAGGAAGCCACACATGCTCCGCAGCCGATACAGGCTGCTGCATCCATTGATTTTTCTGCCACATCCTGGGGAATGGGCAGTGCATTGGCATCTGGTGCGCCGCCTGCATTTACAGAGATATAGCCGCCTGCCTGGATAATCTTGTCCAGGGGACTTCTGTCTACCATAAGGTCTTTTAACACCTTAAATGCCTTTGCACGGAAAGGTTCAATGGCAATGGTGTCACCATCATCAAAATGCCTCATGTGAAGCTGGCACAGGGTAGTGCCTTTTTCATGGCCGTGGGGCCGTCCGTTTACCGCGCACCCGCACTGACCGCAGATACCTTCCCGGCAGTCACTGTCAAAAGCAATGGGTTCCTTGCCTTCAAGAGCCAGATCTTCATTGACAACATCCAGCATTTCCAGGAAGGACATATCTGTTGAAATATTATTTGCAGTATAATTTTCAAATTTGCCCTTGTCTTTTTCGCCGTTCTGACGCCAGACCTTAAGGGTGAGATTAATGGATTTTGCTGTCATTTGTAACTCCTTTGTGTCAGTTTAACATGTTCAAACTCCAGCGGTTCTTTATTCAGTACCGGTTCCTCGTCAATACCTTTTGATTCCCATGCAGCAGCATAGCAGTAATTATCATCATCACGTCTGGCTTCATTTTCCTCAGTCTGGAAACCTTCGTTAAAATGACCGCCGCAGGATTCCTGGCGATGACGTGCATCTGTTACCATTAATTCTGCAAATTCAAGAAAATCTGCAACACGTCCTGCTTTTTCAAGGCTCTGGTTAACATCATTGGTTATTCCGGGAACCATTGCATTTTCCCAGAATTCAGCCCGAAGCTCCTGGATCATGCCTTTGGCTTTTTCAAGGCCGTCATTATTCCTGGCCATGCCGCAATAATCCCACATGATCTGTCCCAGCTTTTTGTGGAAATCGTCAACTGTGCGTTTGCCGTTGATTGACATGAGCTTATCAATCCTGCCTGTTACATAATTCATTGATTCTTTAAATGCAGGATGATCTGTTGTAACAGCATCAATGGATTCTGAGGCCAGATAGCCGCCTATTGTATAAGGAATAACAAAATATCCGTCAGCCAGTCCCTGCATAAGAGCGCTTGCTCCCAGGCGGTTGGCTCCATGATCGGAAAAGTTGCATTCGCCTGTGGCAAACATTCCGGGTACGGTGGTCATAAGGTTGTAATCAACCCACAGCCCGCCCATTGTGTAGTGAACAGCAGGATAGATCATCATGGGAGTTTGATAAGGATTTTGAGCAGTTATTTTTTCATACATCTGGAACAGGTTGCCGTATTTCTTTGCAATAACATCTTCGCCGTCCCGATTGATAGCATCTGCAAAATCAAGATAAACAGCCAGTTTTGTTTCACCAACACCTTTACCTGCATCACACTGCTCTTTTGCATTTCGTGAAGCCACATCCCTGGGAACCAGGTTGCCGAAGCTGGGGTATTTCTGTTCCAGGTAATAATCTCTTTCAGATTCGGGAATCTGATGAGGTGCCCTGGTATCTCCGGGTTTCTTGGGAACCCAAACTCTGCCGTCATTTCTGAGGCTTTCGCTCATAAGGGTCAGTTTTGACTGATAATCGCCATGCACAGGGATACATGTGGGATGTATCTGCGTGTAACATGGATTGGCAAAAAAAGCGCCCCTGCGATAAGCTCTGAAAGCAGCATTTACATTACAGTTCATGGCATTTGTGGAAAGGAAAAATACATTTCCATAACCGCCTGTTGCCAGCACAACTGCATCGCCCACATGCTTTTCAATCTCGCCTGTGACCAGGTTTCTTGTAATAATTCCCCTGGCTTTGCCGTTAATAAGAACCACATCAAGCATTTCCCTGCGTGCATACATTTCAACTTTTCCTGCTGCAACCTGGCGGGAAAGGGAACTGTAAGCACCAAGCAGCAATTGCTGTCCTGTCTGGCCCCTTGCATAAAATGTACGGGAAACTTGGGCACCGCCAAATGAACGGTTTGCAAGCTGTCCGCCGTATTCACGGGCAAAAGGAATACCCTGGGCAACGCCCTGGTCAATGATATTGCGGCTTACCTGTGCAAGACGGTAAACATTGGCTTCTCTTGCCCTGAAGTCACCGCCTTTAACTGTATCATAGAACAAACGCCAGATACTGTCACCGTCATTCTGGTAATTTTTTGCGGCATTAATACCGCCCTGTGCTGCAATACTGTGGGCACGGCGGGGGCTGTCCTGGACACAGAAATTTTTTACATTATAACCCAGTTCGCCCATTGTTGCTGCTGCTGCACCACCGGCAAGACCGGTTCCCACAACTATAATATTATATTTTCTTTTATTGGCCGGATTGACAAGTTTCAGATCAAAACGGTGTTTATCCCATTTATCCTGTATCGGACCGCTCGGGATCTTTTCATCAAGCTGCATATTAAAACCTCCTTATGCGAGAATAGATATATAAATTGGAATAAAGCCAAAACCGATTCCGACAACTACACTGAACCCAAGACCTAACAATTGAATAATAGGCATATACTTGGGGTGATTTGCGCCGATAGTCTGAAATGCGCTCCAGAATCCGTGACTGACGTGAATGGCAACAACAATCATTGCTGCAACATATAGTGCTACATATGCCGGGTTGGTAAATGCCTGGGCAACAATCTCAAAGATTGTAGTATTTGTTTTATCCACAAAATGAAAATTCATAAGATGGACAATAACAAAAGCAAGCATCAGGATACCGGTATAAGGCATGGTCAAGGAGCCGATTGTTCTGCCCCCTGCGCTTTTGCAGACAGCATATTTTACAGGACGAGATTTATAATTCTGATAAAAAAGGGTCAGACCTGTAAGAACATGGATTATTGCCATTGTCAGCAAAATCCATTCTGCTGCTGTTACCAGAGGCCCAAGTGAATGAAGGTGCTCTGCATAACTGTTAAACAAATCTTTTCCACCGTAAATTGTCAGATTCCCTGCAAGATGCCCTGCAATAAATCCGATAAAGCCCAGGCCGGTTACAGCCATCATGAGCTTTTTACCGATGGAAGAGCTAAAAGTGTTGATAAGCCAGTTCATTTCTTCCTCCGTTTAAAAAAATAATTAAGGTTAATAAATATTATAATTGAATTTCTTCCAAAAATATCAGGCTAAGCCAAAAGTAATAAAGCTAACCAAAAAAAATCTAACATCGTTACTGGATTACAGCTTCAATAGTATGAATAACACTAAAAAAATAATATAAGCAATCGAAATAATGATAAATTTGTATTATCATTATTCTATTCTT
>JAUCGD010000146.1 GCA_030377945.1 Desulfobacterales bacterium HSG17 | reverse complement strand
TTATTGATTTTATATTGGACTTCAAGGTGCCAGTTTTAATCCCATTATTAAGAGGTTGCTATGAAAGCGATTATTTTAGATAACATATTATTTGAACCCAATCTGGGTTATTTGTATGAACACCTACATGTACCCCCTAGTCCGGCTCAACGACAGATCTTTGATGTTTTGGCAGCTCAGGCGGCCGAAGTGGCCCGACCTAGGGCTCTCTATGGTCTGAGCGCCATAAATGAACTTGGTGATGATTTTATTGTCGTAGAAAAAATTCGTTTTGATAGCCGCGTGTTAGCTGTCAATGTAAAATCGGTACATCGTGTGTTCCCCTTTGTAGTGACATGTGGGGCTGAGCTTGTGCAGTGGGCTGACGGCATCTCTGATATGCTGAAACGATTCTATGCTGATGCATTAAAGCAGGCGGCTCTGGATACGGCCACACGCTTCTTGGAAAAGGAAATCCAAAAGCATTTTGATATGGGCCATATATCTCAGATGAGTCCCGGTTCTCTGTCAGACTGGCCATTGGAGCAGCAGCGCCCTTTGTTTGACCTTCTGGGTGATACTCAAAGTACTGTTGGGGTAAAGCTGACATCCAGCATGGTCATGCTTCCGGATAAATCTGAGTCAGGTTTTTACTTCCAGAGTGAAAGTGAATTTACCAGTTGTCAGTTATGTCCGATAAAAAAATGTTCATCACGCAAAGTCCCCTTTGTCGAAAATTTCTACGAGGAAAAGTATCAAAAATAGGAGAACAGGGTATAACGATCATTAGTGCAATCAGAGAACCAGAAAGAGAATCGTTTTATACATGCTCAAAAGGACTTAAAATCAATTTAAGTTTTGTGAGTATTCTATTTTACTACGAATTAAGATGAATAAACCAGGCTGTTTTTTTAATAAAATTGTTTTACAAATTAATAGAAGCGATAAATTAGTAATAATATTAAACTATAGGAGAAAAATATGAAAACCAAAGAAGCCAGTCGTTCTGCCGGAATTATTGCTGCACATCGTGCAATTCATTCATCCAAAAATTCAAATGAAAGAATATGCTATGATCCTTTTGCCAAAGATTTTCTTCCCACAGGGTTTACAGTTATTGGTAAACATGAAATATCTGAAGAAAGTGCTCTGGAACTTTTTAATGCAATTGTTCCTGGATTTCATGAATTTTTTTTAGCACGAACTAGATATATTGATGATTATTTACAAAACTGCATAAATAAAGGGCTTGAACAATTGGTTATTCTTGGAGCCGGGTACGATTCCAGGGCTTATCGATTTGATGAATTGAAAAAGAAAATTAAAGTTTTTGAGGTTGACCATCCTGCCACTCAAAATGTAAAAAAAGAAAAATTAATCGAAATATTTCAAATGCTGCCTAAACATGTCACTTACGTCCCTATTGATTTCCAGAAAGAGACACTTCGATCCTGTTTATCAGAAAACGGATATGACCATCATCAGAAAACATTATTTATATGGGAAGGCGTTACCATGTATATTGATCAAAAAGCAGTTGATGAAACTCTTTTATTTATTTCAAAAAACACTGGAAATGGAAGCAGTGTTGTTTTTGATTACACTTATCCGGAAGTGATTGATGGGACCTATGAACGAAAAGAAGCAAAAGAATGGTTAAAAATTACAGAAAATTCAGATGAGCCGATTTTTTTTGGAATCAGAAATGACAATATTGAAAAATTTCTTACAGACAGAGGATTTTGTAATGTTACCAACGTATCAAGTGAATATTTTAACGCAAACTATTATACCGGTGTTAACAAAAATAGAGAATCAACACCTGTATTTTCAATAGCACATGCTGTAGTAAAAAAAAGTAGTAATATGTAAAATGAATCTACTCGCCTAAATTGGATAGGAATCAATAACCTCATCCTTTGTTCAATCTTTTCAAAATAAACATTAACACTTTGCATAAAATATTCTGATGATCTTGTTTGCACAAAATTGCTCAGGGTATTTATAAAATTATCAACATCAATTTTGGAATTGATAATCAGCTGTACTGCTGATGAAAAGGTTATCACTAATTTAATTAAAAAGAGAACTCGAATATGAAAATCTATAAGATTAAAAAATTTATTTATGAAATCATACTGCTAATCATATTATTGACTGTGCCGACCATTGCACTTGGTATGGCTTCCGGTATTGATGCTAATCAAATTGTTGGTGAATATACATTGACAAAATCATCTGAACATAAATTGATTCAAGCAGGTTTGAATCAGCAGGTTGATATTTATAAAACTCTTTATATATTGCAAAGTGTTAATGGACTGGAGATTGAAGCTCAGAATTCACAACAGGGAGGCGCACCTTTAATCGCTTCTACAATAGACCCATATACTTTTCATTGTAAAGTAGCAGATGCTATAATAATTATGGATATACCAGATAATGCACATGCAACAGGTTTAAGGGTTCAAATGGGAGATTTTCGTGGAATATACCAATGGGAAAATCGTGGTAAATCTGGTGTTGACAGTGTTGATGCTGTTTTTCAAAATAAAGATCCTGAAATGCTTGGTTTAAATGAGAACAAATTATCTGAAGCAGACATAAAAGTATCTAGCGGTTTGTTGAAAAATATCCATGGTATAATGGTAATCAAAAATGGGTACATTGCATTTGAGAAATATTATAATGGTTCAAATGTAAATCACATTCATCAAATTCGTTCTGCAGGTAAATCTATTACATCCATTGCCATAGGGATAGCTATTGATCAAGGATATATCCCGGGTGTTGATCAAAAAGTGTTTGATTATTTTTTAAAGGAAGCACCTCCTGAAGGTTGGGACAGGAAGAAACAGCAATTAACGATTGAACATCTGCTGACTATGACTTCTGGAATTGATTGTGATGACTGGCAGGAACCTCAGTTTGAATGTGGTAAAAAAATGCTTACTTCCAGTGATTGGGGGAATTTTGCATTAACACTGCCCATGGCATATGAACCTGGAACTCATTGGGCTTATAACAGTACTGCATTAATGATCTTAAGCAGAGTTATCAGAAACACAACTGGTAAGAGATATCAGGATTTTTTAAAGGAAAATTTGCTGGGGCCTATTGGTATTAAAAACTATACTCTGTTAATTTCACCTGAAGAAGATGGATATACCGGTGGATCTGCAAAAATGACTGCAAGGGACATGGCAAAGATCGGGTATTTATACTTAAAAAAAGGCAACTGGTTTGGCAAACAGATAGTATCTTCTTCATGGGTGGATCAATCTACCAGTTCACATGTTAAATCAAGCAATTTTTTCCCTTATGGATATTTATGGTGGAAAGGAAAAAGAACTGTTAATGGTGTGAATATTGAAACATATTATGCAGCAGGGAATGGTGGACAATATATTTTCATATTCCCATCTCTTGATATGGTTGTTGTATTTACTGGAGGGAATTATAACAATAAATTGCAAAACCAGATATATGGTCTTCTTTCAAAATATATTATTAATGCAGCAACTCCCCAGAAAACAAAATTAAAGGTAAAAATCATTGCTCCTGAAATACTTGATTCTTATACAGGGCTATATCAAAATAAAAATATGCAGATTGTTATTACAAAACAAAAGGGAGGTTTATACTGGATAAATTCAAATACCAGTTCAAAACCAGTTCATATTTATCCTCTTTCAAATAGCCTTTTCATTTCACCATCGCAAAGATATGATCATACATTAATTAAGTTTCAGTTTGATTCTCAAAAAAAAATATCCGGAATAGGCTGGCATGATTTTTGGAGATCAGTATTTCTTGAGAAAATGGCAGAATAGAAATTAAGATAAAAAAATATCGCTAAATGAATTTTGTTAATAAAGGTTATTCTGAACAGACCACACAGAAGCCTGGATTCTGTCATTGACTCCCAGTTTGTTGAATATATGCACTACGTGGCTTTTAACAGTGTGTGGACTTATTTTAAGTGAATCTGAAATTTCCATATTTGTTAAACCCCTTGCAACCATTTGCAGGACTTCAATCTCTCTGTTTGTCAAAGGCGAAGGTAAAGAATTATTTGCATCTTTTTGAGTTTTAGATATATTTGAGATTTTATTTTTTAACTCTTCCTTTGAAACAATAATATTATTTAAAAAATTTCTTTGGCTTGTATCAAAATTGCGGTCATTCTGAAAATCGGCAATAAGTGGCATTATCCACGGACTTTCTTTGTCAATCCATGCATTATATTTCATTTGTATACAAATTTTTAAAGCTTTTTTGAAATAAGTTCGGCTCCTGGGAATATTTTTTCGTGACCATTCAAAAAAGGCATATATCCTGAAAACACGCGCAATTTCATATTTTGATGGTATGAGAAGTTTTTGGGCTTGATTAAGTAGTTTTTCAGCCTCTTGAAAATGGGAGTCTTTTATTAATAAAGCTGCAAGATCAGCTTTTAATTCACCCTCAAACAGGGGCATTGTAACTTTTTCAATTAAACCTAATGCCGAGCGTAAACAATGCAGAGCATTTTTTGAGTTATGATTCTTGAAATGTGCATAAGATAGGTGTTGAAAAGCGCGTGCTTCACCAAAAACATAATCAAGTCCTTGGAAAAGTCGTAATGCTTTCTCTCCGGTTTCAATAGATTTGATAATTTTATTTAACTCAAGTAAATTGTTTGCACTTCCAAGTAGTGGCCATACATGCAAAACATCTTTTAGACCAAGTCTGTTAGCTTCAATCAAACCAAGTTGTGCTGTTTCATAGCCAGTCTGATAATCACCTTTATGAAAATGAGCTCGTGCAATCAGGTGATATGCAAATGCCAACAAATTCTGGTTAGTTTCAATACAAATTTTTTTTACTTCAAAAGCTGAATTTAAAGCTTTGTTAAAATTGCCAGACCATAGATATCTCAATGACTGAGTCATATATAAATTCGCAATGGCAAACGGCTTGTCATTGTTATTGAGCGTTGCCACATGGCGGAAACCATTATTAAGATGTTTATCTGAGAAAACAAAATCTCCTAGATATGATGAGATAAGTGATAATCTTCCAAAAATAACAATATTCTTCATAGGTTGATTCTTGAATTTTGGAATAAGACTGTTTAGTATTCTTTTTGCTTTAGGGAAATCACCAGAAATAGCATAATGAGAGCCAAGTTCATTAAGACAATTTAATTCTCCGCTTTTATTATTATTTTGTTTGAAAAGTTTTTTGGCTTTATAGTATTCGGCAATTGATTTCAGCGTTTCTCCTTGTTGAGATATGATTTTTGCTCTAAGAAAAATTATGTCAGGATTATTAGCTGAAATTTCTATTGGAAGATTGTTTATATATGTATTAATATTTTTAAAATGCCCCTGAAGAAGTAATTTATATCCAGTAACTTTTAAAATCCTTACGATTTCATTGAACTGTTTCGCTTTGAAATAATGCCTCAAAGCTTCTTCGGTGTTATTAATTCTTTCTAATTTTGCAGCAATTTTAATATGAAATTGTTTGTGTTGTTTAGCGGACATTTTTTTATTGAATTTATAATGGAGAAATTCTTGGAAAAGATGGTGATATCGGTAAAAATGTTTTTCACCAAAAAAAGGAGTGGTAAATATATGTTGATCAAAGAGAAATGATAAAATTTCATTTGAGTTGTCAATTTCTAACAGATAATCGCAAAGTTCAGTTTCAAGTTCAGAAAAATATGATGACTTAAGAAGAAATTCAGTAATATGCTTTGGAAGTCGAGCAGTAACATTGGTTTCAAAATATTGAAAAATATTCTTTGTCATGCTTTTATTTGATAAAATGGTTTTATTTGTTCCGGTAGATTTATTAAATGTATGGCTTAAAATCAGACCCGTAATCCACCCGCCTGATTTTTTATGAATTTGTTTTAAATCTACTTGTGAAAGTTTGATTTGGAATAAATTCTTTAGTACTGCTTCTGTCTCTTTTATTGAAAAGGCAATATCAGTTTCATTGATTTCAAGGTGCTGCTGCCTGGATTGGAAAAGTGAAATGTTTAGATTACCTGATTGTTCAGGATTTTTTCTTGAGATTAAAATAAAATGGATGTTGGGAGGAATTCGTTCAAGTAGATAAAGTATTGCATTACTGATAATTATGTTGTCCAATATAAATTGATAATCATCCAAAACAAGTAAAATATCTTCGTCAATCAAGTTTTCAATTTCAATGAGAAAATTTGATAAAAGAGATCTTATCTCTCTTTGTGATGAGGGGTTTTGTTCAAGCAAAGGCATCAACTTTGTTTCAATGTCAATCCAGTATTTGCCAAAGCTTTTAATCAAATAGCTAAGAAAAGTATTTAAATCATTGTCATATTCATCTAATTGATACCAGACAGCTTTAATTTTTAAATATTTAATTGCCTGGGAGATAATTGTGGTTTTGCCATATCCGGCAGCAGCAGTAACAGTGGTGATTTTTTTTGAGACAATTTTATCAAATATTGTCACCAGTCTGTCTCTTTGCACAACCCCGGTAATACTAGGAATAAATAATTTGGAATTAAAAGTCTGAAGTTGTATCATGGGTTTTTATATTTTATATTAACAGGGAAATTATGCATGTATTAAATTCAAAACTTCAACCACCACAATGTTTAAATATCCTTGATAGAAAAAGACTTGTCAATATTTTAAAAAACAAATTGCAAAAAAATAGAATAATTCTGATAACTGCCGGGGCAGGATTTGGCAAGTCTACACTTGTAGCAAGTGCTCTTGTTGAATCTAAGATGCAGACAATCTGGTACAGTCTTGATTCTTTTGATATGGATTTAGTTCTTTTTATGACCTGTCTTATCCATAGTATCAGAAAAAAATATTCTGATTTTGGAAATGATAACTTGAATATTCCATCTATGTTCTCCTCTGTGAAAAAACGGAATGATTTTTTAATCGATTTTATCAAAGAGATTGAAGATAAGTTGAATAACAATACAGTTATTGTTCTTGACGACTATTATCTTATCCAAAAAGCAAATGCAATAAAGGAAGCTCTGGAATTTATTCTAGCACGTCTTCCAAAAAGTGTACATTTTGTAATAATTAGCCGTATAACCCCACCAATCAAGATTTCAAAATTCAAAGTAAGACAACAGATTTTTGAGTTAGATGAAAAAAAACTTGCTTTTACTCTTCAAGAGATTCAGGCATTGTATTCAAAAATATACAAAATTGAGATTAGTACTGAAAATATTAAAAAAATTTATAAAAAAACAGGTGGCTGGGCTGCAAGTCTTATCCTATTGAGTTATGCTTTTAAAAACAGGAATGATAAAGAGATAAAAGATGCACTTTTACTTTTAAAAGGATCAGAACAGGATATCTTTAATTACCTTGAAGAAAATGTTTTTGATAATCTTCAGCAGAATATTCAAGATTTTATGTTAAAAACTTCTCTTTTTTCTCTTATCAATCCTGGAATTATCAATCAGGTCTTAAATATTAATAATGCACATGAACTACTTTTGCTGCTGGTTGAACAACATCTTTTGGTTTTCCCTTTTGATGACAATAGGAGGGAATTTTACTATCATCATCTTTTACGAGATTTTCTTAGAGCAAGATTAATTCAAACAAAAAGTAGTAAAGATATTAATAAACTTCATTCTGATATAGCA
>JAUCGD010000145.1 GCA_030377945.1 Desulfobacterales bacterium HSG17 | reverse complement strand
ATTGCACGTAAGTACAGCTTGACTGTGGATAAGCTCCGGCAGCTAAACAAACTGTCACCTGAAGCACATATTCAGCCGGGTCAAAATCTTATAATTAGCAATTAGCAATTAGCAATTAACAGTAATTGATAATTGATAATTGATAATTGCAAAAGGGTTTATTATGAAATATACATGTGCAGAATACAGGGAAGAAATGATGCTGATCGGACTGAGAAAACAATTGAATCAGGAAGGCATTTCCGATGAAAAAAAGAAAAAGCTTATAAAACAGATCAAAAAACTGGAATCAGAGATGGATATGGATTAACGCTTATTTTGGCTATGCTCATCGTTTCACCCGGCAGTAAACTGCCGGGCTATTTTCTGTCGTCCCTCTGGGACTTAATATGCTTTTATATCAGCTATTTAAGTCCCGTAGGGACGATAGCAAATAGCGCGGGAATTTATTCCCGTGCTTGCTGGACCAGATGATGAGCAAAGCCCTTATTTCTAAGGAGACTTTTTTATGGAACCGATTAATGCTATTGCAGTCCTGATAACCTTTTCAGCTATTTTTGCATATTTAAATCACCGATTTTTAAAAATTTCAATGTCTATTGCATTGATGGTTATGTCCCTGTTTTTTTCTCTTGCACTTCTTCTCCTGGACCATACCGGACTTCCCATTTCTGCACATGCTGATAAACTGGTAAACAGCATTGATTTCAGCAGGGTTTTACTGGAAGGGATGCTTGGCTTACTGCTGTTTGCAGGTGCATTGCATTTGAATCTTAATGACCTGGCAGTACATAAGATAGAGATTGCTATATATTCAACCTTTGGTGTTATTACCTCTACATTTCTGGTAGGCTCATTTGTTTATGGTCTGAGCTGCTGGATAGGCTGGGAATTGAGGGTAATTGACTGTCTTTTATTTGGTGCATTAATAAGCCCGACCGATCCCATTGCTGTTTTAGGTATCTTAAAAAGTATTGGCGCTCCCAAAAGCCTGGAAACAAAAATTGCAGGGGAATCCCTATTTAATGACGGTATTGGAGTGGTGGTTTTCCTGGTACTTTTGGAGATTGCCACAGGCACAGATCATGTAACAGCAGGGTATGTTGCCTCCCTTTTTATAAAGGAAGCGGTTGGCGGAATTCTTTTTGGCCTGGCTGCCGGGTATTTAGCTTACCGATTATTAAAGAGTGTTAATAATTACCAGGTGGAAATAATGATTACCCTGGCACTGGTAATCGGCGGATATGCGCTTGGAACAGCCCTTCATATCTCAGCCCCCCTTGCTATGGTTGCAGCAGGACTGCTTATTGGTAATCATGGCAGGCGTCTGGCCATGTCCCACATAACACGGCAGCATATTGACATGTTCTGGGAACTGGTAGATGAAATCTTAAATGCACTGCTCTTTGTTCTTATAGGTATGGAAGTACTGGTGCTGACACTTAAATGGGAATATCTTATGGCAGGTATGATAGCCATACCGGTTGCCCTTTTTTCCAGGTTTATCAGTATTGGGGGGACTATCACTATAATGAAACGGTGGAAAACTTTTGTACCCGGAGCAGTTTCCATAATGACCTGGGGAGGATTAAGGGGCGGTATTTCCGTTGCACTGGCCTTATCGCTGCCTGAACAATGCCACCGGGATTTGATTATAACAATGACTTATGTTGTTGTTGCTTTTTCTGTTCTGGTTCAGGGGCTTACTATAAAAATGCTGGTTAAAAAGTGCGGTTGATGTGCCTTTATTTTCTTATTGTATAGGAAATTATAAAAATATTTATTCTTACCACAGAGGGCACAGAGGTTTTCCACAGAGAACACAGAGAGAGATAATTATTTGTTTTCTCTGTGCTCTCTGTGCCTTCTTCGTGTTCTCTGTGGTTAAAAAAATGTAGTTCATGATTATTTTTTTATTTATTTCAGTTTTTTTGATCGGTTTTAATAAATTTAAATATCATTTCATTTTTACCAATAACCCCAAGCTCCTGCCTGGCTACGTTTTCTATATAATCAAGATCTGTTCTTAATCTTTCAATATCACGGTAAAGAGCCATATTTTTATGAATAATAACTTCATTCTTTTTTATCAGGCTGTCCCTGCTTTTTTTCATCATATCAAGCTCTGCAAGTCCATTATCACCAAATAGTATAAATACAAAAAGGGATAATATCCCTATTATTGCTGCTGAAATCATTATGTTGTGTGTTGAATTCATGGTGCTGCCTCTTTCATTGCGGTTTTCGGCTATCCACTTAAGCCGCGACAATTATTTTACAATAGTTATTGGTATAAACTCAGAATTTATGATCTCCAAAATTTGTAGCATAAAAACGGCAGAATTAATAACTAATTTTAAATATTAAATTAATGCTCCAAATTTTGGAGCCCCAGTTTGTCAATGCTTATATCTAAAGGTGTCGCGGCTTAAGAGGATAGCCAATAGATTCCCCAAGAGGCTGGGACCGGATGATGCGCGACGGCAGCTGGAGCAACAACGCTCGGAACTGCCGGTCTGCCCGCCGTGGCAGCAACCTCTCGTCAAGCAGGGACAGCAACATCGGGTTCCGTCTTGTCCTTTCCCAGGTCAGCAGGTGAGCTAAAGCAGGCAAGCAGGAAGGCATGAGACTTGATACAGCCGCACTGTCGGTTTGAATCAGGATGGTCAGGATTATTTCAGGATATTCAGGATAGAGGTACTTATCCTGGCTATCCTTTTGCATCTTGGGCATCCTGATTCACAAAATCAATTGCTTTCTGATTATGATATGCTTATCTTAAAATAATAAAAATATAAGAAAAGGATATTAATAATGTTTATAACCGAAATAAGGGAAAGCGTCAGAACATTATCCCGGCCTGAAAAATTCGGCCTTCTCCAATTTTTTGTGGATGAACTGGCGCATGAAGAACAAAATACTTTGCACCGGATTGACCCAAAATATCAGCATGGACTTTGGAGTCAGCATAATGCTTTTGGTGCAGCAGAAAAATTACAAAAACTATTGGATAATAACAAAACATAAAACCGCGGCAATTTTTTTATACCCAGCATGAACAGTTTTCAAATCTTCAAAACGGCTTGCCGTTTCTACCTTTAACCCTTTCCGTAAAAGACAGCCATATTGAAACTTCTGCTTTGGTGGATTCAGGGAGTACAGTTAATGTATTGCCTTACGATACAGGGCTTAGGTTAGGATTAGTATGGGAAGATCAAAAGATCGCTCTCCCTTCCCTGGTTGGAACATTGAGAGGTCTGCCTGCCTTTGGTGTATTGATTACAGGTGAAGTATCTCCATTTTTCCCCGTACCTCTTGCTTTTGCCTGGACACAAAGTAATGATGTACCTGTCATTCTTGGGCAAACCAATTTTTTCTCTGAATTTGATGTATATTTTTTTGGTTCCCGTAAGCTGTTTGAGGTTATTCCTAAAAACAAGCAGGTTTGAATCAGGATGGTCAGGATTATTTCAGGATATTCAGGATAGGTGATGCTTATCCTGGATATCCATATTAAATCCTGACCATCCTGACATAAAAAAAACTTGACAGATAAAAGCTGTTTCTGTAATTAGAGGGATTCAAAAAAACTATTTAGAAAGGAGTTGACTTAAGTTGGCAAATCATAAATCAGCATTAAAACGTGCGCGTCAGAGCGAAGACAGACGGATTCGGAACCGCGCTGTTAAAACTCGTATCAAGAATGTTGTAAAAGGAATTCGTTCTGCTGTTGCTGAAGAAGCAAAAGATACAGTAGGGCAGGATTTGAATAATGCAAAATCCATTATTGCAAAGGCTGCTAAAAAAGGCATTATTCATAAAAAAACAGCAGCACGCAAAATTTCCCGCCTTTCCAAGCATGTAAACACACTTTCAGCGTAATTCTATCAGCTTAAAATCTTAGCTGTTAAAAAACCGCTGATTTTTATAATCAGCGGTTAGAATTCCTGTGTCATTCTGTCATATATATCTTGTGCAATTCTTTTTGAAATTGAACTGACAGCAGTTTTTTTACCATAGGCAGTGCCTGCTTTTTCCGGCAGAACATTGTAAGCCTCATCTTCTGAAATATTTGAATCCGACCATATTGTATTTCCATTGATATCTGCCAAACTTGTGCTGACAACATATGTTATTTTACGTTCAAGGGATGTACTCGTGTTTTTGCGGGAAACAGTGCTTATCCTCATAGCATCAATAACACCGGTTAATACTGCATCTGCATTTTTCCTGTTTGTGATTTTTATTCCGTTTTTGGTAAATTCGGAAATTAAATCATTGGTAAAAATATGTTCTGTTGCAATTTCAGCACTATGGTTCTCAAAGATTGCTATGTGTATTGATGTTAAGCCGCTGGGAAGAGTTCCCTGACCGGCAAATTTATACCCGCATGAGGTTAGTATTAATAATATGCTAAGTGTCAGGGCTGCAAGATATAGTAACTTTTTATGGTCTGATTTCATTTGATACCTTAATTTGGCCTTGCTCATTATCTGGCCCAGCAGCACGGGAATAAATTCCCGCGCTATTTTCTATCGTCCCTATGGGACTTAAATAATTGATATAAAATATCTAAAGTCCCAGAGGGACGACAGAAAATAGCCCGGCAGTTTACTGCCGGGCGTCGTGTGCCGGGTGTCGTGTGCCGGGTGTCGGGTGCCGGGTATCGGGTGCCAGGTGAAACGATGAGCATAGCCGATAATATTTACACCACAATATTTACAAGTTTATTTTTAACAACAATCACCTTGCGGATGGCCTTGTCCTGTATGAATTTCTGAACACGTTCATCATTAAGAGCTTTTTCTTTGATCATTTGTTCATCAATGTCTGTGGCAACAGTAAATTTGCTTCTTACTTTCCCGTTTACCTGCACAACTAACAAAATATCATCTTTAACAAGAGCTTCTTCTTTATACTCAGGCCAGGGAGCAAGAAGAATGCTCTGCTTATGTCCCATGATTGACCAGATTTCCTCGGCAAAATGCGGAACCATAGGAGAAAGCAGCAATACAGCCGATTCCAGTGCCAGTTTCATGATTTCATCTGTCTGCTCTGCTTTCTTGTTTCGGTCAATACTGTACATGGTGTTTACCAGTTCCATAACTGCACTGATGGCTGTATTAAAATGGAACCTGTCTTCAATATCATTGCTTACTTTTTTAATGGTTTCATGAATTTTTCGATGAAGATCCCGGAGTTTTCCTTTTGGTTTATCAGCAGGGCCGTCATATGCTTTAATATCCTTGAAAGAATCCATCCAGTCATAAGACAGTCTCCATACACGGTTGAGAAATCTGGAACTGCCTTCCACACCCTGTTCACTCCATTCCAGGTCTTTTACAGGAGGTGCTGCAAAAAGGCAGAACAGTCTGGTGGTATCTGCACCGTATTGTTCAAGCAGGATTTTGGGATCAATTACATTTTTTTTAGATTTGGACATTTTTTCTACCCTGCCGATAATAACAGGATTGCTGCACATGGTACATGTGGGTTCTTCCTGTTCCCAGTTTACCTGGTCAGGCAGCAGAAATTTATGTTCAGGGCATTTTGTGGTTTCTTTACAGACCATTCCCTGGGTCAGCAGATTGGAAAAAGGCTCTTTGCAGTCAATGAGTCCCAGGTCATTTAATACACGGGTAAAATATCTTGAGTAAAGCAGATGAAGGATGGCATGTTCCACACCGCCGATATACTGATCTACGGGCATCCAGTAATCAACTGCTTTTTTATCAAACATGCCTTTATCATATTTGGGGCTGCAATACCTGTCAAAATACCAGGATGATTCCACAAAAGTATCCATTGTGTCTGTTTCCCTGCGTGCATCCTCACGATTGCATTTTGGGCAGGTGGTTTTTGTGAAATAATCCAAAGTGGGAAGAGGGGTTTTACCGCCTTCCAGCAGGTTTGCATCTTCAGGCAGAACAATGGGCAGATCTTGTTCAGGTACAGGAACAACCCCGCAGTCAGGGCAGTGAATCATGGGAATGGGCGCTCCCCAATAGCGCTGGCGTGATATACCCCAGTCACGGAGCCGGAAATTGATGGTTTTTTTGCCTTTTCCTTGTTCATCAAGCCATTTAACTATTTCATCTTTTGCTTTTTCATTTTCCATGCTGTCAAACTGGCCTGAATTTACCATTATACCGGGTTGGGTATATGCTTCTGACATTAATGAACTGTCAAGGCTGCCATCCTGATTTTTAACAGGGTCTTTGACTACTATGACAATTTCAAGCCCGTATTTTTTTGCAAAATCAAAATCTCTCTGGTCATGGGCAGGTACAGACATTACTGCACCGGTTCCATATTCCATAAGTGCAAAATTGGCAGTATAAACAGGCATTTTTTTTCCGGTTGCAGGATTTATGCAGTATGCTCCTGTAAACACCCCTTCTTTTTCATAATTTTCAAGTGCTTTGGATGTTCTGTCCTGCAAAGAAATTTTTTCAATAAAGGCTGATACTGAATCTTCCTGGGATGTGCCATGGGAAAGTTCGGAAACCAGAGGGTGTTCAGGAGCCAGGCACATAAAAGTCGCTCCGAAAACAGTATCAGGTCTGGTGGTAAAAACCTTGATACAATTGGCGGAATTATTTTTTGGGTTCTCTATTTCAAAACTAAGTTCAGCTCCAAAACTTTTCCCAATCCAGTTTTTTTGCATCAGGGTTACTTTTTCAGGCCATCCCGGAAGTTTATCACAGTGAACCAGCAGATCTTCGGCATAATCCGTTATTTTAAAAAACCACTGCCATAATTTTTTCTGTCGAACAAGCTCCCCGCATCTCCAGCATTCTCCCTGCTCCACCTGTTCATTGGCAAGCACTGTCAGGCAGGTATCACACCAGTTTACAAAGGATTCTTTACGGTATGCCATACCGGTTTCAGCCATTTTCAAAAAAAGCCATTGTTCCCATCTGTAATATTCAGGGGTACATGTAGCAATTTCCCTGTCCCAGTCATATGAAAAACCAAGCTGCTTGAGTTGTAAACGCATCTTGTCAATATTGGCATATGTCCATTTTGCAGGATGGGTATTGTTGTCTATGGCCGCATTTTCAGCAGGCATTCCAAAAGCATCCCATCCCATAGGATGCAGAACATTAAAGCCACGCATCCTTTTATACCTGGCAGCTACATCGCCGATAGTATAATTTCTAACATGGCCCATATGGATATTGCCTGATGGATAGGGAAACATCTCCAGCAGATAGTATTTTTCCTTATCAATGTCTTCCGTAACTTTAAAAATATCTGAGTCATCCCAGTATTTCTGCCATTTGGGTTCAATGGCTTTGGGTTCATATCTTTCATCCATAATTTATATTTATCCTCCGAAATATTTATGAACAGTTTTAATAAATGATTTCTGTTCTTTATTTTATAAAAGTTTTTTTTATTACATAATATAAAGAGAAATAGCAAGAGAGGGAATTCCATATCAGTGCTGAAGTATGATTTTTTTGTTTTGTTATTTCATCACTTCCGATAATATTTAATAGACATTATCGGAAATAAGGTTTGTAGTTAAAAATCCCCCTTGAGGGGGGCAGGGGGGTGTCGCACCCTGTATTTCTGTTCAAAAACACCCCCCTTGCCCCCCTCAAGGGGGGAATAAAAAGGTGAATTTTTA
>JAUCGD010000017.1:17500-34554 GCA_030377945.1 Desulfobacterales bacterium HSG17 | reverse complement strand
TTACTGGGAGCGTTTTCCAATGATCTGGCCATTGATCTTGGAACTGCAAACACACTTGTATATGTCAAAGGAAAGGGAATTGTATTGAGTGAGCCCTCGGTTGTGGCTGTCAGGACAGATAAAATGGCAAGAAGTAAAGTGCTTGCCGTTGGAACTGAAGCCAAAAGAATGCTTGGTCGTACTCCTGGTAATATTGTTGCCATCAGACCCATGAGAGATGGTGTGATTGCTGACTTTGAAGTTACAGAAGCCATGTTAAAGCATTTTATCCGGAAAGTTCATAATAATAGGAAAGCACTTGTACGTCCCAGAATTGTCATTGCCGTTCCATCTGGTATCACTCAGGTTGAAAAAAGAGCTGTCAAAGAGTCAGCAGAATCAGCAGGGGCAAGAGAAGTTTTCCTCATTGAAGAACCCATGGCAGCAGCAATCGGTGCTGGCCTTCCCATTACAGAACCAACCTGTAATATGGTTGTTGATATTGGCGGAGGAACAACCGAAGTAGCTGTTATTTCACTTGCAGGTGTCGTTTATACACAATCTTTAAGGGTTGCAGGTGATAAAATGGATGCTGCCATCAGCCAGCATATAAAACGGAAATATAATCTTCTGATTGGGGAGAGAACTTCTGAAATGATCAAGATAACAATTGGGAATGCATATCCTGATACTGATAATCTTGAAACTATTGAAGTTAAAGGTCGTGACCTTGTATCTGGTATTCCCAAGATACTTGCCATTGATTCTGAAGAAGTCAGAGTGGCAATTTCTGAGCAGATTGATGCTATTGTAGAAACTGTTCGTATTGCACTTGAACAGACGCCGCCTGAACTTGCTGCAGATATTGTTGATTCAGGAATTGTTCTAACCGGTGGTGGTGCATTGTTGAAAAATCTTGACCAACTGCTTAAAGAAAAAACCGGTCTTCCCATTGTTGTGACGGATGATCCATTATCTACAGTAGCTCTTGGTTGTGGTAAAGCCCTTGATAGTATTGATATATTAAAGGAAGTAGTCATTAGCTGATTTAATGTTTTCACGCAAATTGTTTATCTTTGTTGGAATTGCTCTGTTTATTGCTATTAATTTTATAGTAATCAGCATGAGCAGCAGAGATTCTTTACCCGTCAACGGTATTGAACGCCTGTTCATTACCATTATATCTCCTGCCCAGCATGCAGTGACCAAAAGCATTCATTATATCCAGAATATCTGGGATACATATTTTATATCTGTTATTGCTGTCCAGGAAAATATCCAACTCAAAAAACAACTGGGAAATGCAATAGAGATTAAAACCCGCTATGAAGAGTTAAAACTTGAAAATATCCGGCTTAAAAGATTTGTTAATTTTACAGGTCAAGTCCCAGATACTTATGTGGCAGCTCAAATTATAGCAAGGGATCCATCTCCTTGGTTTAAAACCATTATGATTGATAAAGGAACAAATGATGGTTTGAATAAAGGCAATCCTGTTCTTGTTTCTGAAGGAATTGTTGGGAAAATAATTAAAGTTTCAGCGAAATCTTCAAGAGTGCTTTTAATTATTGACAGAAATAGTTCTGTTGATGCTCTTGTACAAAATTCCCGTGTCCGGGGCATAGTTAAAGGCAACAATCAGGATGATTGCTCTTTTGTATATACTTTAAAAAAAGACGAAGTAAAAATAGATGAAATGATTATATCATCTGGTTTGGATCAAGTTTTTCCCAAAGGGCTTCCAATTGGCAGAGTGTTAAAAGTGACAAAGGGGCATTCGCAACTCTTTCAGAATATAACCATTAAGACCAGTGTTGATTTTGATAAAATAGAAGAAGTTCTTGTAATAAAAAGATGAAAACATTGTTTTTTATCATTTTAACTTTTTTTTTAATTATCGTTCAATCAATTGTTCTTCCATTCTTTTCATGGTCTGCACAAAGTTTTGATCTGTTGATTATTGATATATTTTTTTTAAGCCTTATTGCCACCCGTCACACAATGATTTTTGCCATTATTGTTATTGGATGCATTATGGATAGTATTTCAGGTGTTCCATTTAGTTATTATGTCTTGTCATATTTATGGATATATATGATGGTGTATATAGCCAGACAACTGTTTTTTGATCAAAGCGCCATTTTTGCTGTGTGTATAAGCCTTGCATCTGTTATTATCCAACATCTGTTGTTACTGTTTTCAATATTGATCCGCCAGGGTAGTAGCGGTTTATTGGAGTTTGATTTTGATCTGTTGATAAAACAGGCTTTCTGGGGATTTATTTTTATTCCTTTGAGTATATGGGCAGTAAATATTTTTTGGGTGCGGTGGAATCTTATGGCAGAATTAATGCACAAACAGTTTATTCAAAATTATAAAGGTTAGTATCCCGGATTGACGCAATTTGATAAAAATTCTGATAAAGAGTGGATTAAACAACGGCTTATAGGTGCAAGTATTTGTATTCTTTTGGTATTTTCACTTTTATTTCTGCGACTTGTGTATCTTCAAGTTATTAAAGGAGAACAGTTCAGACTTTTATCTGAAAAAAATGCTGTTCGCCTGAAAAGTATTAAATCGTCCCGGGGACTTATATTTGATAGAAATAAAAAATTACTGGTTGATAACAGACCTTCTTTTAATTTAAAAATAGTGCGTGAAGATGCTGGAGATGTAAGAAGAATTGTTAGAAAAGTTGCTGACTTGATTCAAATACCTTTTCAAGAACTCTTGGATAATGTTGAAAAGGCAGGTAAAAGTGCTTTTTATAAACCTGTAACACTTAAAAACAGTATATCAAGAGATCAGCTTGCTGTTATTGAGGCGCACAAATTTGATCTTCCGGGAATTCAGATTGATATAGAACCCACAAGGTATTATATTTATAAAAAAACGGCTGCCCATCTTCTTGGATATCTAGGAGAGATCAATGTCAGTGAGTTAAAAAGTGGAAAGTATCTTAACGTTAAATCTGGAGACTCTATTGGAAAATATGGTATTGAAAAAAGTTTTCAAAAATACCTGCACGGTAAACGTGGTGGCAAACAGGTAGAAGTTGATGCCACTGGAAGAATCATTAAGGTTTTGCGAACTATTGACTCAGTACCAGGCTTTGATCTGAACCTTACTCTGAACCTTGAATTACAGTTAACAGCTGAAAAAATGCTTCAAAATAAGGAAGGTGCTGTTGTTGCAATTGATCCCAGAAATGGGGATGTCCTTGTTATGGCAAGCAATCCAAGCTTTGATCAAAATGATTTTATTGGTGGGATCAGTACAAACAAATGGGCAGAATTAATGGCTCACTCTGGAAAACCAATGATAAATAAGGCTATTCAGGCAGAATATCCTCCAGCTTCAACCTACAAGATTGTTACCTCTTTTGCTGCTCTTGAGGAAAAACATATTGATATAAACACTTCTGTATTTTGTCCAGGGTTTATAAAATATGGTAATAGAAGATATCGTTGCTGGCAAAAATATGGGCATGGCAATATGGATGTCATTGATGGCCTGACACAATCTTGTGATGTTTTTTATTATCAGGCAGGGATTAAAGTTGGGGTCGATACTCTGGCACAATATGCAATTGGTTGTGGCCTTGGGGTAAAGACCGGTATTACGCTGGATAATGAAAGAAAAGGGCTTGTGCCAACTTCGGCCTGGAAGGAGAGGCGATTTAATGAACCATGGCAGGGTGGTGAAACACTTTCAATTGCCATAGGTCAGGGATTTAATCTTGTAACTCCTTTACAAATGGCTGTTTTTATAGCAGCCGTAGGCAATGGAGGTACTCTATACAGGCCGCGAATAGTTAAAACCATTGAGAACAGTGATGGAAAAATTGTAAAAAAAATTGATCCTGAAATTAATGGTGGGTTGCCAGCCAGCAAAGAGACTTTGGAGATAGTTAGAAGAGCTCTTTTAAATGTTGTTCAGGGAGATCGTGGTACTGCAAGAAGGATCAGGCTAAAGAATGTTGAAATAGCGGGGAAGACTGGAACTGCTCAGGTTTTCAGCATTAAACAAGGTGAAGAAATTGATTTTAAAAATATAGAGTATTCACGAAGGGATCATGCCTGGTTTGTATGTTATGCTCCCGCTGATAACCCTGTTATTGCAATATCTGTAATGATAGAACATGGTGAACATGGTTCAAGCGCTGCTGCTCCTGTTGCAGGAGCTTTGATTAAGCAATATGCTGAGAACTATTTAATCAAAAAAAAGCAACAGGCTGTTGTACAATGAATTTTTTCTGGAATTTTTTCCAAGCGGGGTAGTAGATGTTCGATAGAAGGTTGGTGAAAAATTTTGACTGGGGTTTAATTGTCTTAATCCTGTTAATCAGCAGCGTAGGTCTTACAATTTTATATAGCGCATTGACAGCCGGTCATGATGCAGGAGTGGTTCATACTCTTTTTAAAAAACAGGTTATCTGGATGGGATCTGGATTGAGTATCATGATGATCTCTTTGATGTTCGATTACAGGGAGTTGGATAAATTAAACCTGTTTATTTATGCTCTCTGTGTTGGGTTATTAATCAGTGTTTTGCTTTTTGGTCAGCTTGGTGGAGGTTCCAGGAGATGGCTTATGCTTGGATTTATCAGAATTCAACCATCTGAGTTAATGAAAATTGCCTTGATCATCAGCCTTTCGTCTGTATATTCAACCTGTGCCTGTCAAACCGGTCTGAATTTCAGGAAACTGATTAAACCTGCTGTTTTATGCATGATTCCTTTTGTCTTGATCGTAAAACAGCCGGATCTTGGTACTGGATTACTTTTACTTTTTATTGCAACTGCAATAACCTTGTTTGTAAAAGTGGAACGAAAAGTATTTTTCGCTTTGTCAGGTCTTTCTCTTGCATCTATCCCTATGATTTGGTTTATTTTAAAAGATTATCAAAAATCAAGAATACTGACATTTTTAAATCCAGACAGGGATCCCCTTGGATCAGGGTACCATATTATTCAATCAAAAATAGCAATTGGTTCAGGCATGTTGACAGGAAAAGGTTTTTTAAAAGGTACTCAAAATTCACTCTCTTTTCTGCCGGAACAGCATACAGATTTTATTGTATCTGTCCTTGCTGAAGAGTGGGGGCTTATGGGATGCGCTATACTGTTAATCCTCTACTTTATCTTGCTGTTTTGGGGATTAAATATAGCATATAATTGCAGGGATATGTTTGGTTCCATTCTGGCATTTGGGATTACTTCAATGATTTTTTGTCAGATATTTATTAATATTGGTATGGTTATGGGACTTATGCCCGTTGTGGGTGTTCCCCTGCCTCTTGTCTCATATGGAGGCTCCTCTGTAATTACCAATATGGTCGGGTTTGGAATTCTTTTAAATATCAGTATGAGAAAGTTCTCTTCTCATTAAGTTTTTATCTTTTTAAATATTTTATTTCAATGTTGACAAATGATTTGGCGGATGTTACTGAATTCTCGGTGTTGTGAGAATGTATTATTGTTAGAAATTAGGCTGTTTTTGTGTAAAAACAGTCAGGAGGATACAAGTAGTTGTTTTTATAACTATTAACTGGCGGAGGGATTTATGATAAAGGTAATTCCTGATATATCGGTATTATATCAGATGGTCAATTTCCTTGTTCTGCTTTTTGTGTTGAATCTGGTTTTGTACAAACCAATCCGGAAAGTACTTCTTGACAGAAAGGCAAAAATTGAAGGTATGCAAAAAGAGGCAAAAAAAGCTTCAAGCGACCTTGTTGCTGGAGAAGATGCCTATAAAGACGGATTGAAAGTTGCCAGAACCAAAGGTTTGAAAGAGAAAGAAACCTTTATAGATGAAGCATCAAAAGAGGAAAAAGAGATATTAGACAAGATTAACGCAAAAGCTCAAGCTAACCTTGCAAAGATAAAACAGCAGGTGGCAGATGAAACTGAGCAGGCTCGCAAATCGCTTGAAGGTGAGGTGGAGATATATGCCAAGGCCATAGGTGAAAAAATTCTCGGGAGGGCTTGCTGATGAAAGTTAATGAGGGAATTAAAAAATTGTTTAGGATTTTTATACCTGTTGCAGGTATTATCCTGGCAATTGGCAGTATCGCATGTGCATCATCTGGTGGTGATGGCGGCGTCCACAATAACTGGCTTATAACCGATACCTGGAAAACATTGAATTTTGGTATTCTTATCATTATTGGTTTTTTTCTTTTAAAAAAACCTGTTGTTGAGTTTTTTTCATCCCGTAAAAAAAATATTGAAGATGAGATTAAAGAACTTGAACAGAAAAAAACAGATGCCCAAAAGGAGCTTGCCCAATATCAGGCCAAGTTTAAAAATCTTGATCAGGAATCAAAGCAGATTGTTGAAAATTACATTAAACAGGGTGAAGAAGCCAAAACCCGGATTATCGCGGAAGCACAGGTCCAGGCTGAAAAACTTGAAGATATGGCAAAGCATACCATAGAGCAGGAGTTCAAGTCTGCAAAAGCCAAACTTCAACTGGAAATTGCTTCACAAGCAATGGCAAAAGCCGAAGAAGTTGTTCGAGTCTCTATTTCGTCTGATGATCAGGATAAACTTGTTGATCAATATTTAAAAAAGGTGGTGGCATAATGAAAAATCTTGCAGTTTCCAGACGTTATGCCAAAGCATTGATTCTTATAGGTCAAGAAGATGGTATGGCTGAACAGTATAATAAAGAGCTTGGTTCTATTGCCGGGCTCTTTGATACACAAGAAGGTTTTGAAAAAGCATTGACAAATCCTCTATTCAATAAAAATGACAGGAAAAAAGTTCTTGAGGCAGTACTTGCTGCTTTGGATTTATCAGCTATTATGAAATCTTTTTTAATCCTTTTGTTTGATAAAGGACGAATTGGGTTTTTAAGAGAGATTGCTTCCTATTATAACGATTTAGCAGATGAACTTAAAGGCGTTGTGAAAGCAAGTATTGTTTCTGCAACTGAACTCTCTTCAGATGCAGTTAATAAGATCAAAGAGGCTTTATCTAAAAAAACTGGAAAAACTATTGTTCTGAACGTTGACCAGGATCCAGATCTCATAGGTGGAGTGGTTACAAAAATAGGTGACCTTGTTCTGGACGGCAGTGTAAGAACTCAGCTGATTAATATGAGTGAAACATTAAAAAAAGGTGAGAGTGTCTAATGGAAATTAAAGCAGAAGAGATAAGTCAAATAATTAAAGATCAGATCAAAGGATTTGATGCAGAGGTGGACCTGAGCGAAACAGGTGTGGTTCTCTCTGCGGGTGATGGTATTGCCCGGGTATATGGTCTGGAAAAAGTTAAAGCAATGGAGCTGGTTGAATTTCCTGGCGGAATTCTCGGGCTTGCATTAAACCTTGAGGCAGACAACGTTGGAGTTGCGATTCTAGGTGATGATAAAAAAATTAAAGAGGGTGATACAGTAAAACGTACAGATCGTATTGCCTCTGTACCTGTTGGAGAAGAACTTCTCGGTCGTGTTGTGACCACCACAGGTGAACCAGTAGATGGTAAGGGTCCAATTAATTCTAAAACTTTTATGAATATGGAATTGGTAGCTCCTGGAGTTATTGCAAGAAAATCAGTTCATGAACCTTGCTATACAGGAGCAAAAGCTGTTGATGGTATGACTCCTGTTGGAAGAGGACAGCGCGAACTTATCATTGGTGACCGTCAGATCGGTAAGACAGCTGTTGCAGTTGATGCAATCATTGCTCAAAAAGAATCTGACATTAAATGTATCTATGTTGCCTGCGGTCAGAAAAAATCAACGGTAGCCCAGGTTGTTGCTGCCCTTGAAGAGCATGGTGCCATGGAATATACAACTGTTGTTATTGCATCCGCGTCTGAAGCTGCGGCAATGCAGTATCTTGCACCCTATGCAGGTTGTGCAATGGCTGAATATTTCAGAGACAAAGGTGAGCATTCACTTATTATCTATGATGATCTTTCAAAACAGGCAGCAGCATATCGTCAGGTATCTTTGCTTCTGAGACGTCCTCCAGGACGTGAAGCTTTTCCCGGAGATATTTTTTATAACCATTCAAGGCTTCTTGAAAGATCTGCAAAATTAAGTGATGCAGAGGGTGCAGGTTCTCTAACAGCACTTCCCATCATTGAAACTCAAGAAGGTGATGTATCTGCATTTATTCCTACAAATGTTATCTCCATTACCGATGGTCAGATTTTCCTTGATAAAGATCTTTTCTTTGCAGGTATCAGACCTGCCATTGATGTTGGCTTGTCAGTATCAAGGGTTGGTGGTGCAGCCCAGGTAAAGGCAATGAAACAAGTCGCAGGAACTTTGCGTCTTGATCTTGCCCAGTTTCGTGAATTGGAAGCATTTGCTGCATTTGGTTCTGATCTTGATGAAGCAACCCAGAAACAGTTGACCCGTGGTGAAAGACTTGTTGAACTTTTAAAACAACCTCAGTTTCAACCGCTTCCCATGGAAAAAATGGTAACAGCCCTTTATGCAGGAACCAAAGGATATATTGATAAATATCCAAAAACAGCTGTTGCTCAATATGAAGAAGGTCTTTATCCATTTGTTGAAAGTCGTTTTCCTGAAATTTTTTCAGATCTCAAAGAGAAAGAAGAGATCACTGATGAAATTGAAGGTAAATTGAAACAATGCCTTGAAGCCTATGACGAAGAATTCAAGGATGCCGTATAAGGTATTCTAAAAAATTTTTCGTGAAATTATTTACAAATATTAGGCTTGAAAGGTAGAGATAATGGCAACTTTAAAAGAAGTACAATCGAAAATAGTCAGTGTTAAAAAGACTAAACAGATTACCTCTGCCATGAAAATGGTTGCCACTTCAAGATTACGCGGAGCCCAGACCAGCATGGAGGCATTTCAACCATATGCCGGCAAGTTTGCTGAAGTTCTGGGAAGTATAGCCGGTTCAGCCGGTGAGGATGCAAGCCCGTTGCTTGTACCCAAAGAAGACGTAAAAAAAGTGGCAATAATTGTTTGTACATCAGACAGAGGACTTTGTGGCGGTTTTAATGTAAATTTAACTTCAAAAGCTGAAAAAATTATTAAATCAGACCTTGAAGGCAAGGATGTCTCTTTTACCTGTTTTGGTAAAAAAGCAAGAGACTGGGCAAGCAAGCAACCCCAACCCATTGAAGATGAATTCATTGGTGTTGTAGGCGGTGATGTCGAGTTTTCTGTGGCATCTTCTTCAGGACAAAAATTGATAAACAGTTTCCTTGAAGGAGATATTGATGAAGCATACCTGATTTATTCTAAGTTCATAAACATGGCAAGGCAGGAAGCAACAATAAAACAGATTCTGCCCATTCCTTCCCTTGAAGACGTGGTTGGTGAATCTGTAGATGAAGAAAAAGATGGTGATAATCTTGTAGCACATCTTTGTGAGCCTTCTTCCGATGCATTGCTTGGTGATATGCTGCCAAAGAATATTTTTATTCAGATATATGATGCTCTGCTTCAAACTTCAACAAGTGAACATGCGGCTCGAATGAGAGCCATGGATAATGCAACCAAAGCATGTGAAGATATGGTTGATGAACTTCAGATGATATTTAACAAAACAAGACAGGCTGGAATTACAGCCGATCTGATGGATATTGTCGGGGGTGCTGAAGCACTTAAGGGATAGATTTAAGAAATTTTTAAATTAAGATAATTAATATAAAACAGCTTTTAAGGAGAAAAAAATGGCTGAAAATATAGGTAAAATAGCACAGGTACTTGGTGCTGTGCTGGATGTTGAGTTTGAACCAGGAAATCTTCCTCCGGTTTTAACAGCTTTAACCATAACTAATCCGACAATCGGAGATGAAGAAGATAATCTTGTTGTTGAAGTAGCTCAGCATCTTGGTGATAATGTTGTAAGATGTATTGGCATGGATGTAACCGATGGACTCCAGAGAGGAATGCTTGTCAAAGATACAGGCGCTCCAATTATGATGCCTGTTGGTGAAGCATCTCTGGGAAGAGTTCTCAATGTTGTAGGAAGACCAGTTGATGGTTTGGGTCCGATTTCACAAGAAAAACAACTTCCTATTCATAGACATGCTCCTTCTTTTACAGAGCAGGATACCTCAGTAAGGGTTCTTGAAACAGGTGTTAAGGTTATTGACCTTCTTGTACCGTTTCCACGTGGTGGTAAAATGGGTATGTTCGGTGGTGCAGGTGTTGGTAAAACCGTTATCATGATGGAAATGGTTAACAACATTGCCAAGGCACATGGCGGTATTTCAGTGTTTGGCGGAGTAGGAGAAAGAACTCGTGAAGGTAATGACCTTTATCATGAAATGAAAGATTCAGGCGTTCTTCCAAAATGTGCTCTTGTCTATGGTCAGATGACAGAACCTCCCGGAGCAAGAGCAAGAGTTGCTCTTTCTGCTTTGACATGTGCAGAATATTTCAGGGATGAAGAGGGACAGGATGTACTTTTGTTTGTTGATAATATTTTCCGTTTTACCCAGGCCGGTGCAGAAGTTTCTGCAACACTTGGTCGTATGCCTTCTGCTGTTGGTTATCAGCCAACACTTGCAGTTGATATGGGTGAACTCCAGGAACGTATTACGTCAACAGATAAAGGTTCCATTACAGCGGTTCAGTGTGTTTATGTGCCTGCTGATGACTTGACTGACCCTGCACCAGCAACCACATTTGGTCATCTTGATGGAACTGTTGTTCTTTCCCGACAGATTGCTGAGCTTGGTATATACCCTGCCGTGGATCCATTGGATTCTACATCAAGAATTCTTGATGCAGCTTATATTGGTGACGAACATTATCAAGTGGCCCGTGTAGTTCAGCAGACGCTTCAAAAATACAAAGAACTCCAGGATATTATAGCAATTCTTGGTATGGATGAACTTTCTGATGAAGATAAAATAACAGTACAGCGTGCCAGAAAACTGCAGAAATTCTTGTCACAGCCTTTTACTGTTGCAGAGACATTTACCGGTATGCCTGGTAAATTTGTCAAGGTTGAAGATACTGTAAGATCATTTAAAGAAATTATTGATGGTAAACATGATGATCTTCCGGAAAATGCTTTTTATATGGTAGGTTCCATTGAAGAAGCCATTGAAAAGGCAAAAGCTGAATAACTGCCACGGGCAGTCTACATTAGTAATTGCCCGTGATAAAGTATGAAAGTAATTTTTAAATTTATTCTTTCATGCAAAAAATATAAAGAGGAATATCATGGCAAAAGAATTATTTCTTGAAGTCGTTACACCGCAAAATGCAATTGTAAGCGAAGAAGTACAGATTGTTGTTGCTCCAGGCTCTGAAGGTGAGTTTGGTGCACTCAAGGGTCATACAACTTTTTTGACATCACTTAATGTGGGAACACTTCGGTATAAAGATTCTAATGGTAAAGAGAGATATCTTTTTATTAATGGTGGATTTGCTGAAGTATTACCTGATAAAGTGACTATCCTTGCAGAATCAGCTGAACGCAGGCAGGATATTGATGTTCAAAGAGCTACAGATGCTAAAGGAAGAGCTGAAAAACGCATCTCAGCTAAATCTGCTGACACTGATCTTATAAGGGCTGAAGCTGCTTTGAGACGTGCTGTTCACAGACTTTCTATAAAAGGATCAAGTTAGTATGCATTTGATTTAACAGTGTAACGTTATTTAATAATAAATAGACAAAGAGGGGAATTCATCAGCTTATTCGAGGTGTTTTCCCCTTTTTTATTTTTTTAGGAAGTCACAATTAAGCTATGATAGCAATAAAATGGGAAAGGTATGGATATGAATTATAGTGATGTTGGAATTATTATTCTTGCTGCTGGTAAGGGTACCAGGATGAAATCTGATAAACCAAAAGTACTCCATAAAGTTGCAGGTAAAAGTATGGTCATGCGTGTAATTGAAATTGCAAAAAAAATTACTCATGATAATATCCATATTGTTGTTGGTCATAAGGCTAAAGATGTCCGTGATGAAATTAATAAATATGTTAATGTTAATTTTGCAAACCAAAAACAGCTTATCGGTACTGGCGATGCTGTTAAATCAGCACTTCCCGGAATGGACCCGTCTATAAAGGATATTTTGGTGTTATGCGGTGATGTACCATTGATACAAGAAGATACCATTAAAGATTTGATCGACAAGCATAAAGAAAATCAAGCAATTGTATCAGTTCTGGCAGTAGATTTAGATGATCCAGGCGGTTATGGACGTATTGTACTGGATGAATTCAATAATATGCTTTGCATTAAAGAAGAGGCTGATGCCAATGCTGAGGAAAAGAAAATCAAAACAGTAAATACAGGCATTTACTGTTTCGATAAAAAATTTCTCGTATCTGCTCTTGAAGCTATAAAGCCTGATAATATGCAGGCTGAGTATTATTTAACTGATGTAGTTGAAATAGCACAAAAAAAATCTGAAAAGATTATTGTTGTTACTATGAATGATTACAGGCAGGTTATTGGTGTAAATACGCTTGAACAACGCCAGTTAATAGAGAATTTAATTCAGCAGATGGAAAAATGAATTGCCTTGACTTTATGAAATATTTTGAATTATACTGAATCTAAAATATGCTTTACGAGGGTATGAAATTGAGTGATGAAATTAAAAATAAATTTGATGATATAGATGGAAAAATTGATTTTGTGATTGAGCTTTGTCAGATGCTTCAGCATGAAAATAGTGAATTGATATTGAAAATTAAAGACCTTGAAACTCAGCTTGATAAAAAAAATGAAATTAAAGAAGAACTTTCAGAACAAGAAGCTTTGATTAAATCAAAAATTGATGGACTTTTGAGTAAGCTGAATAATTTTTCCAGTGGTGTGCCAGGTGATTATAAACCAGGTATGTATTAAATTAAAATTATTTTTAGAAAAGGAATTTTTTTGAATGAAATTGTTAAAATTGATCTTTTTGGTGAAGAATTCAGGTTTAAACCTGATGATCAGGTGGAAAACCCGGAAAAAGTTGCACAATACTTAAAAAATTATATAAAACAAGCTGAAAATATGTTTCAGAATAAGACTTCAGGTAAAAATAAAATTGCAATACTGCTACTTGCTGCCATGAATGTGTCAAAAGATTTTTATGAGTTAAAAGTGCAACATACCACCCTTGAAAAAGAGATTGATAATAGACTTTCATTTTTAATAAAAAAAATTGATAAAGGAATTGAATAATATTAGAAATTGTTTTTTAAAAAAATAAACTATTACCCCTGCAATGTGCGTGATTGTATGACAGTCTTTGTCCTAACGCATAATTAAAAGGGAGTCCACACTTTTACTGGTGTGCTATGTTCCTTGCTTTTCAAGGAAAAGCCTAAAGGTAATACTGGATGGCCCGTCTTTTGAACCTTTGGTTCAAAGTCTTAGAACGCAACACGGCAGCTCGTGGGGGTAATAGTAATATCTAATATTTTTATTCTTATCCCTCCTTAAATTTTAAATTCTTTGTTCATTTCATTCCAGATTTATAAATAAAGTTTAAAGCCTTTGCTAATACTTCATTTTGTTTTTGCCGGCAAAAAAAGAATTAAAGGCTGATGAGACAATTACAACATTAATATGTTGATTATAATATAATTTAGGAGATTTTAATGGAATACTCACCTGTACTCTCATCAATTGCGTTGGTTTTGCTGGGATTGGGAGTAATTGCCTTTTTTATTTTTAAGAAAAAGGCTGCTCAAGAAAATTTAATTCAAGAAAATAGAAATATTGAAGAAGAGCATACAAGGTTAATTCAGGATGCAAAAAAACAATCTGAATCACTATTGAAAGAAGCCCGTTTAGAGGCTAAATCCAGGCTTCTTGAAATGAAAAGCACTTTTGACACTGAAACCGAGGAAACACGTTCTGAATTAAAAAAAGAAGAACGAAGGTTATCCAAAAAAAGCGAGAAGCTTGACCGTCAAGAAGATCAATCAACTAAAAGAGAAAACAGTATTCAGAAAAAGGAAAATGAAGTACAAAAAAAGTTTGATTCTGCCAGCAAAAAAGAGAATCATTATCGTCAAGTATTAGAACAAACTAAAAAAGAACTTGAAAAAGTGTCCGGGCTTACACTTGAAGAAGCAAGAGAACTTTTGCTAAAGGCCATGGAAGAGGAAGCAAGGCATGCAGGTGCCAAACTAATTAAAAAAATTACCAGTGAAGCAAAAGAAAATGCAGACAAGCAGGCTAAAAAGATTATTTCAACTTGTATTCAGCGATATGCTGGTGAATATGTAGCAGAAAGAACTGTTTCGGTTGTTCATCTTCCTGGAGATGAAATGAAAGGAAGAATTATTGGAAGAGAAGGCAGGAATATCAGGGCGCTTGAAGCTGCAACCGGAATTGATCTAATTATTGATGATACTCCAGAAGCTGTTATATTGTCTGGATTTAATCCAGTCAGAAGAGAAGTTGCCAGGATTTCACTTGAAAAATTGATATCAGATGGAAGAATCCATCCTGCAAGAATTGAAGATGTTGTAGAACGTGCAACCAAGGAAGTGGATGCTACCATCAAAGAGGCAGGAGAACAGGCTGCATTTGATCTTGGTGTACATGGTATTGATCCTGAATTGATTAAAGTTCTTGGGAAACTAAAATTTAGAACCAGTTATGCCCAGAATGTGTTACAGCATTCTGTTGAAGTTGCTTTTTTGTCGGGTGCAATTGCAGCTGAGCTTGGATTGGATATAAAACTTTCCAAACGCATGGGGTTGCTGCATGATATTGGTAAAGCAGTGGACCATGAAGTTGATGGTGCCCATGCAATTATTGGTGCAAAACTTGCCAAGAAATATGGTGAAATTGAACCTGTTGTCAAAGCAATTGCAGCCCATCATGAAGATCAGATTCCAGAATCTGTTTATGATTATATTGTCCAGGCTGCTGATGCATTATCCGGTGCAAGGCCAGGAGCGAGAAAAGAGAGTCTGGAAAACTATGTTAAACGTTTGGAAGATCTTGAAAACATTGCAAATGCTTTTGATGGAGTTGTTAATACCTATGCTATTCAAGCAGGTCGTGAAATACGAGTTATTACTGAAAGTGAAAAAATCAGTGATGACAATGCGGTTCTTTTATCAAGAGATATAGCAAAGCAGATTGAAGAGAATTTAACTTTTCCAGGTCAAGTAAAAGTTGTCGTGATAAGAGAAACAAGAGCCGTGGAATATACAAAAAAATAGAGGTAAAAAAACGCATGGGTGTTTTATCTATATTAAAAGAGCGTGGGTTTATAGAAGATCTTACCCACAAAGAAGAGTTAGAAGAATATCTGATCAATAACAAAACAACTTGTTACATCGGGTTTGATCCAACTGCTGACAGCCTACATGTCGGCAGTCTTGTTTGTATAATGGCCCTGTCTCACATGCAGAGAGAAGGACACAGACCAATTGCACTTGTTGGAGGCGGCACAGGCTTAATAGGTGATCCTTCCGGGAAAACCGAGTTGCGTAAGATTATTACTCAGGAACAGATTGATGAAAATAAAAAGGGGATCAGGAAACAATTGTCCAGATTTCTTGATTTTTCGGATGATAAAGCACTGTTATTGGATAATGCACAATGGCTTACAACACTTGAATATATACCTTTTTTAAGGGATATTGGCAGGCATTTCAGTGTTAATAGAATGGTTAAGGCAGAAAGTTATAAGGCTCGTTTAGATTCAGAAGATGGACTGACCTTTATTGAATTTAATTATATGCTGCTCCAGGCCTATGATTTTATGCAGCTTGCAAAATCCCATGATTGCCTTTTACAAATGGGGGGTTCTGATCAATGGGGGAATATTGTTGCTGGTACTGATTTGATTCGAAGAACATTAAGTAAGCAAGCTTTTGGAATTACCTTCCCCTTGATTACCACTGCAAGTGGCATAAAAATGGGAAAAACACATAAGGGAGCAGTCTGGCTTGACGCACAAAAATTTTCTCCCTATGAATATTATCAGTTTTGGGTGAACGCAGATGATGCAGATGTTGTACGTTTTCTTGCCTTATTTACATTCTTACCAATGGAAGAGATTGATGAGATAAAGCAGATTGAGGGTGCACAGTTAAACAAAGCAAAAATTATTCTGGCATATGAAGCCTGTAAAATTTGTCATGGAGAAGATGAAGCTGTTAAGGCTTTGAAAGCATCGGTGTCAATGTTTGGAAATATTGAAATGCCAGATAATTTTCTTCCAGGAAGTAGTATCCCCCGTGGCAGGCATATGGCTGACAATGAAGATTCTGTACCATCCTCATTATATAATAAAAATGATATCATAGACAAACCATCCTTGATTGATCTGTTTGTAGAAGCAGGCTTATGTAAATCAAAATCTGATGTCAGGCGTTTGATTAAGCAGGGTGGTGCGTATATTAATGGTAACAAGATAGTATCTTTTGATCAAAAGGTTATAGATAGTGATATACAGGATAACGAAGTCTTGTTGAGAGCGGGCAAGAAGAAATATCATAAAATTATTTTAAAATAACTGCAAAAAGTATTTGACATAATATTTTTTTACATATATATTATGTGGGTTTTCTTGGTCACAAAAAGAAAGGTGACCATAAGTTTTGATCTTTGAAAATTGGTCAGTGATAAATTTGTAGAGCAAAGTCTAGAACGAGACTTAAAAGAGTTTAAAAAAGATATGCAAATATCTTTAGCTTATAGGATTATAACTGGAGAGTTTGATCCTGGCTCAGAATGAACGCTGGCGGCGTGCTTAACACATGCAAGTCGTACGAGAAAGGGATTGCTTGCAATCCTGAGTAGAGTGGCGCACGGGTGAGTAACACGTAGATAATCTACCTTCAATTTTGGGATAACCAATCGAAAGGCTGGCTAATACCGGATGAAGTTGATGTATGAGAATATATTAATGAAAGTATGCCTCTTCTTGAAAGCATATGATTGGAGATGAGTCTGCGGACCATTAGCTAGTTGGTGGGGTAAGAGCCTACCAAGGCGACGATGGTTAGCTGGTCTGAGAGGATGATCAGTCACACTGGAACTGGAACACGGTCCAGACTCCTACGGGAGGCAGCAGTGAGGAATTTTGCGCAATGGGGTAACCCCTGACGCAGCAACGCCGCGTGAGTGAAGAAGGCCTTTGGGTCGT
>JAUCGD010000017.1:0-15000 GCA_030377945.1 Desulfobacterales bacterium HSG17 | reverse complement strand
GACAAGTTGCATTGAGTAGACCCGAAACCAGGTGATCTATCCATGTCCAGGGTGAAGCGTAAGTAAAATTACGTGGAGGCCCGAACCGTCACAGGTTAAAAACTGTTCGGATGAGGTGTGGATAGGGGTGAAAGGCCAAACAAACCTGGAGATAGCTGGTTCTCTTCGAAATATATTTAGGTATAGCCTTATGAGTTTCTTGTCGGAGGTAGAGCACTGGATGGGCTAGGGGTCTCACCAGATTACTAAACCTAACCAAACTCCGAATACCGACAAGTTAGATCATAGGAGTCAGCCCGCGGGAGCTAAGTTCCGCGGACGAAAGGGAAACAACCCAGACCGCCAGCTAAGGTCCCCAAATCTACACTAAGTGGAGAAGGATGTGGGAATGCCCAGACAACCAGGAGGTTGGCTTAGAAGCAGCCATCCTTTAAAGAAAGCGTAACAGCTCACTGGTCGAGTGGATCTGCGCCGAAAATGTATCGGGGCTAAAGTGTAGTACCGAAGCTGCGGGGTGTATTTATACACCGGTAGAAGAGCGTTGTGCCGTCATAGAATCATTTGCGTGAGCAGGTGTGGAGATTGCACAAGTGACCATGCTGACATGAGTAGCGATAAAGCGGGTGAGAGGCCCGCTCGCCGATAGCCCAAGGTTTCCTGAGTAAAGCTAATCTGCTCAGGGTTAGTCGATCCCTAAGGCGAGGCCGAAAGGCGTAGTCGATGGAAAACAGGTTAATATTCCTGTACCACCTAGTTGTTGTTTGAGAGAAGGGGGGACGCAGAAGGGCAAGTCATCCGTCTGTTGGAATAGGCGGTTTAAGCTTGTAGGCTGATTATCCAGGCAAATCCGGATTATCTTAAGGCCGAGAAGCGATGAGGAGGGATTTATCCCATAAACTGACTGCACCCATACTGCCAAGAAAAGCCTCTATTGAGACAACAGGTGATCGTACCGCAAACCGACACAGGTAGGCAGGGAGAGTATCCCGAGGCGCTTGAGAGAACCCTGGTTAAGGAACTCGGCAAAATGATACCGTAACTTAGGGAGAAGGTATGCCCTTTTTAGTGATTTAAATACTTAATGAAGCTTTAAGGGGCCGCAGAGAATTGGTGGTAGCGACTGTTTACTAAAAACATAGGACTCTGCAAAGTCGCAAGACGAGGTATAGGGTCTGACGCCTGCCCGGTGCCGGAAGGTTAAGGGGATTTGTTAGCGCAAGCGAAGCACTGAACTGAAGCCCCGGTAAACGGCGGCCGTAACTATAACGGTCCTAAGGTAGCGAAATTCCTTGTCGGGTAAGTTCCGACCTGCACGAATGGCGTAACGACTTCCACACTGTCTCAACCAGGGACTCAGCGAAATTGGAATGGCGGTGAAGATACCGTCTACCCGCGAAAAGACGGAAAGACCCCGGCACCTTTACTACAGCTTGACATTGGATTTTGGGATATGATGTGCAGGATAGGTGGGAGACTTGGAAATTGGTACGCCAGTATCAGTGGAGTCACCCTTGAAATACCACCCTTCATATTTCAGTGTTCTAACCTCGACCCGTAATCCGGGTTAGGGACAGTGTCTGGTGGGTAGTTTGACTGGGGCGGTCGCCTCCCAAAGAGTAACGGAGGCGCGCGAAGGTTCCCTCAGGCTGATTGGAAACCAGCCGTAGAGTGCAAAGGCATAAGGGAGCTTGACTGCGAGAGAGACATTTCGAGCAGGTACGAAAGTAGGTCTTAGTGATCCGGCGGTTCTGAATGGAAGGGCCGTCGCTCAACGGATAAAAGGTACGCCGGGGATAACAGGCTTATCGCCCCCAAGAGTTCACATCGACGGGGCGGTTTGGCACCTCGATGTCGGCTCATCACATCCTGGGGCTGGAGCAGGTCCCAAGGGTTTGGCTGTTCGCCAATTAAAGTGGTACGTGAGCTGGGTTTAAAACGTCGTGAGACAGTTTGGTCCCTATCTTTCGTGGGCGCAGGATATTTGAGGAGATATGTTCCTAGTACGAGAGGACCGGAATGTACCAACCAATGGTGTTCCTGTTGTCGCGCCAGCGGCATTGCAGGGTAGCTAAGTTGGGCACGGATAACCGCTGAAAGCATCTAAGCGGGAAGCCAACTTCAAGATAAGATATCCCATCTATTTATAGACTAAAGACCCCTTGAAGACTACAAGGTTGATAGGCTGGGTGTGTAAGTGCAGTAATGCATTGAGCTAACCAGTACTAATAGGTCGTGAGGCTTAGCCACTTTTTACCCCAATAATTTTAAACGCTTTAATGCAAACACATTTAATTAAAAAAAGGTTTACTACAACAAAATACAGGATTTAAGCAACATCCTTGGAAAAAAACATTCTAAAGTTGCAGGTCCTAACCGATTTAATCTGGTGGCAACAGCAAAGAGGTCACACCCGTAACCATCTCGAACACGGAAGTTAAGCTCTTTAGCGTCGATGGTACTGCATGGGAGACTATGTGGGAGAGTAGAACGCTGCCAGGTTATTCTTTAAAAAAGCCCTGACCGTTAAATTACAACGGTCAGGGCTTTTTTGTTGGTTGTAAAAAAAATACAATATTGAAAGTGCATCTTGTAAATATTTTAATAATTCATAATATTAACATTATAAAATAATGTTAATACTGATTGAATATGGTGAAATTTTAAATGGAAAATCAATCCAACCCTCATCATTTGGTTCTTGGCCAACTCAAGGATTTTTTGTCAGGTTCTATTTTGACTGATACACTTGATGAAAGGCACCGGCAAAAGATAGCCAGACAACTTGTGAACACTAGCGGATTTAAAAAATCAGATATTATAAGCAATTTTGATCTTGAGATCTCAGCTGGTCAAAGAAAGGCTGTCATAAAAGTTGATTTTTTAATCAGATTTCAAAATAAGGTTGTCGCACTTATTAAATATTCTCCTGGTTCTCTTGTGACCAGAAGACTTTCCACTCTTGGTTTGTCACGAATCATTAAACCTTATCAGATACCAATTGCTGTTATTACCAATGGCGAAGAAGCTGAGATTATTGATGGAAACTCAGGAAAAGTTATTTCAACCGGGTTGAAAAATTTACCTGATAAAAAAAGTATCAAAAAGGATATGCCATCTTTTTTGTTTAAGCCCATTAAAAAAAATATATTTGATCAGGCATCCAGAATATTTTATGCCTGTGAAGTGGATGATGCCTGTCCTTGTGATTCCGATATCTGTACCCTTTAATAATGCAAACAATTTTGTTTCAGTTTTTATTTTTCTGAAACCTGGCGCTCCTTTAAAATATGATTGGTTGAGGGTATTTTACTAAACATCAAACCAAAATTTTTCATCTCATAAATACATATTCCATCCACAGTAAGTGCTCCATCAGCAATAACTGAAAAATCATCTTTTTTATCATTATCATGGCCTGGGCCTGCTTTTGTTTCATCACAAGGCAGAGTTACTGATTTTATATGGGAATGGATTGTAATTTTTTTATTTTCTGGAATAATCTGCCCTCTGTAAATCCATTCATGTAGGTTTTCAGGAGATATTTGCACTTCGTATTCATTTGCCTTATCTGCCGTAATATTAAATTTTTTCACAAGAAAAAAGCGAATCATTTGAAGAAAGGATTCAACACCGAGAGAACCGGGACATACTGGGTCCTGATAAAAATGAGCGTTAAAAAACCATTCAGACGGATCTACCTTTTTTGTGGCTTTAATATAACCATTATTATAAAGTCCTGCATCAAAACTTAAAATTTCAATTTTATCTATCATGCGCAAGGCTTTGGATGGCATGCCATCATTTTTGTCTGAATTTTCATCATCTGGTGTTACAGGCGCATTGTTTTTAAAAGTATAGCTTTTTGACTTTTTATGGTCTTTTTCAGGCAGTAAATAATTACTGAATTTGTTCTCTCTTATTCCAATCTGGTTTGAAAGGGCCTGATTGGTAAAAAAGCCAAAATTTGTTTTTCCCTGGTAAACAATTTTATCATCACATAATAATTGCAGATCAAAGTTCTGGATAATCATGCCTCCAGCTTTGGAAACATCGCTCATGCGGGTTCTGATCGTAATTGTACCGCTATGTCTGGTTAATGATTGAATCAGTGTGGCATGACCCCCAAGATTTCTGAAATAAAGTCTTTCACTGCTTTCAAGGGCAGAACCTGCATATGCTGCAAGCCATCCACAGGGTTGAAGTGCAATCTCAAGGAGGATGCAAAATGGGATGGTATCTGTCCTGTTGGCATTAAAATACCACTCGTTCTCCGGGATATCATATTGGGTTTCAATCCAGCCCCCTCCTTTCATCTGCCATTGAGGATGATCTGCATTGACTACTCTGTCCATAAAAAAATAGGGTGGCCTTGGAAGTCTTGCAATCTGCCGTTCCTTATCAAATATTTTATATTTTTCTCCAAAAGCTTTGGAAGGATCTCCCTTGGCAAAGGCAAGAATTGATTTTCTGTCAAAAAGAGGCTTAGTTTTGAATTTATCATTTAAAGACAAATCAGTGATAGCTTCAAATCCAGTTATACTTGCAACTACCCTGTTCTTTTCATCAAGAAAGGTAAAATAACCTTTGATTTTTGTTTTGCTCTCTTCGTTTACTGTAAAAAGAATTTTAATATTGCCTTTTAAATTTTCAAAAGATGAATAAATTCGAAGATTTGCAATAAAACCTGGCAGACAAACCTGTCCCATTTTTTTATATGACCAGAGTATTGCTGCCTGGAAAGCTGCATCTAACATCACTGGTTCAATAGCCCATTTTGAGGTATAAGGTTTTTTTAACCACTTGTCTGGATTCGGTGACAAACTTGTAGTCACTCCAATTCCCTTTTGTGAATATCCATCAATGGATTGTATGCACTGCAAATCTTTCCCGTGGAAAAGAATATCTTTATAAGCCTGCTTAGGAGTAAGAGGATATGGTTTTAAGTCCATGAAAGCGGCCTGGGATAAAACTGGAGGGGCAGGTAGTGTCTCTTTTAATAGAATAGTGCAACTTGAGTGGGTGAAAATGTGATTATTTCCATCTTTTGAGGAGGAGATAGTGCTCAATGTCTTATACCCATTTTTATCGAGCATGCATTTCCCAAGGTTAATATCCATGGAAACTTGAGATTTTCCTGGCTTTACTCCTTTTAAAAGGCGCATGTCATCCATTCCGGCAAAAACAAGACCTGGATTATTTTTTTTTGCAGCATGGGCATGGATATCCATTAATAATGCAAAGGGCACAACAAGATCTCCTGCTATTGTATGGGAATTTAAAACAGGAGCTGAATCTGCTCCCATGGACAATGTCATAGCCTTTGAAAGTTTCTGTCTTTTTGATTTTTTCTTTTTAAGAAGAGGCGCACCAATTACAATTTCAGGATTGCTGTTTTGTATATTCTCCATCTCTTTAAGCAACTGCTTTGCCCCATATTGTAAGGGAATGAGTTCAATTCCTCTCTTTAAAAATTCTTTTTTTAAAGATGAGTCAACCATTCCACCTTCCCAGGGACCCCAGTTAACAGACAAAATTTTTGTACCAGGGTTTGTAATGGATAATTTTTGAGCAGTTTTATTTAATATTTCATTTGCAATTGCGTAGTCACATTGTCCCTGATTGCCCATTCGTGCAGCAATGGAAGAGAAAAAAACAAAATATTTGAGATTGTCTTTTTGCAAAGCAGGCAACAGTGAATCAAGTCCCTCGATTTTCGTATCAAAAACAAGATTGAACCTGTCCATCTTTTTATCAACAATCAGCTTATCTTCAAGAACTCCTGCTCCATGCATAATTGCTGTGATATGTTTAAACTCTTTTCGGATGGCTTTAAAAACTGTATTTATCTCTTTTTTATCTCTTATATCTACAGAAAAATATTTAACTTTTGAGCCATTGTCTTTCATTAATTGTATATTTTGCTTCATCTCCCTGTTGGATATGATTTTTTTATATATTTTTTGTATATCAGCAGGCTTTGGCTTTTGGTTCTTAAACTCATGGGTCAATATAGCTTTTTTCAAGATTCCAGAATCTTGAATACCCTTTGCCCAGTCAGGTTCAAAAGAGGGACTTGCTGATCTTCCAATAAGCATGATTGCAGGGGAGTATTGTCTGGCAAGCTCAATGGCACATGCAGCAGTAACGCCCTTTGCACCACCTGTAATAACGACTACATCATCAGAATCAAGATTGAGCTTAACAGATTCAAGTACTTCTTGATCTATTAAAGAGGGGATATTACAATTATCGCCATCCAGACCCATTTCAACAGAGCCATGGGTCATCATTAAAGATGCAGCTGCTTCAGAATGTTCCATGCATTGTTCTATGGAATCAGGCATATCCAATGCCCTGCATAAAACATCATTCCATTCAATACCTGCAGTTTTTATAAGTCCTGCAAGCCCACCATAAACAGGGTCGCAGTTAAAAGCCTTATCTGAAGGTTGATTTGAAGTTTGGTCTGAAAAGGCAAAATTGCCGCCAAGAAATGAAATACCTGATAAAAAAGCACCCTTTGTTTTACCGGCTTCCATGAGATATCTGGAATTTTTTTGTATTAGCAAAAATGCTGATTTTATAAAATTAATGGCAGTATTATGATCTCTTTTCTTAAAAGAATCAGGCAGAAGAACAAGCCCGGCCGCATCAGGAAGTCGGGGTATATTGCCTTTGCTTATATCAATCAGCTCAGCTTTAATACCTGATTTTTCAAACTGGGTTTTAAATTTATCCGCAATTTGTGAACTGTCTTTAGTAATATATATTTTTTTATTAACAGGCAGTTCGATTATAGAACCATTGTAAAATCTGATTTGATTGATGGGATATTGTTTTAATCTAACAACCTGCCGGGTTAATTTTTTGTTTGCACGTAAGCCATCAGATATTAAACTGTCGGCCTTTATACTTTCTGAAGGCGAATCATCTATTTTTTTTTGAGAGTAGTTGAAATCAGATGTTTTTTTTTGTTCAGTTACATTTATTTTTTCTGACTGGGTCAGATATATAATGATTTCCTCAATGGTTTTTAAATTTGCAATACCTTCAGAAGAGATAGTCTCAATCGAATCTAATTCCTGCTCAAGCTTTGAAAGAATTTCCACCCTTTTTATGGAATCAATTCCAAGATCTGATTCAAGGCCCATGGAAGGTTCAAGCATATCAACGGGAAAACCTGTTAATTCACTGATTGTATTTATAAGCACTGTTGAAACTGCTTGATATGAATCTGTAGTCTGTTCTTCATTATCGTTATGAGTTTCATTTATAAAATCATTGTTGTTAATCTCATCAATTGTAATATTGGATGTAATATCTGGAGTGATAGTGTCTGTGGTAACAGCATTGGAGGTAATTGTATCAGCTTCAGTTTCCTGGATGGCATTACAGATATCCTGCAACGTTTTAACAGTGCTGATATTTTCAGTAGTCAAACCTTCACACGATGGGATCTGTTTTTCAAGTTCTGAAATAATTTCCACTTTCTTAATGGAATCAATACCAAGATCAGACTCAATATTCATATCAGCTTCAAGCATATCAACGGGAAAACCTGTTAATGTACTTACTATATCAAACAGAGTTTGTTTTGTCTGCACATTGGAATTATTGTTTACAGGAGTTTCTTCAACAATGGGTTCTATAAACTGTGCTGCTTGAACACGAGGCTGATGAGATTGAGATTGCTGGTCAATTTCAGTATTCGGTGTAATATCTGGTGCCAAATCAGGTTCAATCTCTTTTGGTTCAATATTTGTTATCCCAGTTTGTACAATATCAGGGCTGAAATTGTCTTGAAGGGCTGGTTCAAAGCTTTGTTCAGTTGGATCTGATACGGGAGGATTTTCCTGTTGCAGCATAGATGGTGTGTTAAAGGCAAAATTACGTGTCTGTTCCATCATATTTGCCAGAGTTTTGCTTGCCTGGGCTTGTGTCTCAAGAAATTTTTCATGGGCATGGGCAGTTTGTGTCTGAAGCTGCTGCATGGCTTCAAGTCCCTGTTGAACCATTTTCATGGATTCATAAGCTGGTAAATTCATGTTGTGTCCACCATTTTGTTGCAATGTCATATCAGAACCTTTTAAAGTTGAGCTGTTGTTATTAAGAGATTTTTGATTTGGTTTGGATACTGGTTTTTTGTATTGGTTACCTGGTATTATATTATGTTCTATTGCTCCAGATTCACTTGTTCCTGAATTATTGGTTTTTGGTTCAGGAGTAATATTTTTATCAATCTGCTTTGATGCTTTTGGAATACGGCACCTGTTTTTCGGCTTTTGATTAGCACCTGAAAGGGGTATTTTCAGCTTTTTTATTTCAGGCTTGTCAACAGCATCTTCCCATTGACTTAGATCGATGGAAAAACCTTTAGAAGCGACCATGCATAATACATGGGCGAGATCTTCAATCCCTGATCTTTTACCAGCAGATCTGTCCAGAGCCATTGCTGTTATATCATTTTCTTTTAATATTGATTTTGTAAGATCGGTCAAAACAGATTTCGGACCAAGTTCAACAAATGTGGATACTTCATGCTCAAGCATACCCTGGATATTATCAATAAAATTGACTGGATTGATTAATTGGTTTCCAAGATTTTTTTTAATTTCAGAATCTTTTTTTGAATAAGTTGTCCCTGTTGTATTTGAGAACACATCAACAGATGTAGGTGAAAATATTTGATCAGATAAATCTTTTTTAAAAGGTTTTACTGCATCTTGAACAAGTTTGGTATGAAAAGCTGCTGCAACCGGAAGTTTTATTGCACTGATTTTTTCTTGCCGGCATATTTTTTTTGCCCTGAGGATTTCTTTGGTTGCCCCGGATAAAATTCCTTGAGTCCTGCTGTTTTTATTGGCAAGTACAAGGTCAAGCTTCTCTTTTATAATTAAATTTTCAATATCTTTTAAAGGTGCTTTAACAGCAAGCATGGAACCTGAATCCATATCTTCATCATTGGCTTCTGCCATGTATTTACCCCGGGCAGAAGCAAGTTTGCAAAACTCATCTTCATTAATCCATCCGGCTGAACAGAGAGCAGATAATTCTCCAAAACTGTGACCGCATGTTATGTGAGGATTTATGCTAAATTTTTTCAAAATATTGATCATGGCAAGGGACAAAGCCCCAATTGCAGGCTGGGCAACATCTGTTTGGCGAAGCAGATTTTCAGACTCTTTTTTTGATATTAAATGGGTGGGTGCAGGAAATATATAGTTGTGTAACAAGTTACGTTCTGCTTTGATATCTGCACCATTATTTGATTTGTGATTTGTCTTACTGTTGTTTAAAGCATCAAAATTGTTTTGAGCCTGCTCTAAAGCATTTAATGCTTCAGGAAATACTGAAAACAGGTCTCTACCCATACCTGTGTACTGGCTTCCCTGTCCTGGGAATAAAAAGCCTAACTTTCCTTTTTGTTTGCCTGAAGAAAAGTAGATATTTGATTGAGTTTTGTCATTATCAATACGGTCAATACAATTAATGGCATTTTCCAAAGTCTTTATAATATCATCATCTAACTTCAAGACAATAAGCAACCTGAAATCATGGTGTGATGAAAAATTTAATCTTGTTGTATATGACTTCCATGCAATGGTCTCTTTTAATTCCTGAGTATCATCAATTGAATCAATATCTGTTTTAAATAAATTGATTTTATCTATAAGGTCATCTTTTGCATCACTGGAAAAAGCAATAATTTGAATACCACCATCCCAGGAAACTCGAGTTTTTAAGGGATTATACTCTTCAAGAACTATATGAAAATTACTTCCCCCAAAGCCAAAAGCACTGACACCAGACCTTCTGGGATGCAGAGGGTTTGCCATCCAGGGCTTGGAACTGGAGTTTAAATAAAATGAGGTGTCATTGATGTTTAGTTCCGGGTCTGGTTCAAGGGCCTTGAGAGTCGGAGGAAGGACTTTGTTATGAAGGGATAAAGCTGCCTTTATAATTCCTGCAGCTCCAGCAGCCGCTTTGGTATGTCCAATCATGGATTTTACAGAACCTATGGCAGTTTTGTTTTTTGTTAAAGAAGATTGCTGGAAACTGCTTTTTAAGGCATCAAATTCTACTTTATCTCCCACCCTTGTTCCAGTTCCATGGGCTTCCAAAAGTTCAATGCTGGAAGGAGTAATATCTGCTTCATTATAGGCTTCGTTTAATGCTTTAATCTGTCCTTTTGCTTCAGGGGCATAAATGGCAGAAGTTCTGCCATCGCTTGAAGTACCAACACTTTTAATAACAGCATAAATTTGATCACTGTCTTTTTCTGCTTCATCAAGACGTTTTAAAACCAGCATCCCAATACCTTCTCCAAGAACAGTACCATCTGCATCTTTGGAAAAAGGTTTTGCATCACTTGTATGGGATAAAACTCCGGTTTTTGAAAAACACATGTGCATGAAAATATCATTCAAGGCATCTACACCACCGGTAATGGACATATCACATTTTCCTGAAACAAGTTCCATAACTGCTGTATGAATAGCCGACAAAGAACTTGCACAGGCTGCATCTGTTACGGTATTTGTTCCGGAAAGATTTAAACGGTTGGCAATTCTTCCTGCAACAACATTTCCAAGAAGGCCGGGAAAAGAATTTTCCTGCCACTGCACATAATCGCCTTGTATTCGTTCAATAACTTCCTGCTTTTTATCTTCACTGATTCCAGAATCTTCCAAAGCTTTTTTCCAGATAGGATGCCCAAGCCTTGCCCCCAGAGGGATAACAAGTTCCTGAGTGCCTGTCACTCCAAGGATTACATTGACTTTTTTCTCTTTAAGTTCAGGGTGATTCGCAGGATATCCAGCATCTTCAAGAGCCATCCTTGCCACTTCAAGACCAAGAAGCTGGGAGGTATCTGTGACTTCAATATTATTGGGCGGAATTCCATATTTTAAAGGATCAAAATTAATTTTGGGAAGAAACCCACCACGTTTGCAGTAGGTGTGGTCCCGTGTGGCAGGATCTTTATCAAAATAGTCTTTTAATTTCCAGTGAGTATCCCCAGGAATCTCTTCAATTGCATCAATTCCATTAAACAAAAGATGCCAATATTCTTTTAGATTGCGAGATCTCGGGAAGATACATCCCATGCCGATAATGGCGATATCATTATGCATTCTATTTTTTGTAATCATTAGGCCTATGAATTCAATCCCAAAAAAGTAATTCTAATCTTGGCTATATACTATTTTAAGGGCAGTAAATCATATATTTGGATAGGAATTTGACAAAACTTTTACATAAATTTGAGAATTTCCTGTTTTTTCATGGGGTTGAATTCACCTGAACCTGCCGGCACTTTGATTCCCTGGGTCATTAATATGGATATTCTTGTGGATATACAGGCACCAAACAGAAGATTTAAAGCGATTTCAGCAGTTTTACGATTTTCATGGCTTTCAAGGAAACTGCCTTTTACCCACTGATTAAAAGCGCCAATGGCAGGGCCGCACCAGATCTGGTAATCCATTTTTCGTCTATCGTCACCCTGAATTGCCCATTTAGATGAAAGTCCAAGATATGATCGAAAAACCAGCGCCATTTTATGTTTTGGATCATTTTGAGCCTTTTCAATCTCTTTATGATTATTAGTTTTCTGGAAAAAATCTCTGGTTGATTCCCAGGCATTCTGAAAACTTGTCTGTAAAAATTTCTCTTCAATTTCCTGTTTTGATTTCTCATCAATTTCATCAAAGTTATTAAAAGTCTGATAGTATTTATAAAGTTTTTCAGCTCTTACAGGAAACATTGTTCCCCTTTTTAATACCTGAACTCTTGCACCTATTTCAAACATATCCGCAGCAGGTGCCATTGCCACATCAGCCTGTTGGGCCTGGCAAAGCATTTTTTTTACATCTTCACATATCCCAGCTTCAATGCAGGATTGATTAATGGAACCTGTTAATATATATGCTGCTCCCATGGAAAAGGCAGCAGCAGCTGACTGCGGGGTTGCAATGCCGCCTGCAAGCCCGACACACAGAGGTTCATGGAATTTGTATTTTTCCATGAATTCATTTTTAAGTGCGAGCATGGTTGGCAATAGAGCCAGGGCAGGGCGGTTGTCAGTATGTCCGCCGGAATCAGCTTCTGCAGTCAGATCCTGAGCCATGGGAATATATTGTGATAGTTCAGCCTCCTCTTTTGAAATCAGATCCTTTTCAAGGAGTATGTTGACAAGTTTTACTGGAGGTGGCGAGAAAAACTGACTGGCTATTTCAATCCTTGATACTTTGGCTATGATATTATTGGGGGCAATAATCTGACCTCTATCATTTTTAAAAATTCCTTTGGTGCGATAATAGACAAGGGCAGGGGTCATTCGCATGAAAGCTGCAGCACTGATAAGTCTGATTTTATATTTTAAATAGAGTTCAACTGTTGCCATTTCATGGGCATGGTCGCCAAGTGAGTGGATAAGGTTAAATCCAAAGGGCCTATCTGTAAGAGTATTTTTCAGATCAATTATATTTTCTTCAATTTTCTTAAGAGAGAGCCCCCCGGCCCCAAGAAAACCCATCATACCATTTTTCGCCATGGTTTTTACAATGGCTGCAGAAGTAATCCCGTTTGCCATGGCTCCAGCAATATATGGATATTTTAAAGAGTGTCTTTTTTTAAATTTTCCATCACCAAGGTTTTCAGGTGTAACAGCAGGGACAAAGGCTTTGATTTGTGAAAAAGAGTCTTGATTAAAACCATTGGTAAAAAAAATATTATCTTTAGTTATAAATTCAATCCCCTTACCATTTTGAACAGCAAAAAAGGGTTTATTTACAGACATCAAGAGCTCGTTTAAAGGCGTTGAATCTTTCATAATTGTTTTAAATATCATCCATGTTAAATTTCATTCTATAACTCTGTTTCAGCCTTATTGTGTATATGAAAGGGCAGTTGTGCAATTTTGATTTTTTCATATTCTATTTTATGACGGTTTATTACCATAAAAGTAATTTAAGAATCAAACTATTATTAATCTTGTGGATATTAATTTTTCCGGCATTGACTTTTCAGGTATTATTTTCGCGGATGGAATTTTTGATGCATTTTCATTAAATATTCTTTTGAAATGTGGGTGTATATCTGCGTTGTTGATATGTCGGAATGGCCGAGCATTGTCTGAACTGATCTTAAGTCTGCACCACCTTCAAGCAGGTGTGTGGCAAAGGAATGGCGCAGGGTATGCGGGGTAATATTTTTGGAAATATTGGCAAGAAGTGCATACTTTTTTATAATTTTCCAGAAAGACTGCCTGGTCATGGGATTGCCTGCCCTTGCAACAAATAGATATACAGAGGGAGTTTTTTGTAACAGAGATGTTCTTCCATTTTTAATCCACTCCTGATTAACTGTTCTTGCCTTGGAGCCAAAGGGAATTATTCTCTCTTTAGAACCTTTTCCCATTACTCTTACAAAGTTTGCATCAAGGTTTATGTCCTGAAGCTGCATTGATATAAGTTCTGACACTCTCAGTCCTGCACCATACATTAGCTCCATCATTGCACAATTTCTTAACTCTCTTGGTTTTGAGATGTCAGGGCTATCAAGAAGCTTTTCAACTTCTTTTACATTCATGATTTTTGGCAGGGCAATACCTGTCTTTGGAATATCCACATTTTTTACAGGGTTGATTGAAACATCTTTCTCATTGATTAAAAATTTATATAATCCCCGGACAGTTATTAAATGCCTTGCCCTTGATTTAGCGCCAAGTCCTTTTTTTGTTAAATTTATAAGCCATGCAAGAATAACAGCACTGTCAACCTTATCAAGATTAGTAATCCCATTTTTTTCAAGAAATATGATGTATTGGACAAGATCAGTGGAATAAGACTCAATACTATTATCAGATAAACCTTTTTCAATAATAAGATAATCAAGATATTTCTGGGTTAATTCATCCATCTGTTTTTAAATATCTAACATTACAACTCATCACTCAAATTTCACATCTCCTGCCTCAAAATATTTAAAGAAAAATTTCAGAAATACATCTAAATCCTATGGTATTTGACGTGAACCCGGGTTTAAATAGAATTCGTGAGCTTATGGTTACATCGTCTTTGCCATTCCATGCCCCGCCTTTTGCTACACAGTATTTACTGTTTTTCTTTGATTTAAAGGGAGGTACTTCCATATCAGAAGTCCACTCCATGACATTGCCAAGCATATCAATAATTTTAAAATCATTTGCAAAGGTATCATATTCATCCACTGAGCTTGTATCAGATAATCCGCTCTGCTCCAGATTTAATGCTTTTTGATTAAATTCATTGCCCCAGGGGTATTTATATCCCAAATCTGTTCTTGCTGCAGATTCCCACTCTGCTTCTGTGGGGATACGTCTTCCAATCCAGGAAGCAAAGGTAAATACATCATCAATACTTACCTGTACAACAGGATGGTTTCTTTTACCGTGAAGTGATGAATCAGGGCCGGAAGGCTGATACCAGCATGCACCTTTTACATCTTCTGAGCCTGAATTTTTATTCCATGTGGAGCCTTTGGCATCTTTTTTAAATCTTGAATAATATACTCTGCCAAAACCCAGTTTTTCTGCAGTTGTTATATATCCTGTCTCTTCTATAAATATTTCAAACAGAGAATTTATTACAGGGTAAATACCAATATAGACTTCAGGCATGTCAAATTGTTGTAACTCAAGTGTTGATTTCAGTCCTTTTTTTGTTCCTACTGTATATAGACCTTCAGGAACTTTGGTATATTTATTATATTTTTTTTCTCTCTCACCCAGGGTTTTATCAAATTGTTCTGAAAGTTCTCTTTTTTTCCTGAATTCCTCAAGAGCTTTCTGCTCTTCTTCATCAAGCTCATCGACATCTTCAAGTTCTTCATCATCGTCAAGTTCTATCTCTTCAACATCATCATCGAGTTCATCAATTTCTTCCAACTCTTCATCATCATCAAGCTCAACTTCTTCAACATCGTCATCAAAATCTTCATCAATTTCTTCTAGTTCATCAT
>JAUCGD010000144.1 GCA_030377945.1 Desulfobacterales bacterium HSG17 | reverse complement strand
CAACTGTGTACAAACTTGTGAAACGGTGTACTAACAAAAAAGCTTGACAATAAAATAGTTATAGTTATATATCAATCGTTATATAACTATAACTATTTTATTGTCAGGATTAACAGAATACAATGCCTAAAAAAACCAAATATACCAGAGAAACTGTAATTGAAGCCGGGCTTGAGCAGTTAAAAGAGTTTGGGTGGGAAGGTATAACGCCAAAATTAGTAGCAAAAAAACTTGGTGCATCTACCATGCCTATTTTTTCCCATTTTGCCACAATGGATGAGTTAAAAGAAGCGATCCTTGATCGGGCCTGGGAAATTCTTACAGAATATGCCTTGAAAACTTATACCGGAGCCCCCTGGGTTGACCATGCAATCGGTTACATATTTTTTGCAAAGGATCATGGTCTGCTCTTTAATTGTATGAACTATGGAAAACCCGAGGATGTTCATAAGCGCAGATACGCTTTCTGGTTATCTGTATATAAGGAGTTAGGAGAAGATTACCCGGCTTTTAAGGGCATGAATGCCGAGCTTGTGGGCTGGATCAGAATCGTACGGGCCCAGTTGAGTCATGGTATCGCAACTGCGCTCAGTTCAGGCACCGCACCCGCCTGGTCAAATGAAGATGTTGTCAAACAGATGATGTCCCTGTGCAGCGAAATTATCTGCAAAGGCTTTTCCGAGAGGGAGGAGGAAGTAATAAAAGCATCGGCCAACCTTACCCCGGAGCTTAGGAAAAAGATAAGTTTCATGTCGTTAACAGGATTGAGCAAAAAAACTTGAACTCGTTACAAGGCAGAGCCTGGGAACAAGGGCAATCATATAGGATAATTTAACGTATCATTAATTAATGGAGGGTCCGAGTATGTTACATCATTTTATTGGGAATCGTTTTCGCTTGTGTTTTATGGGTTTAATGCTGATTGTTTTGTCGGCAGTTTGCTGGAGCGCTGTGTCTTTTGCACAGCCGCCCAGAGAAGAATTGAAAGTCGGTATTGAGACCTTTCACGGTTTTGACATAATCAAGTTCGGCGGTTTTACCATATCTACCGCAATTGTTGTCAACACTGTACTGGAGCCTTTGTTCTATATGGATGAAAAAGGTGAACTTGTTCCTGCCCTGGGGCTTTCGGCCACTTCTTCGGCTGATGGAAAAGTCTGGACTGTGGCACTCCGCAAGGGCGTGCTTTTTCATGACGGTACACCTTTTACCGCAGATGCTGTCACAGCTCACTGGAGCCGGATGCTTGATCCGAAAATCAAGTTCAGGGGGCGTGCTTACATCACATCTGTCAAGTCTGTGGAAAAAATAGATGCCCACACGGTTCGCTTTAATCTGAAACATCCCTGGCCCGCGTTTAAAGGTGTCATTTCATGGATCCGAGGTATAGCACTGATTCCCTCGCCTGCGGCAATGAAACAGGAGACAGGCAACAGCGCACCTGTGGGAACAGGCCCTTTCCAGTTTGTGAAATGGAAACATTCGGATTATATCAGTGTTGAAAAAAATCCCAACTACTGGAAGTCCATTGCTCCCATTGCAGACCGAATTAAATTCCGAATCATAAGCGACCATCAGACCCGTTACACATCCCTGAAAGCAGGTGAAACCGATTTAATTTATACGGATCGCGGCATCCATATTCGACAGGCTGAAAAAGATGCAGACTTAAATGTATTTTCAGCTCTGGATAATGGGGCAGATATCATCCGAATGAACCATAAATCCCCGCCCCTGGATGATGTGCGCGTTAGAAAAGCAGTCCTCCTTGCCTGGGATCAGGCCAAATATATTTCCGTGAGCAAGAAAGGTACAATCCCCAAGATAGAACATATCTTTGGCAGCACCCTGGACTGTAATAATACAGCCTATAATGAGCATGACCCCCAGGCTGCAAAAAAGCTTCTTGCCCAATACGGCAAACCTGTAAAAATTGAATATATCCACACCCAGACACCAAGAGGGCAGGAGCTTGGGCAGATTATGCAGCAATTGATGAAGGAAGCCGGTATTGAGCTTATCCTTACTCCCCTGGATATGGGCGCACTTATCAGGAAAATCATCAAAGGAAATTATCAGATGGGCAGCGGGAGAATCCCCAGTGCACCGGACCAGGGTCCCTCATTGTTTAAGGAATATCACTCTGAAAGCAAGGCCAATTTTGCTAAATATGCGGATCTGGAAATAGATGATTTCCTGGAAAAACAGCGCATGGAAACCAATCCTGAGACCAGGAAAAAGCTTCTTTGCCGCATTGCAGCAAAAATCAACAATGACGCAGTTACCATGTTCCTGGGCGGACGCCGGTATCATTTCATAGGTGCCCCCAAACTGGACAGGCCCCAGCATATTATCCAGGGCATTCCGTTTTTTTATTCGGATTTGAAATAAGAAATTATAAAAACAACCCGGAAATCCGATTTTTTAGAAAATCGGATTTCTTAAATCATACTTTTGTTCCCCATATTTGATAATAACAGGATTTGATAAAAACAGGATTTGAAATATTATGGCACAGATAAAAACTTTTAACTCATATGTGCTTGAATATTTGGGAAAAGATCTGCCTCATGAACTGGCTCAGGAAGTTGACTTGTCTTCACTAGGAAACGAAACACAAAATTTTATCCTGCGAATGCTCAGTCTCATGCGCAAAGCAGGTCAGCCTGCCACTGATTTCAATCCCTGGCTTATATGGGGGCTGTCAACCGTGGTTCCCAATATATTGCCAGGTTCCCTGGGCGGCACTATTCCTCCGCTCACAAATCCGGGGCGACATGAAATATTCGATGCGTATGTCGAAAAGAGCATATCTGTTCCCAAAAACAGACAGGGCATTTTTGTTGATGTCGGATGCGGATTCCCGCCGGTTACAACGGTTGAGACAACGCACAGGTTCCCGGACTGGAAAGTGTTCGGGATTGACCGGAACTTTGCCCCATACCTGGTAATTGATCAGGACGGCCATTATGCATGTTTTGGACGGGATCACACCCTGTATTACATGCAGCCCCGGTCAGACGCACCGGATATCTTAGCATTTTATAAAGATCATGTATCCACCAGGAAACGATTCAAAGCAGCATTTGTCAAACTTCAGCCCATGCTGACAGCAACAGCAGATACCAAAACCTCTTCAGTTGAAACCGGGGGCTTCAAACTCAAACAAAATCTAATAAAGGAATACGAAACCGAACAGCTTACTTTTCTTGAAACTGAGTTAGGCCAGTGCCGGCTTCCGCCCGCCAATGTATTGAGATGTATGAACCTTCTTTTATATTTTGATCCCAAAACCAGGATTCGCATGATGACCCAGGCCGGAAGCATATTGGATCAAGGGGGGATTTTATTAGCAGGAACCAATCATGCTTCAGGGCCGTACAGGCGCTACATTGTTTACAGAAAAGAAGGCAGGCGCCTGCATCCTGAGGAGTTTGCGTTCAGCCCGGATGTGCTTCGGCCCTTAAGTGTGGTGGCCTGGTTCACCATCCATGAGGATGATCCGGAAGCAGATCTTCTGGCTGAACTGACAGGCAGCATACGCAGCAATAAAGCCTTTTGGCAGAAATTTTTCAGCCGTGTTGACTTTCTGCTTGAACAGCATGACATCTGCGGCCGGGGCGAAAACGGATTCCTGATTGGCCCCAAAGCACAAAAGTCCCCGGCAGAACAAAGGAAGTTACATTGTACATTGTGGCAGCAAATAATTGATGAGGGATATGTTGACCAAGCTGTGGATGCGCTTTGCACAGCAGGATATGATGCTTTTAAAAACAAAGTCGGCGACATAGCCATCCGGCCAGGGGCAGGATCGCATTTCCCGCCTCTGCCGCTTACCTGAAAAGATATATGCAGTTTATCCATGTTATACTTAGAAAAACAATACGATTCATTTTCATTATACTGGCAGTTAGCTTTATTACTTTTCTGATGGTTAATGTTCTGCCTGGTGATGTGGCCCATGTTATCAGCGGCCTTGACGGGACTCTTGAGGATATTGAAGCCATTCGTAAAGATCTGGGGCTTGACCGCAATATTATTGCCCGGTATCTGGTCTGGCTGAGAAATGCTGTTTGCGGAAATCTTGGTGTATCCTATCAGACCGGCGAATCTGTTCTTGATGCCATACTCTCCCGCCTGCCGGTTACTATGGAACTGCTCATTATTTCACAATGCATTGCCCTGCTGTTTGCACTGCCTGCCGGTATTGTCTGTGCTTATAAAAGCAATGCACTACCTGACCGTTTTATCAGCGGGATCGGCTTTGCCAGCTTTTCAATTCCCAGCTTTGTGATGGCACTTTTAAGCATTTACCTGTTTTCCATTCAACTCCGGTGGCTTCCGGCCACCGGATATACCCCTTTTTTTGACGGACCGTGGGCCAATATCAAATCTTTTGTGCTTCCGGGGTTGAGTATTGCACTTATCGAATGGGTTGTTCTCATGCGGGTGCTTCGCAGTGACATGATCACAACTTTGCAGCAGAATTACATTCTTATGGCCAGGGCCAAGGGACTGGCACCCTGGCAGGTGCTTTTGCAGCATGCCTTACGACCATCCTCACTGACTTTGTTTACCGTACTTGGCATTCAAATGGGCCGCTGCATTGGTGATGCTGTGATTGTAGAGACCATCTTTGCATTACCCGGTATCGGAAGACTGCTGCTCAATGCTATATATGCCCGGGACTTCCTGATGGTCCAGGGGTGCATCTTTGTGATAACCATTGGCTATGTGACGATCAATTCATTGGTGGATATTTTATATATACTTCTGGATCCACGTATCAGAACAGGGGAGGTAAATGGGGAATAGAACCATTGACATGGGCCTGGGGCCAGCCTTCTGGCTATCTGTAACCTGGATTGCATTACTTGTTATTTCAGCCGTAACCGTGGATTTATGGACAGTTCAGGAGCCTGATAAAATGGACTGGAACAACCTGAATGCAAACCCTGGCACGATTAGTGAGGAAGCACTAATGCAGGGATATCAAAAGATGGAAAAATCTTTTTACATCTATTGGCTGGGTACTGACAGCATGGGACGGGATATTTTATCACGGATAATCTACGGGGCACGCATTTCCTTGTCGATCGGGTTAATAGCACCAATGATCGGGTTGTTAGCAGGTGGCTTTTTAGGTTGTATTGCCGGTTTCTACCGCGGTCTTCCGGAGTCTTTGATTGTGGCAGTCATGGATATTATCCTGGCATTTCCGGGACTGCTGCTATTACTTGCAGTCAGCTTCTATCTTGGTTCAAGTCTCCCAAATATGATTTTGTCACTTGGCTTTCTCTCCATTCCGGCTTTTTGCAGGGTTGCCAGGGCTAAAACACTTGCTTTATGCAGCCTGGAATTTGTTCAGGCTGCAAAACTGACAGGTGCGGGCAATTTATCTATCCTGGTCCGGGAAATTATCCCCAATGTGCTTATCCCGGTGACAGTATATGGTCTGTTAGTGGTTGCCTTTATGATAATGGCAGAAGGTTCCCTTAGCTTTTTGGGACTTGGTGTACCGGCCCCGACTCCAAGCTGGGGCCGCATGATTGCCGAGGGCAGGGATGTGCTTGATGAATCCCCCCATGTCAGTATGATTCCGGCAGCGATCATGTTCCTGACAGTGATTTCCTTTAATCTTATCGGCGACAGCCTGCGAAATATTTTCGAACGAGGAAAGACTCAGATATGACTAAAGGAAACAGGATGCTCCCCCTTTTAAAAGTTAAAGATTTACAGGCATGCCTGCCCACAAAACACGGTCTGGTCAGAGCTGTTAACAGGGTGTCCTTTTCCCTGGAACAGGGCAGAACTCTCGGATTGGTTGGAGAATCCGGCAGCGGCAAAAGTATGCTGGCAAGGGCTGTGATGGGGCTTTTGCCGAGCAATGCACTGGTTCCCCCAGACGCAATTGTGGAATTTAAGGGACAAAATTTGATAAAGATGTCAGGCAAACAGATGCGCAGGATTATGGGACGGGAAATCGCCCTTGTTTTTCAAGACCCCATGACATCCCTTAACCCGGTAATGAAAATCGGCAGGCAGGTGGCTGAGGTTCTTTGCTGCCATCTTAAATTAAACAGAGCAACGGCCTGGGAGCGCGCAATTTCGCTTCTGGATATTGTGGGCATCCCCATGCCGAAACACAGAGCTGAACAATATCCTCATCAGCTTTCAGGAGGATTGCGCCAGCGTGTGGCAATTGCAATTGCCCTGGCCTGTGAGCCAAAACTCCTGATTGCAGATGAGCCTACAACTGCCCTGGATGTGACTGTTCAGGCTGAAATACTGGATTTACTGGCCAGACTTCAGCAGGAAAAACAAATGGCCATGATCTTGATAACCCATGATTTAAATGTGGTGGCCGGACGTACCCATGAGACTGCTGTAATGTATGCAGGCAGAATTGTGGAACATGCTCCCACATCCGAGCTTTTCAAACAAATGCACATGCCATATACCCGTGCCTTGATGGAAGCTATTCCGCGTCTTTCCAATCCTCCGCATACAAAACTTCAAACCATAAACGGGCACCCGCCTGACCTTATAGATTTACCCCGTGGATGCAGTTTTGCACCAAGATGCTGTAAAACCCGGGATTTATGCACAAAAACCAGGCCTGATTTAAAGCCTGTCAATAATAGTAAAGCCGGCAATCATAGAGCTGCATGCTGGTATCCCTTAAATATAAAAGGGGAATAAGAAAGATGAATAAGCAAGATGAATAAGCAATTGAAACAAGAACCATTGCTTTCTGTCAGGAACCTGGTTATTGAATATAATATTGGTTTCAGAACCAGGATGCAGGCTGTATCCAATGTCAGTTTTGAAATCAATGCCGGTGAAACCCTTGGACTGGTTGGTGAATCAGGATGCGGCAAATCAAGTGTGGCACGGGCAATTGTCAGACTTCTAAAACCGGTATCAGGCCGGATTTATTATAATAGTGAAGATTTATTAAATTGCACGAGTCAGCGCTTAAGGAAAATCAGGCCCGGACTTCAGATGATATTTCAGGATGCAGTTGCATCTTTGAATCCCGGTCGTAAAATTGGCAGGACTATTGAGGAACCCTTGCGTGTTCTCGCCAGAACAAATCGACAGGAGTGCAGGCAGCGAGCCTGTTCAATGATGAAGGCTGTGGGGCTTGACCCGAAACAGATGTATGACCGGTATCCTTATGAATTGTCAGGCGGTCAGTGTCAGCGCGTCAGTATTGCCAGGGCGATTATTACCAGACCAAGGCTTTTAATCTGTGATGAACCGGTTTCCAGCCTTGATGTGTCAGTTCAGGCTCAAATACTGAATCTGCTGGAAAAAATGAAACAGCAATTTAAGCTGACCATGTTGTTTATTTCTCATGATCTGGCTGTTGTAAAGAATATCAGTGATCGTGTTGCTGTGATGTATAAGGGCAAAATTTGTGAAATTGCTGATGCAGAAGAGTTGTATAGCTCTCCGCATCATCACTATTCGAAAATGCTGCTGGCATCAATTCCTGAACCTGATTATTGATAAAGAGAATACTGCAATCTTATTTACTCAAGTTTCGCACCTATTAATCAAAAAAAATTTCTCTTAAATAAATCTCACTCTTGACAAAGTTTAAAAAGTATTATAGCTTCAACCTATCTTAATAATTATAAAATATAAATATTTAGAGGTGAAAATATGACTA